>NZ_SMKG01000008.1 GCF_004348525.1 Micromonospora sp. 15K316 | reverse complement strand
CCGAGATCTACACGCGTAAGATCGTCGGCAGTGTCAGATGTGTATCAGAGACAGTCGCCGTCCAGCGCGGTCACCTCGACGAGGCCGCGCACCGACGAGGTGAACCAGACACCGTCCGCGCCGCGCAGCCCGGCCGGGGTGACCATCCGCTCGTCGGCGCCGAGACCCAGGTCACCGGCGTGGGCGAGCAGCCAGGCGGCCGTGGTGCCGGGCAGGATGCCGGTCCGGGTCGCGGGCACCGCGCAGAGGGTGCCGTCGACCAGCCACACCAGGTTCGCGCTCGGCCCCTCCAGGGCGTACCCGTCGGAGGAGATCCAGAGCACGTCGTCGACCCCGGCCCGTCGCGCCCAGCGTCGGGCGGCCGTGCTGACCGCGTACGACGTCGACTTGACTCCCGCGGGCAGCCAGTCCAACGCGGCCCGCGACGCGGCGGGCACGCCGAGCGGCAGGGTGGCCACCGTGATTCCGGTCACCCGCGCGCGGCGGGCCGCCGCCGGAACCTCGGCGAGGGTGGCGTAGACCGTCGGCGGGCCACCGCTCTCCGGCCCCCGGGTGCAGACCAGCCGGAGCGCGCCCTCCACCGCGGCCGGCCAGCCCGCCCGAACCGCGTCGAGCAGCCCCACCAGCACGGCCCGGGGCGGCAGCGCCAGCTCGACGGCCGCGGCGGACCGGGCCATCCGGTGCAGGTGCTCGTCGCGCAGCCACGGCGCCCCGGCGCGCAGGTGCATGGTCTCGAAGAGCCCGTCACCGTGCAGCACGCCCCGGTCGTCACCGCGCAGCACCGGGTCGCCGACGGCGACGGCGTCGCGGCCGAGCACGGCGATCCTCGATGCCACCATGACCGCCGAGCGTAGCGGCGGAGCACGTGGGCCGGGATCCGCGTGATGACGAACTATGATCGGACGGTGTCCGAATCCTCCCTCGCGGAAATGCTCCGCTCCCGTGGGCTGCGGCTGACGGCGCAGCGGCAGCTCGTCCTGCAGGCGGTGCTGGACCTCGGTCACGCGACGCCGGAGCAGGTGCACACCGCGGTCCGCGAGGTCGCCGCCGGCGTCAACATCACCACCATCTACCGCACGCTGGAGCTGCTGGAACGGCTCGGCCTGGTGACCCACACCCACCTCTCGCACGGCTCACCGACGTACCACGCCGCCGGCGAGCACCAGCACGTCCACCTGGTCTGCCGCAACTGCGGCGGGATCGACGAGATCGACCCCGAGCTGATCCGGCCGTTCGCCGACCAACTGCTCAGCCAGCGCGGATTCCGGGTGGACATCGGGCACGTGTCACTCTTCGGTGTCTGCGGCGGCTGTGAGAACGGGGACCAGGAATGATCGACATCGCGGGCGCGGTGGCCGTCGAGAGCATCGACGAGGCCAGCCACGACCAGCCCGAGCCGGTGCACGCCGCGGCCGGGGTGCGCGGGGTAGCCGCGCACTACGGCGACCCGATGCGGGAGCAACGTGCCCTGGACACCGCCGTCGGCCTGGTCGACCGGTCGCACCGGGGTGTGATCGCGGTGCCCGGCGAGGAGCGGGCGAGCTGGCTGCACACGCTGACCTCGCAGCACCTCGCCGACCTCGCCGCCGGCGAGGGGACCGAGCTGCTGGTGCTCTCCCCGCACGGGCACGTCGAGCAGCACGCCCTGGTCGCCGAGGACGGTGTGACCACCTGGCTGGACACTGAGCCCGGGGCGACCACCGGGCTGCTGTCGTACCTGGAGAAGATGCGCTTCTTCAGCAAGGTCGAGCCGCGCGACGCCACCGCCGACCACGCGCTGCTCTCCCTGGTCGGGCCGGAGGCGCCGGCGGCGCTCGAGACGCTCGGCGTCACCGGGCTCGCGGCACCCGACGCGGTCGCGGTGCCGGGCCCGAAGTTCCGGCACGGCGAGGTGCCGCCCCGGCCCACCGCGCGGTACGCGGTGCAGCCGCTGCCCGCCGGTGGCTGGGCCCGCCGGGTGCCCCTCGGGGTGGACCTGCTCGTGCCCCGGGAGTCGATGGACCAGGTCGTCGCCGAGCTGCGCGGCGCGGGTGTGCCGGTCGCCGGGCTCTGGGCGTACGAGGCGATCCGGGTGGCCGCCCGCCGTCCCCGGGTCGGCCTGGAGACCGACCACCGGACGATCCCCGCCGAGGTGAACCTGATCGGCCCGGCGGTGCATCTGGACAAGGGCTGCTACCGGGGGCAGGAGACGGTGGCCCGGGTGCACAACCTGGGCAGGCCGCCGCGGCGACTCGTCCTGCTGCACCTGGACGGGGTGACCACCGACCACCCGCCGGCCGCCGGCACCCCGGTCACTCTCGACGACCGCGCGGTCGGCTTCGTGGGCACCGCCGTGCACCATCACGAGCTGGGCCAGATCGCGCTCGCGGTGGTCAAGCGCAACGTTCCCGAGGACGCGACCCTCATGATCGGAAGCATCGCCGCCGCCATCGACCCGGACTGACCTCGGCGTCTAGGATCCGGGCATGACCACAGGTACGTTGATCACGGTTGCCCCGACCGGCGCGGAGTCGGCCAAGGCCGAGGTCCCGGCGCTGCCGGTGACCCTCGACGAGCTGCTGCTCACCGCGAAGGAGTGCGAGGCGCTCGGCGCCGCCGTGATCCACGTCCACATCCGCGACGACGACGCGAAGCCGACCCTCGACCAAGGGCGGCTGCGTGACACGGTGACGGCGCTGCGGGAGAGCACCGACCTGATCGTCCAGCTCTCCTCCGGCGGCGCGGTGACCGATCCGGAGTCCGACCGGCTCGCGGTGCTCGACGCCGCACCCGACATGGCCTCCTGCACGATGGGCACTGTCAACTTCGGCGACGACGTCTTCCTCAACCGCTGGGAGTTCATCGTCGACCTGCACACCCGCATGCAGGAGCGGGGCATCGTGCCGGAGTACGAGATCTTCGACCTCGGGCACCTGACCGCGCTCCAGCGCCTGCTCGGCAAGTACGGCCTCCCGCACGGCGGGCACGTGCACGTCGACCTCGTGATGGGCGTGCCCGGCGGCATGCCGGGCACCACCGAGACGCTGGTCGCCGCCCGGCAGATGCTGCGGGACCTGCCGGAGGGGACCACCTTCTCGGCCACCGGCATCGGTCGCAGCACCATCCCGGTCCTGCTCGCCTCGCTCTCGGCGGGTGGACACCTGCGGGTCGGTATGGAGGACACGGTGACCTACGCCAAGGGGCGTCCGGTGGAGTCCAACATGCAGCTGGTCGCCCGCGCGGTCGGCTTCGCGCAGCTCGCCCAGCGCCCGCCATTGACCACCGCCGAGGCCCGCGAGCTGCTCGGCCTGTAAGGCCAGCCCCGTTCGGCACTCCTGTCACAGATTCCCGGACGACCTGGTCACCCGGCCGCCGGAGACCGCCACCGCGTCGGTACCGTCCACACCGTGGCAAAGACGTACGAGGGCGGCGCGCCGCTCGCCGAGGTGGTCCGGTCGGATTTCGTCGAGGGGGTGCACCGCGGCTCGGTCGTGGTGCTGGACGCCTCGGGGGCGACTGTCGCCGGTACCGGGGACATGACCTCCCCGATCTTCCCCCGGTCCTCCAGCAAGCCGATGCAGGCGATCGGAATGCTCCGCGCCGGCCTGGAGCTGAGCGACCCGGCCGACCTCGCGCTCGTCTCGGCGAGCCACGCGGGTGAGGCCTTCCACCTGGAGCGGGTCGCCGCGCTGCTGGCGCGGGCCGGGCTGGACGAGTCGGCACTGCACTGCCCGCCGGACCTGCCGGTCGGCGAGGAGGCGCGGCAGGCGGTGCTGCGCGCCGGTGGCGGACCGACCCGGATCCAGATGAACTGCTCCGGCAAGCACAGCGGAATGCTGCTGACCTGCCGTGCGGCCGGGTGGCCGCTGGACGGCTACTGGCGGCCGGAGCACCCGCTCCAGCAGCGGCTGCGGGAGTCGATCGAGGAGTTCACCGGCGAGGAGGTGGCAGCCGTCGGCGTCGACGGGTGCGGCGCTCCCGTGCTCGCGGTCTCGCTGACCGGCCTGGCCGGGGCGTTCCTCCGGCTCGTCTCGGCCGAGGTCGGCTCGCTGCCGCGCACGGTGGCCGACGCGATGCGGGCGTACCCGGAGCTCGTCGGCGGCACCCACGCGGACGACACCCGGCTGATGCGCGGCATCCCGGGTCTGCTCGCCAAGGTCGGCGCGGAGGGCGTGATCGCCGTGGCGCTCCCCGGCGTGGGCGCGGTCGCCCTGAAAATCGACGACGGCGCCGCCCGCGCCCGGATGCCGGTGCTGGTCTCCGCGCTGCGCCGGCTCGGCGTGGACGCCCCGGTGCTCACCGAGTACGCCGAGGTGCCGCTCTTCGGCGGGGGCGTGCCGGTCGGCGCGATCCGCCCGCTCTGGTAGCCCGGTAACCGCCCGGCCCGGCCCGGTCTAATCCAGTGCGCCTGGTTCGGTCTAGCCCGGACCGGGCCGGCCTCGCTCCCCGGGCGGTACAGGTTGACGGAGAGCGCTGATACCTCAGAGGCATGGATATGCCGCTGAGGTATCAGGCTCGACCTGTACCGGGGCCTCTCCGCTCCGGGCCTCTCCGCGCCGGGCCTCTCCGCGCCGGGTCTCCCGGCACCGAGCCTCCCCGTGCCGGCCGTCCCGAGTCGCCGGCGCCGCGAGCGGTGTCGCTCGCCTCGCGTCCGGAGGCGCTCATCGACCGGGGAACGCCGGCGTCGCGTTAACGCCGGTGCCGGGAGGGCCGGCGACCTCCCGCTCGACCGGCAACGACCGCGCGCTCTGGCCCGCGCGGGCGACGGCGGCGGCCACGGCGGTGGTGCGCCTCAGCCCAGGAAGTCGAGCAACGCCTTGTTGATCGGCTCGGGACGCTCCAGCGGGGCCAGGTGAGCGGCGTCCGGCACGTCCGGCATCCGTACCCCCTGGGGCGCCTCGGCGGCGATGCGATCAGCGAGCCGGCGGAGGTCGGCGACGTCGTCGGTGCCGGTACCGACCAGCACGGGCACGGCGATCTCGCCGAGGCGGGCGATGGCCGGCGGGTCCAGCTCGCCCACTTCGACGGCGCTGAGCGCCTGCTCGGCGGCGAGGGCCCGCAGGTCCATGGACTCGGCGAAGCGGACCAGCTCGGGGTCCACGTCCTCCGGGCGGCGGGTCGGCCCCACCACCCAGAACCGCACCTCGCCGGCGGCGGTGGCCGGGAAGTCCTCCGGGTCGACGTCGCCGACCAGCTTCTCCCAGAGCTGCTCGGTCTCCTCGGACCACTCGTGCCCGGAGACCGGAGCGCCGAAGAGCGCCAGGGCGGAGACGCGGTCGGGGTGGGCGAGCGCCGTGTCCACGGCCACCCGGCCACCGAACGAGCAGCCGACGAGGGCGGCCCGGGGCAGACCGAGGGCGTCGAGCAGGCCGGCCACGTCGTCGTGGTGGGTGAACGGCAACGGCGGCAGCTCGGACTCGCCGTAGCCGCGCAGGTCGACGGCGAGTACCCGGTGCCGGACCGCGAGGGCGTCGATCTGCGCCCGCCACATCCGTCGATCCGCGATGCCGGCGTGCAGCAGCACCACGGGGCTGCCCTCGCCGGCATCGTCGTACGCCAGCACGGCGCCGTTCACTTCGATCTTGGTCATCCGAGGACCGTAGGCACGGACGGATGGGGCGCGCAAGTTCATAGATGAGACGCTGCTAACTCTGGCAAGCAATCTGCTTGCAGTAGCTAGCACCCCGGGTTACCGTCGAACCATGGCCACCGGCAAGGACCTTCCCGACATCGGCGGGTTCATTCGCGACCTGCGGCGCAACGCGAAGATCTCGCTGCGTCAGCTCGCCGAACAGGCGGGGGTCAGCAACCCGTACCTCAGCCAGATCGAGCGCGGCCTGCGCAAGCCGAGCGCCGAGGTGCTCCAGCAGCTCGCCAGCGCACTGCGGGTCTCGACCCCGGCGATGTACCTGCGGGCCGGGCTGCTGGACGACAAGGAGGGCCACGGGGTACTGGCCGCCATCGCCGTGGACCCCGACCTGACGATGGCCCAGAAGCAGTCGCTGAGCCAGATCTACGAGACCTTCCGCCGGGAGAACGTCCGCCTCGCCGAGGCGACCGCCGCGGCGGACGCGGCCCACGAACCACCGGCCACCGCGGGGCAGCCGACCACCCCGACCGAGTCGGCCGGACTCGTCAACCCGGCCGCCACCGGACCCACCACATCGGAGGGCACCCCGACCGAGGCGGTCCTCGAGTCGGTCGCGGTCACCGAGGCCGGTCCGGCGCCCGCCCCGACGAGCAGCAGTACCGACGAGAAGAAGGCCGCCGGCAGCGCGGCCCCGAAGGCCGCGGACGCGGCCGAGGAGGAGACGTCATGACCGAGCCGAAGACCAACCGCATCCCGGCCCCCGTCTACGCCGCCGCCGGCGCCGGCGAGCTGGCGATCGAGCAGCTGCGCAAGCTGCCCGCCGTGGTCAGCGACCTCGGTACCAGGGTGGTCGCCGATCTCGGCGGCAAGGCCGTGGTCACCGGCTTCGAGCTGCGTGAGAAGGCCAACGAGACGCTGCGCGCCGCCAATGCCCTGCGGGAGAAGGCGGCCGCGGGCGACCTCGACCTGAACGAGCTGCGCGCGGTGGCCGACCTGGAGAAGCTGCGCGCGGCGGCGGACCTGAACCGGCTGCGGGAAGCGGTCGACCCGGAGAAGCTGCGTGCCGCGGCCACCCGCAACGCGGCCGCCGTCCTGGCCGGCGCGCAGGTCGCGCAGGAGCGGGCGCTGGCCGCGTACGGCGCGCTGGTCGCCCGCGGCGAGCGCGTGGTCGGCGCCGGCGTGCTGGAGGCCGCCGAGACGGTGAACGCGGACATCGAGGCGACCGGGGCCGACATCGCCCCGGAGCGGCCCGCCGTACCGGGACGCCCCGCCGAGCCGGCCGAGGCGACCGCCGCCGAGGCCGCCCCGGCCGAGGTGCCCAGCCCGGCGGAGGTGGCGAAGCTCGTCGAGGAGAAGCCGGTCGCCGTCAAGGCCGAGACCGGGGACGCCCCGGCCCGCAAGCCCCGGGCCACCAAGGCCGCCAAGCCGGCCGAGACCCCGTCGGGCAAGCTGCCCCGGGCCAGCAAGCGGACCCGGCCGGCCGCCGAGTAATCCACTACGTCGGCGGCCCCGGAGGCGTCCTTGTCGGACGTTTCCGGGGTCGCCGACATAAGCTTGCCGTCATGGCCTACGCCGCGCCGATCTTCGCCTTCGAAGCCCGCTACGTGATCGAGCTCGTCCTGCTCGTCTTCGCGCTGATCATTCAAGGCGTCGCACTGGTGCACGCCATCACCCAGCGCTCCGACGCCTTCAACGCGATCGGCACCCTGCCCAAGGGGGGCTGGATCGCGATCCTGGCCGTCTGCCTCGTGCTCACCCTGCTCGGATTCGGCCCGATCAGCCTCTTCGGACTGATCGGCATCGCGGCCGCGCTCATCTACCTCTTGGACGTCCGGGTCGGGTTGCGTGACCTCAGCGACGGCCGAGGGTTCTGGTGAGAGGCTTCCGCTGGCCGCCTCCCCCGGACGGTGGGCCCCGCACCTGGGGCCCCGGCCCGGGCGCTCCCCGGACCGGCCGCCCGGCGCTGCCCGAACCGGACACCGAACTGGTCACCACGCCGCACGGCGTACGGCTGGAGCGGCTCGTCACCGGCACCGGCGACCCGGTCACCGTCTTCGCGCACGGGCTGGGGAACGGCATCGCCACCACCAGACCGTTCGGTAGCGGGGTCACCGGCCGCAAGGTCTTCTTCCAGTTCCGCGGTCACGGCCGTTCGGACGCGCCACCCGGCCCGTGGAGCTACGCGGACCTGGCCCGGGACGTCCGGGCGATGGCCGACCTGAGCGGCGCCACCCGCGCCTTCGGCGCCAGCCTCGGCGCCGGCGCGCTCTGCCGGCTGCTCACGCAGAGCCCGGAGCGCTTCGACCGGCTCGTGTTCTTCCTACCCGCCGTGCTGGACCGTCCGCGCGACGACGTGGCCCGGCAGCGGCTCACCGCGCTGCTCGACGCGGTCGAGAGCGGGGACGCCTCGGAGGTCGCCGAGGTGGTCGGCGCCGAGCTGCCGGCCGCTATCCGGAACACGCCGGCCGGCTGGGCGTACCTGCGCCAACGTCTGGACCAGCTGCTCCGGGACGGGCTCGCGCCCGGGCTGGCCAGCCTGCCGGAGCAGGTCGCGCTGCCGGACGCCCGAGCCCTGACGGCGGTCACCGCGCCGGCGTTGGTGATCGCCTGCGCGGGCGACGAGCTGCACCCGGTGGAGGTCGCCGAGCAGCTCGCGGCCGTGCTTCCGGAGGCCACCCTGCACGTCTACGACCGGCCGAACGTGCTCTGGACCGAACGCGCCGATCTGCGCGAACGGATCTCCGCCTTCTTCAACGAGTAACCTGCCCTGACATGGGTGTCACACATCACGGCCGGACGCACCGGCTGGACCTCGCCGACCCGACGCTGCGCGAGTGGGAGTGCACGGTGTTGCACGCCGACCCGGAGCAGGGCATCGTGCTCGACCGTTCGGCCTTCTACCCGGGCGGCGGTGGGCAGCCGCCGGACCACGGGGTGCTGCTCTGGCAGGGCGTACAGACCCGGATCGCCGGCACCCGCAAGGGCGACGACCTCTGGTTGATCCCCGTCGAGGGTGATCCGCTGCCGCCGGTCGGCAGCACGGTCACCGGCGCCGTCGAGGACGGGCGGCGTACCCGGTTGATGCGTACCCACTCCGGCCTGCACGTGCTCTGCGGTGTCGTGTTCCGTGACTTCGGGGCGCTGGTCACCGGCGGCAACATGGAGCCCGGTGAGGCGCGGATGGACTTCAACCTTCCCGAGGTGCCGGCGGACTTCAAGACCCGGATCGAGGAGCTGGTCAACGCCGAGGTGGCCGCCGACCGCTCGGTCGCCGTCCGGGTGCTGCCCCGGGCCGACGCGCTGGCGCTGCCGGACATCATCCGTACCCAGTCCAACCTCATCCCGGCCGACGAACAGGAGGTGCGGATCGTCGACATCGTCGGGCTGGACGTGCAGGCCGACGGCGGCACCCACGTCGCCTCCACCGCCCAGATCGGGAAGGTGCAGGTGGTCAAGGTGGAGAGCAAGGGCCGGGCCAACCGCCGCGTACGCATCCGTCTGGTGGACTGACCCGGATCGCCGGGACGCTCAGTCGGCGGCCCGGCGGGCGCGCAGTGACCGGACCTTGTGCCGGTTGCCGCAGCGCTCCATCGAGCACCAGCGGCGCTGACCGGGGCGCGAGGTGTCCACGAAGACGAGATGGCAGTTGTGGGCGCCGCACTTGCGGATCCGGTCGGCGTGCGGGCCGGCGAAGAGGTCGATCGCGTCCCGGGCGATGGTGGCGAGGGCCTGCCCGCCGCGGGCCGGGTACACCCATCGTCGGTGCCCGTCGGCGGTCAGCCGGGGTGCCAGGGGCGGACCGGCCGCGACCTCGTTGAGGGTGGCCAGGTCCGCCGGGGTCACGTCGAAGTCGGCGGGTTCGTCGCTGGGTGGCCGGCCGCCGCTCCGCGCGCACGCCAGGCGCCACAGGGCGTCCCGCAGCCGTCGCGCGGTGCTCAGTTCCTCCTCGTCGACCTCCAACTTGTCGGGGTCGAAGCGCAGCCGCGAGAGGGCGAGCCAGGCCGCGAGGTCGGCCGGCCGGTGCAGGGCCTCGTAGCGACGGCCGACCGGGCCGGGGCCGCCGGCGGTGAGGAACTCCAGGCAGAGCGCGCCCGGGTCGAAGCGGTAGCGGATGCCGTCCGGGGAGACCAGGGTGAGTCCGCTTGCGTCATCCGTCACGTAACCACTATGAACGGTTACATGGTCGGTCCGCGCTGGGCGGGTCACCGAGCGAAGGTGAGGACGCCATGGCGCTGGGCTGGAAGCTCGTCGTCGACTGCGCGGAGCCGATTCCGCTGGCCCGGTTCTGGGCGGCGGCCCTCGACTACGAGCTGGAGGACAACAGCGTCCTCGTCGACCGGTTGGTGGCGGCCGGCGCGATCGGGCCCGAGGTGTACGTCGAGGTCGACGGCCGCCGCGCGTTCCGCCAGCTCGCCGCGGTCCGCCACCCCGACGACCCGGTCGACCCGGCCAGCGGCACCGGGCTCGGCCGCCGGCTGCTCTTCCAGGCCGTGCCGGAGCCGAAGCAGGGGAAGAACCGGCTGCACATCGATGTGCACGCCGGCCCGGCCGACCGTGAGGTGACGGTGAAGCGGCTGACCGCGCTCGGTGCGACAGTGCTGCGCGAGGTGGACGAGTACGGCAGCCGGCACACCACGATGGCCGACCCCGAGGGCAACGAGTTCGACGTGCAGTGACCGGAGCGGGCCGGGTGACGTCCGCAGTCGCGGGGCGGCCACCGAGCCCGTCAGCCGGTCAACCCCGCGGCAGGTGAGCGGCGCGGACGTCGAGCAACCACCGCTCCACTGTCGCCTCGTCCGGGCGGTCCGGCAGCGGCGTGCGGACCCGGGCGAAGTCCTGCTCCGCCGCCGCGAGCAGCGTCCGGGCCTCGGCCAGCTCGCCACCGGCCACCCGCTCACCGAACCCGCGGAACCACTCCGGATCCTCGAGCCGGATCTCCAGCACGCCGGTGGCGTAGAGCTTGCGCCCCTGGTGCACCAGCCGGGCCAGGTGGCGGGCGTGCTTCGCGGTCCTGCGCCGCACGTCGGCGGAGAACGTGCCGTCGCCGCGTGACTCGAGCTTCCGGAACTGCTGGGACGCGTACCCCAGGTAGGCGTCGCGGACCCGGGGCGCGCTGAGGAAGGCCGACCGGATGGCCACGAGCCGCTCGCCCAGCTCGGTGCGCGTCTCGTAGCACTCCTCGGGCAGCCAGGCCAGTTCGGTGGCGGTCGGGTTGCCGCTCAGGGCGAGCCGGCACCACTTGCGGGCCTCGTGCAGCGTCACGTCGGGGTCGGTGGTGACCACCGACTCACGGGGCGGCCGGAGGCCGTGGAAGGCGATCGTCGGCGCGGCGAAGACGCCGATCCGGTCGGTGTCCGAGCCCGGTCCGGCCAGCCCGTACGCGACCGAACCGACGATGCCGGAGAGGAGCAGGTGCATGTGGGGATCATGACGGACGACATCCGTTCGGAAAACCGGACTTCCGCTGTCAGGTATCACTGGCAACCTCGGTCGTATGACGAAACCGCTGACAGGGAAGATCGCGCTCGTGGCCGGGGCGACCCGTGGGGCCGGCCGGCAGATCGCCGTCCAGCTCGGCGCGGCCGGAGCCACCGTCTACGCCACCGGTCGCAGCAGCCGGGCCGGCCGTTCCGAGCTGGACCGCCCGGAGACGATCGAGGAGACGGCCGAGCTGGTCACCGCCGCCGGCGGCGAGGGCCACGCCGTGGTCGTCGACCACCTGGTCCCCGAGCAGGTCCGCGACCTGGCCGCACGGATCGACGCCGAGCAGGGCCGCCTCGACGTGCTGGTCAACGACATCTGGGGCGCCGACCCGCTCGTCACCTGGCACGAGCCGGTCTGGAAGCAGCCGTTGGACGCCGGCCTGCGTACGCTGCGGCTCGCCGTCGACACCCACATCATCACCAGCCACTTCGTGCTGCCGCTGCTGATCCGGCGGCCCGGCGGACTCGTGGTCGAGATCGGGGACGGGACGAAGGCGTACAACGACGTCAACTACCGGCTCTCCGCCTTCTACGACCTGGCCAAGGTCTCGGTGAACCGGCTCGCCTTCGCCTGGTCGCACGAGTTGAAGCCGCACGATGGCACCGCGGTCGCGCTCACGCCCGGCTGGATCCGCTCGGAGGCGATGCTGGAGCACTTCGGGGTGACCGAGGAGAACTGGCGCGACGGGGCGGCCAAGGACCCGCACTTCCTCATCTCGGAGACGCCGGCCTTCGTCGGGCGGGCGGTGGCCGCCCTCGCCGCCGACGAGGAGAAGGCCCGCTGGAGTGGGCGGTCCGTCTCCGCCGGCGAGCTCTCCCAGGTGTACGGCTTCACCGACGTCGACGGCAGCCGGCCGGACGCCTTCCGCTACATCAGCGAGGTGGTCGACGCCGGCAAGCCCGCCGACGTCACCGGCTACCGCTGACCGGCGACGCCCCGGTCACCGGCGCCGCTACCGTTGATCGTCCGCGCGCGGCGGGGCCGGGTCCGGATCGGCGTAGAGCCGGCTCATCCGCGCGGCGGCGGCGGCCATCAGGGTGCGCAGCTCCGGTGGGCCGAGCACCTCCACCTCGGGACCGAGCGTCAACAGTTGGGCGTACGCCACCTCGACGGACTCGACGGGCAGCCGCAGCACGACCCGGCCCTGCCCGTCGGGGCCGTCGGCGGCGGTGACGGCCTCGTCGTACACGAAGGGGGCGTCGACGAGGTGGCGCAGCGCGCGCAGGCCGGCGGCGCTCAACCGGAGCGTGACCTCGGCCCGGAGCATGCCGCGCAGGAACGCCTCGGCCTGTTCCCGCCAGTACGCGGCCAGGTCGAAGCCCTCGTCCCGGTCGAACGTCTCCGCGCCGAGCTCGACGTCGGTGACCCGGTCCACCCGGTACGTCCGATGGTGGCCGTCGACCCGGGCCACCAGATACCAGGTGCCGCTCTTGAGCACCAGGCCGTACGGGGCGAGCTCCCGGGTGACCTCCCGGTCACCGCGCCGGTAACGCAGCCGCACCGTGCGGTCCTGCCACACGGCGCCGGCCAGCTCGGCGAGCCACGGCGGCGGCCCGGCCTCCCGGAACCAGCCCGGCACGTCGAGGTGGAACCGCTGCCCGGTGCGGGCGGGCGCGTCGCGCAGGCTCGGCGGGAGCGCGGCGAGCAGCTTCAGCTCGGCGGACGCCACCGCGTCGGCGAGCCCCATGTCGCCGGCCGGACCGGGCAGCCCGGCGAGGAAGAGCGCCTCCGCCTCGTCCCGGGTCAGCCCCGTCAGCCGGGTGCGGTAGCCGCCGAGCAGGCGGTAGCCGCCGGCCCGGCCGCGGTCGGCGTAGACCGGCACCCCGGCCGCCGAGAGCGCCAACACGTCCCGGTAGACGGTCCGCTCGGAGACCTCCAGCTCCTCGGCCAGCTCGGCCGCCGTCATCGTCTCCCGTGCCTGGAGCAGCAGCACCAGGGAGATCAGCCGGGACGCGCGCACCCGTCCATCCTGCCCCGGCGGCCTCACCGCCCGCCGGGGGTGAGCAGGCCCCGGTCGTACGCGACGGCGACCGCGGCCGCCCGGTCGTTCACCCCGAGCTTCGCGTAGACGTGCAGCAGATGGGTCTTGACCGTCGCCTCGCTGATGAAGAGCTGGGCCGCGGCCTCCCGGTTGGAGGCGCCCCGGGCGACCAGGGTGAGCACCTCCAGCTCGCGCTGGCTGAGCGGCTCCCGGGCGGGGGCGCGTAGTCGTCCCATCAGCCGCCCCGCCACGCTGGGCGAGAGCACCGACTCGCCCCGGGCCGCCGCGCGCACCGCGCGCACCAGCTCGTCCCGGGGCGCGTCCTTGAGCAGGTAGCCCGTGGCGCCGGCCTCGATCGCCGGCAGCACGTCGGCGTCCGTGTCGTACGTGGTCAGCACCAGGACCTTGACGGTGCTGCCGGAGCGGGCCAGCCGGCCGATCGCCGTCACCCCGTCCATCCCGGGCATCCGGAGGTCCATCAGCACCACGTCCGGGGCCGAATTGGCGGCCAGCGCCAACGCCTCGGCACCGTCGCCGGCCTCGCCGACCACCTCGAAGTCCGGGTCGCCGGTGAACATGCCGCGCAGCCCGTCCCGCACCACCGGGTGGTCGTCGACGATGAGCAGCCGTACCGGAACGCTCAACCGGCACCTCCGGGGAGCGCGGGCACGGAGGCCGAGACGGCGGTGCCGCCGCCCGGCTCGGACTCGATCGTCAGCTCGCCGCCCACCCCTGTCACCCGCTGCCGCATGGCGGTGAGGCCGTACCCGCCGTCCGCCTGCCGGGGCACGGCCCGGACGTCGGGCTCGAAGCCGATCCCGTCGTCCCGGACGTCCAGGGTGACCACGTCCTCCATGTACGACAGGGTGAGCCCGACCCGGGTGGCCTTGGCGTGCCGGGCGACGTTCGCCAGCGCCTCCTGGGCCGTCCGCAGCAGGGTCACCTCGACCTCCGGGTGCAGCGGGTGGGCCTCGCCGGTGACGCTGACCTCGGCGCGCACCTCGTTGATCGCCGACCAGCGCCGGGTCAGCTCGCCGAGCGCGTCCGGCAGCCGGGCCGACTCCAACGCCTCGGGGCGGACCGCCCGTACCGAGCGCCGCGCCTCGCTGAGGCTCTCCCGGGCCAGGGCGACGGCGTTCTCGACGTGCCGCCGCCAGTCGGCCTGCCGGTCCCGTGCCTGCCCGGCGGCCTCCAGCTGGGTGATGATGCCGGTGAGGCCCTGGGCCAGGGTGTCGTGGATCTCCCGGGCCATCCGCTGCCGCTCGTCGGTCACCCCGGCCTCGCGGGCCTGGGTGAGCAGCTGGGCGTGCAGCCCCTCGTTCTCCCGCATCGTCTCGGCCAGCCGGCGGTTCGTCTCGGCCAGCTCGTCGACGAGGCGTTTGCGGTTGGTGTTCTGCCGGTCGGCGACCATGCTGAACCAGGTGACACCGCCGGCCAGACCCGCGTTGAAGAGCACCAGCACCGACCAGAGCAGCCAGTGCGACGGGGAGGTCGGCAGGCCCGCGCTCTGCGCGGTGGCGATCAGCACGGCGGTGAAGACCACCCCGACGAACCGCCACCGGCCGTCGAGCACGAGGAAGGCGTGCGCGAACCCGATCCAGGCGAAGAAGGCGTACCACGGGCTGGAGAGGACCAGGAGGGCGGCGAGCCCGAGCAGCCCCGCGTAGTAGACCCGCATCAGGGCGCGGCGGCTCGCCCAGGCCGGATGCAGGTTGACGAACCACCCGACCCAGCCGGCGGTCACCAGGGCGAGCACCGGGTGGGGGGCGATCGAGAGGCCGTCGGGCACCGGTGCGAAGGAGGTGAGCAGCATCCCGACGGCCAACCCGCCGTAGGGCACCACGCGGTAGAGGCCGGCCTCCCGGGCCTCCCAGGTGGCCAGCCGGTCGACCTGCTCGGCGGTGCTGCTCATCGTCGTTGGCTCACTCCCAGCGGAACAGCTTGGCCGCGCCCGCCCCCGCGAGCACCGCGATCCCCGTCATTATCGCCAGGTGCAGCGGCTGGGGTGGGGTGCCGGTCCAGCTGTCGAGCAGCGCCTGCACGCCGGGGGGCGTGTAGTCACCGATCCGGACGAGGAGGTCGGGCAGCAGGAACCGGGGCAGGTAGACCCCGCCGAAGAACATGATCAGTAGGAACAGCGGCGCCATCAGCGCCTGGGCCGCCTTGGCGGTCCGGGCGACCGCCGCGACCAGCAGGCCCAGCGCGAGCAGCGCCGCCGTACCCAGCACGAAGGCCGCCGCGAAGCCCAGCGGATGGCGGGGCAGCGGTACGCCGAACGCCAGCCGGCCGACGACCACCAGCAGTACGGCGCTGGCCACGATCGCCGCCAGGGTGATCACCAGTTGGGCGGCGAGCAGCGCGGCGGGGCTGGCCGGGGTCGTGGCCAGCCGGCGCAGCACTCCGCGCTCCCGGTAGGTGGCGAGCATGGTGGGCAGCACGTTCAGCCCGGCCACCGCGACCGTGACCACCAGCAGTGAGGGCGCGAAGTACGAGACGAACGTCTGCCCGTCGAAGGTCGGGTCCGGTCTGCGGAGCGCGGGAACCAGCCCGAGCACCACCAGCACCAGCGTGGGCAACCCGACGGTGGCCAGCATCGTGCCGACGTCCCGCAGGTAGAGCCGCGTCTCGACCCGGAGGAGCTGCCCGAAACCGCGCATGTCGTTCCCCTTCATTCGGTGATCCGCCGCCCGGTCAGTTCGACGAACGCATCGTCGAGGGTGGACTGTTCGAGCCGGAGGTCGGCGGCGACGATCTGGTTGCGGGCGAGCACCGATGCGACAGCGTGCAGCACGTCCCCGGAGCCGCTGACCACCACCTGGCCACCGGTGCGTTCCACGGTGGTGACCTCGGGCAGTTCGGTGAAGAGCCGGTCGTCCACCTCGGCGCTGGGCCGGAACCGCACCCGCTGGGTCGGGGCCACGCGGCGTACCAGCCCGGCGGGGCTGTCCACCGCCACCACCCGGCCCCGGTCGATCACCGCGAGCCGGTCGCAGAGCCGCTCCGCCTCCTCCATGAAGTGGGTGACCAGGATGATCGTCACGCCGCGGTCGCGGATCCGCTCGATCAGCTCCCAGGTCACGCGGCGGGCCTGCGGATCCAGGCCGGTGGTCAGCTCGTCCAGGATGGTGATCTCCGGGTCGCCGACCAGCGCCAGCGCGATCGAGAGCCGCTGCTTCTGCCCGCCCGACAGCTTCTTGTACGGGGTGTTCCGCTTCTCGTCGAGCCCCAGCTCCGTCATGAGTTTCGCCGGGTCGGCGGGCCGCCGGTAGAACGACGCGAAGAGCTCCAGCGCCTCACCGACCCGTAACCGGTCGGGCAGCTGGCTCTCCTGGAGCTGAACCCCGACCCGCTCCCGCAGCCCGGCCGCGTCCCGGCGAGGGTCGAGCCCGAGCACCGACACCTCGCCCCCGTCCGGGACCCGGAGCCCGGCGACGCACTCCACCGTGGTGGTCTTGCCGGCGCCGTTCGGGCCGAGCACACCGAAGATCTCTCCGGCTTCGACAGTGAACGACACGTCGTCCACGGCCACCACGTCGCCGTACCGCTTGTGCAGGTTGGTCACCTCGATGACCGGCATGCCCCCGCCCTCCGCCGTCGTTCATCCGTACCTCCGAGGGTGGTGGCCGGGGCACGCCGCCGCATCGACCGGCGGGCGTTCACCTGCGGCGAGGCCGGTTGACCTCCGATATCCATCAACCGGTTGATGTGCCGGTCGCCGGTTAGGCTCTGCGATCGTGGACGTGATCAGCATCGCCCGGCCGGTGACCGGGGCCGCCAGCCGCTTCCTCTCCGGAGCGGGGCTGCTGCTGCGCGGCGTCGCCCTCTACGTACGCAGCCCGAAGCTGATGCTGCTCGGCGTCGTGCCGGCGCTGATCTCCGGCGTGCTCTACCTCGCCGTGTTCGCCGCCCTCATCTGGTTCGTCGACGACCTCGCCGCGCTGATCACCCCGTTCGCCGACGGCTGGTCGACGGTCTGGCGCGACCTGCTGCGGGTGGTCGCCGGGCTGGCGATCGTCGGCGTCGGTGGCCTGCTCGGCGTGGTCACCTTCACGGCGGTCACCCTCGTCATCGGCGACCCCTTCTACGAGGCGATCTCCGAGCGGGTGGAGAACCGGCTCGGCGGCACGCCGGGCGCGGTGGACGTGCCGTTCTGGTCGTCGCTGCGCCGCAGCCTCGCCGATTCGGTACGCCTGATGGCGCTCTCCGCCCTCGTCGGCGTTCCGCTCTTCGTCGCCGGCTTCATCCCGCTGGTCGGTCAGACCGTGGTCCCGGTCATCGGGGCGGCGATCGGTGGCTGGTTCCTCGCCGTCGAGCTGGTGGGCGCGCCGTTCTACCGGCGCGGTATGCGGCTGCCCGAGCGGCGGGCGCTGCTGAAGGCGGACCGGCCGACAGCGCTCGGCTTCGGGGTGGCCGTCTTCGTCTGCTTCCTGATCCCGCTCGGCGCGGTGCTGGTGATGCCCGCCGCCGTGGCGGGCGCCACCCTGCTGGCCCGACGCGCGCTGGGTCAGTCCACGACGGAGGGATGACATGGAGCTCACCCTGGTCCAGGGGGACATCACCGCCCAGCAGGTCGACGCGGTCGTCAACGCCGCCAACTCGTCGCTGCTCGGCGGGGGCGGTGTCGACGGCGCCATCCACCGCCGGGGCGGGCCGGAGATCCTGGCGGAGTGCCGGGCGCTGCGGGCGTCCCGGTACGGCCGGGGCCTGCCGACCGGTCAGGCCGTCGCCACCACGGCCGGTCTCCTGCCGGCCCGCTGGGTGATCCATACCGTGGGTCCGGTCTGGTCGGCGAGCGAGGAGCGCTCGGAGCTGCTGCGCGCCTGCTACCGCAACAGTCTCGCCGTCGCCGACGAACTGGGCGCGGCCAGCGTCGCCTACCCGCTGATCTCCGCGGGTGTCTACGGCTGGCCCGTCGAGGACGCGGTGCGCCAGGCGCTGACCGTGCTGCGCGCGACCACGCCGGCGCGGGTCACCGAGGCCCGGCTGGTGCTCTTCGACACCGGCACGTACGAGACCGCCCAACAGGTGGCCCTACGGCTCGCGTGATCCGCTCGGGTTACCTGCGTGTCGGGGTATCCGGGCCGTGCGATGCGACGACTTCAAGGAACCCGAGTCGATCAGCCTCAGAGCTCCCGCAGGCACGACCACTGGGCGGCCACCGGCCGGTAACCGAGCCGGGCGTTGATCGCCAGCATCGGCGCGTTCGCCTCGTCGTTCGAGGTGTACGCGACCCGTACCCCGCCGACGGCGGCCCGGTGCAGGGCCGCCCGCTTCGCCAGCCCGGCGAGGCCACGGCCGCGGTGCTCGGGCAGGGTGCCGGTGAAGTCCGACCACATCCGGTCGCCGTCCCGCTTGACCACGCTGAACGCCACCAGCTCGCCGTCGGACTCGACAGCCGTGCTGGCCGCCCTGTCCAGGCCGAGGTTCTGCCAGACGTCGTGCTGCCAGGTCTCGTAGCTGATCGTGTCGGAGGGTACGTCGCCCGGCTCGTCGGCGGCCGTCGCGATCTCCGCCCGGTACAGCCGGTGCGGGTCCAGCTCGGCGAAGGGCAGCAGCCGTACGTCCGGGGGAGCCGCCGGCATCGGAGGCGCCGGGCGCAGGTCGAGCGCCGAGTAGCGCATCTCCCGGCTCGGGCTGAAGCCCTGCCGGCGGGCGAAGGGCAGCGCCTCCGACAGCGCCCAGGTGCGGACCCGGCGGACCCCGAGCGGGCGGAGGTGACCCAGCGCCGCGTCGAGCAGGGCCGTCCCGATGCCGCGACGGCGGTGCTCGGGGTGGGTGTGCAGCAGTGAGACCTCCCCGAAGTCGGGCTCGGAGGTCCGGATGTTGCGGTACGCGGACGCCCAGCCCACCACCCGGTCGTCGACCTCCGCGACGAACGCCGTCCACTCCTCGTCGGCGGGGGGTTCGGCGATCATCTTCCGGGTGGACGCCTCCCCGCGCACCAGGTACGGGTAGACGAGCGCGCGGAGCGCGACCACGGCGGGCGCGTCGTCGGGAGTGGCCCGCCGGAGCTGGACGTCAGCCATCGTGACGCACCTGCCCCCGCGCGGCGAGGACGGGCACGGGAACCGGGCGCGCGGGTGTGATCATCTCGCGACGGTACCGGTGCCTGAACGGCGCCTCGACCGATTTACCGGGCTGCCGGAACAGGCCGACTGCGTCGCCGGGGACGCCTGCGGAGCGCGAACGGCGTCGACGCGCGCCCGTTCAGGCGGAGTCGCGCCGGATCAGCTCGGTGGAGAGCACCAGGGCCGGCTCGACGGTCTCCCCGGCCGCGAGCCGGAGCAGTTGCCGGGTCATCTGGCGTCCGATCTCCTGGATCGGCTGCCGGACGGTGGTCAGCGGCGGTTCGGTGTAGGCGGCGGTCTCGGTGTCGTCGAAGCCGATCACGGCGACGTCGTCCGGTACCCGGCGACCCGCCTCGCGCAGCGTACGGAGCGCGGCCTGCGCCATCAGGTCGGACGCGACGAAGACCGCGTCCAGGTCGGGGTGCCGGTCGAGCAGGTCCCGCATCGCCGCCGCGCCCGACTCCCGGGTGAAGTCGCCGGTCGCCACCCGCTCCGCCAGCCCGGCGGCGGCCACCGTCTGCCGGTACCCGGCGAGCCGCTCGATCCCGGCCACCATGTCCGACGGCCCGGCGATCGTGGCGATCCGCCGCCGCCCGCCGTCGATGAGGTGCTGGACCGCGCGACTCACCCCGCCCACGTGGTCGACGTCCACATAGGGCAGCCCGGCGCCGTCGAGCGGCCGGCCGTTGCAGACGACCGGGATGCCGAGCTGCGCCAGCAGGGCGGGCAGCGGGTCGGCCGCGTGCAGCGAGGCGAAGAGCACGCCGTCGACGTGCCGGCCGGTGGTGTAGCGGGCGACCCGCTCACGACCGGCCGGTGAGCCGGCGAGCATCAGGACCAGCTGCTTGTCGGCCGCCTCCAGCTCCTGGCTGACCCCGCGGATGATGCCGGGGAAGAACTGGTCGTCGGAGAAGACCCGGTTCGCGTCCTCCGGCATGACAAGCGCGATGGAGTCGGTCCGCTGGGTGACGAGGCTGCGGGCGGCGAGGTTCGGCACGTAGCCCAGCTCGGCGACCGCCCGGTGGACCGCTTCCCGGATCTCCTCGGCGACGGTGGTGGAGCCGTTCACCACCCGGGAGACGGTGGCCCGGGAGACGCCGGCGCGCCGGGCCACCGCTTCCAGCGTCGGCCGTCCCGCCGTCCTCATCGCCACCACCGTGGCGTCGTCGCACCCAAGTCCGTCACGCCTCGACCGCACCTTCCGTGATCCCGCCGATGGTCCGGTGGTTCGTCGGACCCCTTTCCAGGTCGGCCGGAAACGGTGGTCGGTGTTGATCTGGAAGAGCGCCCTCCGACAGGGTGATCCGTGCCACGACGCATGTCAAGAGAGCGCTCTCCCGAAGATCAGCTCACCCGCAGGCCGTCCAGCAGGCTGCGGTCGCCGGTCACGTCCAGGGTGTCGAAGCTGACCCGACCCCAGAGGGCGAGCAGCAGATCGCTGGCCGTGCCGCTGACCAACGCCCGCGCGCGGTGCTCGTCGTGGTCGAGGATCGTGTCGGTGTCGAGCAGCGCGACGCCCTCACCCCGCAACCGCAGGTACCACTGCTGCGCCGCGTCCGCCGCGACCAGCTGCACCACGCCGTGCCACTGCCCGGGAGTGCGTCGTTTGCCCGCCGGCAGCCAGGTGTCCAGCACCTCGCTCACCCCGTCGGCCGCGAGCTTCGCCTCGACCGGCTCACCGGCGGCGATGGCGAGCTGGGCGTCCCAGCGGTGCACCGCGGTCTCGTGCGCCGCCCGGCGCGGCCAGAAACCGGCCTTCTTCGGCTGCGGCGCCCAGTTCCACGCCGACGCCTCCGGATCCACTCCCTCGAGGACGGCCATCAGCCTGTCGTACCCCTGCTGCCAGTACTGCAACGGCGTGACGCCCGGGCCCGGCTCGCCCCGCTCCGGGCGCTCCGCCGGCGCGCTCGTGACTCCGGAGCCCGCGAACGAGGAGATCCAGTGGTAGAAGCCCCCGAGGTGCAGGGTCAGGTCGGCGACGGTCCAACCGGGGCAGGAGAGCACGGGTGTCTCGGGCGGCGCCTCGGCCACCGCCGCCGCGAAGGCCGGCCCCTCCACCCGGAGCGCACCGATCCAGAAGTCCTTCGTGCCATGCAGTCTGCTCATCGCCATCCTCCCGGGGGTGACCCGGCTACCAGTGGGTGCCGTGGCTACCCCTCAGCCTAGGGTGAAGGGTGTGTCAGACGTCTACGCCCAGCCGACAACCGGAGTCGACGCGACCGACGTGAGAGCCCTGGCCAGCTACACCACACTGCGCATGGGCGGATCGGCCGGCCGGATCGTGCCGGGCAACAGCGCCGAGGAGATCGTACGAGCGGTACGCGAGGCCGGCATCCGGGACGAACCCGTACTGGTCCTCGCCGGCGGCAGCAACGTCGTGATCGGGGACGCGGGCTTCCCCGGCACGGTGGTGCTCGTCCGCTCGCGAGGGCTCAAGGTGGTCGCCGAGGACGCCGACACGGTGACCGTACGGGTCGAGGCCGGCGAGCCGTGGGACGAACTGGTCGCCACAACCGTGACCAACGGCTGGTCGGGGCTGGAATGCCTCTCCGGCGTACCGGGCTCCACCGGGGCGACGCCGATCCAGAACGTCGGCGCGTACGGCCAGGAGGTCGCCGAGACGATCACCGGCGTCGAGGTGTACGACCGGGTGGAGGGCGTCGCCGGCCGGATCGACGCCGCCGACTGCGGGTTCGCCTACCGGTCCAGCATCTTCAAGTACAGCGACCGATGGTTGGTGCTCTCGGTCGATTTCCGGCTCGCCCGCTCGCCGCTGTCGGGTCCGGTGCGCTACGCCGAGCTGGCCCGCGCCCTCGGCGTCGAGGTGGGGGACCGGGTGCCGCTGGCCGACGCGCGCGCGACGGTGCTGCGCCTGCGGGCCGGCAAGGGCATGGTGCTGGACGCGGCCGACCCGGACACCCGCTCCGTCGGCTCGTTCTTCACCAATCCGGTGCTGGACCGGACGGCGTACGAGCTGTTCCGCGAGCGGGCCGCGGACCTGGCCGAGGCGCCCTCGTGGCCCTGCCCGGGTGACATGGTCAAGTTGAGCGCGGCGTGGCTGATCGACAAGGCCGGGTTCGGCAAGGGGTACCCGGGGCCGGGCGGGGTCGCCATCTCCAGCAAGCACACCCTGGCGCTGACCAACCGCAGCGGCCGGGCGAGCGCCGCCGACCTGGTCGCGCTGGCCCGGGAGATCCGCGACGGCGTCCACAGCCGCTTCGGCGTCACCCTCCACCCCGAGCCGGTCCTGATCAACTGCACGATCTGACCCGCCCTGCCCCGGCCCGGTCGGGGCGGGCCGGCGGGTGGTGGAGAAGCGCGTACGGGCGTGACCGACCGGCCACGCCCGTACCGCATAAATCGGGTGAACGGCTCTCCGGCCGGACTACTTGCCGCGCAGCGGCGCGAGCGCCCGGCTCCACGCCACGACCTGGTCGAGGGTCGTGTTCAGCGCGTCACGCTGGAAGTCGTTGGGCTTGAAGACGCTGAAGTTCTCGAAGTCGGTGAAGAGCGAGAGCGCGACCTGGGAACGGACGTCGGCGAGCTGCAGCTCACCGGCGATCAGCCGCAGGTGCTCGACCGCGCGGGCGCCACCCACCGAGCCGTAGCTGACGAACCCGACGGCCTTGTTGTTCCACTCCTTGTAGAGGAAGTCGATCGCGTTCTTCAGCGCGCCGGACGTCGAGTGGTTGTACTCCGGCGTCACGATGACGAACCCGTCGAACGAAGCGATCTTGTCCGCCCACTCCAGCGTGTGCGGCTGCTGGTACTGGTCCATGGCCGGCGGGTAGATCTCGTCCAGGTGCGGCAGCTTGTAGTCGAGCAGGTCGACGAGTTCGAACTCGACGTCCGTGCGCTCCTTGGCGACCTCGTACACCCAGCGCGCCACGGGCTCGCCGACGCGACCCGGCCGCGTGCTGCCGATGATGATTCCGATCCTGGTCATCCCGGTCTCCTCCTCGTGCGGGACCCCGAGTGGAGTCCTTGCTTGACCAAGCAACTATAAGGCGAGCAATTGCTTCGTCAAGCAAGTACTGTGGGTGCATGTCCAGCGTCACATCGAACCCACCGGAACTCCCAGAAGGGGTTCTGCCCCTCAATCCGGACGAAGAGGCCGTCGTGCGGGCGCTGCAGCGGGTGATCTACGCGCTGCCCCGGGCCATCGACGCCGCGATGCTCCGCGAGCAGGGGCTCCCGCTCATCGAGTACCTCACCCTCATGCACCTCTCCGAGGCCGCCGACCGGCAACTGCGGATGAGCGAGCTCGCCACCATCTGCGAGCTCTCCCTCAGCGGCATGACCCGGGTCGTGCAGAGGCTGGAGGGACAGGGGTTCGTCCAGCGGGTCCGCAGCGATCAGGACGCCCGCGTGTGGAACGCCGTCCTCACCGACGCCGGCTTCGCCCGCCTGGAACAGGCCTGGCCCACCAACCTGATCGCCACGCGCCGGCACTTCATCGATCACCTCGCCGGGCTGGACCTCAAGCAACTCGCCGCGGCGATGCAGAAGATCGCCACCTGAGGAATCGGGCGGCCACCGGGCGGGGCGGCCACCCGCACCCCCGCTACGCCGGGGCGACCACGGACCAGGGGACGGTGAGCTCGCCGAGACGCCAGCGCGCGGGCCGGTCCAGCAGCGGCCAGCCCCCGTCCCGCAACGACCGGACGGCGTGCAGCCAGCGCTGCCGCGGACCGAACGGGGCATAGCCTGCAGCGGCCCGCCAGGCGTCGTCGAGCGCCCGGATCAGGGCGTGCACCCGCTCACCCGGCACGTTGCGGTGGATCAGCGCCTTCGGCAGGCGTTCGGCCAGTACGGCGGGGGTCTCCAGGGTGGCGAGCCGGGCGGCCAGGGTCAGCGAACGCGGACCGTCGGCGTCGATCAGCAGCCAGCCGCCCAACCGGCCCAGCTCGTCGCAGGTGCCCTCGACCAGCAGCCCGCCCGGTGCCAGCGCGGCGGTCATGGTCCGCCACGCCTCGCGCACCTCGCCCTCGTCGTACTGGCGCAGCACGTTGAGCGCCCGGACCAGCACCGGACGCAGACCGGCCAGCTCGAACCCGCCCCGCGCGAAGGTGAGCCCCGGCGGGTCGGCGGCCGGGGCGGCGGCGGCCACCCGCTCCGGGTCGATCTCCAACCCGACCAGCCGTACGTCGGGTCGCACCCCGGCGGCCAGCCGGGCGCGCAGCTCCACGGCGGTGATCGGGGTCGCGCCGTAGCCGAGGTCCACCACCAGCGGGTCGGCCGCGTCGCGGAGCAGGTCGCCGCAGGTGGCCACCACCCAGTTGTCCACCCGGCGCAGCCGGTTCGGGTTGGTCGTGCCCCGGGTGATCACGCCGTACGGCCGACGCCGCCCGGGCGCCGTCATCGCCATGACCGCCGCCGAGTCACGCCCGTACGCCGTCTCGGGGCTCGTCGGCCCGGCTCACCGCTCGCCCCTCACCGGCCGACGCGGTGCACCTTGTGCTGCGCGGCCTGAGCCAACGGCCGGACCACCAGCCGGTCGACGTTGACATGGTGCGGGCGGGTGGCGCACCACGCCACGCAGTCCGCCACGTCCTCGGCCACCAGCGGTTCGGGAACCCCCGCGTAGACCGCTTCGGCCCGCTCCGCGTCACCGCCGAACCGGACCAGGCTGAACTCCTCGGTCTTCACCATTCCCGGGTCGATCTCGATGACCCGGACCGGTCGGCCGTTGAGCTCCAACCGCAACGTGCCGGCGATCGCCGTCTGCGCGTGCTTGGCCGCGGTGTAGCCGCCGCCGCCCTCGTACACGACGAGCCCGGCCGTCGAGGAGACGACCACGATGGTCCCGGCTCCGGACGCCTCCAAGGCCGGCAGCAGAGCCTGGGTGACGCGGAGCGTGCCGAGCACGTTCACGTCGTACATCCACTGCCAGTCGTCGACCGATCCGGACTCCACCGGGTCCAACCCGCGCGCGCCGCCGGCATTGTTCACCAGCAGGGTGACCGGACCCGGCGTGGCCTCGGCCGCCTCGGCCAGGGCGGCCACCGACTCGTCCGACGTGACGTCGCAGGCGACCGCCGTCGCCCGCCCGCCGGCCGCCTCGATCTCGGCGACCAGGCCGGCCAGCCGATCGGTACGCCGGGCCGCGGCGAGCACGTGGAAACCCTCGGCAGCGAGTCGGCGGGCGGTGGCCGCGCCGATCCCGCTCGACGCTCCGGTGACGATGGCGACAGAGGTCATCCGGCCATTGTCGCCTTCGCCGGGGTCGGCCGCGCGCCCGCACGTGTCGAGGCTCACCATGAGGTCCGTCACGCCGACCGGGCGTCCACGCGCATTTCCCTGGCTCTATCGGGAAGATGACATCCGGCGTACGGGTTGTCCCAAGCGCCGGTAGTGCGAGACGGCATCAACCGTGAGCAGGGGAGCGGACGTGGCGGAACTGCACACCGGCGTCGGGCGTCAACGACGTAATCAGCCGTGGCCGCGCCCCCGGCGCATCGCCACCCTCTCGGTGCACACCTCACCGATGCACCAGCCCGGCACCGGCGATGCGGGCGGCATGAACGTCTACATCCTGGAGGTCGCCCGCCGGCTGGCCGAGGCCGACGTCGAGGTGGAGATCTTCACCCGGGCCACCTCCGGCGACCTGCCTCCGGTGGTCGAGATGGCGCCGGGCGTGACGGTCCGGCACATCACCGCCGGGCCACTGGAGGGGCTCACCAAGGAGGAGCTGCCCGGTCAGCTCTGCGCGTTCACCGCCGGAGTGCTCCGCGCCGAGGCGGCCCGCCCGCCGGGCCACTACGACCTGATCCACTCGCACTACTGGCTCTCCGGGCAGGTTGGCTGGCTGGCCAAGGAGCGGTGGGGCGTACCGCTGGTGCACACCGCCCACACCCTCGCGAAGGTCAAGAACGCGCAGCTCGCGGCGGGCGACCGCCCGGAGCCCAAGGCGCGGGTGATCGGTGAGGAGCAGGTGGTCGCCGAGGCAGACCGGCTGGTGGCGAACACCCGGGGTGAGGCCCACGACCTGATCGCGCGGTACGCCGCCGTTCCGGACCGGGTCGCGGTCGTGCAGCCCGGCGTCGACCTGAACCGGTTCCGTCCCGTTCCGGGAGACCCGGACGAGGGGACCGTCGCGGCCCGGTACCGGCTGGGCCTGCCCACCCGCGGGTACCTGGTGGCGTTCGTCGGCCGGATCCAGCCGCTGAAGGCGCCGGACGTGCTCGTCCGCGCCGCCGCCGCGTTGCGTGAGCGGGATCCCGCGCTCGCCGAGCAGATGACCGTGGTGATCTGTGGCGGCCCGAGCGGGAGCGGGCTGGACCGCCCGGCCGCCCTGATGGAGCTGGCCGCCTCGCTCGGCGTCGCCGACCGGATCCACTTCCTGCCGCCGCAGACCGGCGACGACCTGCCCGCCCTCTACCGGGCGGCCGACCTCGTCGCGGTGCCCTCGCACAACGAGTCGTTCGGCCTCGTCGCCCTGGAAGCCCAGGCGTGCGGTACGCCGGTGCTGGCCGCCGCGGTGGGTGGCCTGGTGACGGCCGTCCGCGACCAGGTCAGCGGTGTGCTCATCGACGGACACGACCCGGTCGACTGGGCCCGTGCGCTCGCGCGGCTGCTGCCCGACCGGGCGCTGCGACGGACCCTCGCGCGCGGCGCCGAGCGGCAGGCCCGGCGCTTCTCCTGGGACCGTACGGTCGCCAACCTGCTCGACGTGTACGGCGAGACGGTCGCCGCGCACCGGGAACGCCTCGCCGCGCGGCTCGCCTGCGACGCCGCCTTCTCCTGCACCTGGTGAGGCCGCGCGGGGCGGGCTCCGGCCGGCGGCGGCCGGACGGCCCGGCGGCGCCGGGTGGGGTGACCGGCGCGACCGTAGAGTGGGTCCGGTGAACGGGAAGAGCGATCTCGCGGCCCTGATCGAGTCGGTCTGTGACGAACGGGAGCTGGCCTGGGAGCCGACCGGCCCGCACTCGTACGCGGTGACCCTGCCCGGCACCCACAAGCTCAAGACGATCTGCAACCTGATCGTCGGCGAGCACGCGCTGCGGATCGAGGCGTTCGTGATGCGCCAGCCCGACGAGCGGCGCGAGGAGCTGTGGGCCTGGCTGCTCCAACGCAACGCGCGGATGTACGGCGTCTCCTTCTCCATCGACGCCGTCGGTGACGTCTACCTGACGGGGCGGGTCAACCCGGCCGGCGTCGACGCCGAGGAGTTGGACCGGCTGCTCGGGGCGGTGCTGACCTACGCCGACGAGTCCTTCGACACGATGCTGGAGATCGGCTTCGGCAGCTCGATCCGGCGGGAATGGGAGTGGCGGGTCAAGCGCGGCGAATCCACCGCGAACCTTGCCGCCTTCGCTCACCTCTTCGAGCCGTCCGGTGGTTCGGAGCCGTCCTGAGGGGTATGCCGCACCGCGCGGTGCGGCAGGTTGGGACACGCCGCGCGCCGAGGACCATCTGTCGAGGAGCGTGAGCGTCTCATGGCTCAGCGGAACAGCTCGGGTCGCGGCGGGACTGCGACCAGGACCAGGCAGCGGGCGGGGAACCAGAGCCCGAACACACCCATGATCTCCGAGTCGGAGATCTCCCGGATGCGGGTGGACGACCTCCGCGGTCGGCTCCGTAAGTACGGAGTCTCGGGCATCAGCGCCCTGCGTAAGCCGGAGCTGGTGAAGGAGCTGGCGAGGGCGATGCGGGCGGGCCGGGGTGCCGGCGGGGCCGCGCGCAAGGCCACCGGGCCGGCCGGCCGGGCCGCCGCGACCCGCGCCGCCGGGCGGGCGTCGGCCACGAAGAAGGCGGCCGCCGGACGGGCGGCCAAGGCGGCCTCGGGCCGTGCGCGGGCGGTACCCGCGAACAAGAGCGCGCCGGCGAAGAAGGCCGCGGTCAAGAAGGCCACCGCGAAGAAGACCGCTGCGGCGAAGAGGACCACCGTGGCGAAGAAGACCACCGCGGCGAAGAAGACGACGGCCGCGAAGAAGACCGCCGGGGCGAAGAGGACCACCGCGGCGAAGAAGACCACGGCGGCGAAGAAGACGACGGCCGCGAGGAAGACGGCGCCCGCCCGCACGACGGCCGCGGCCAGGAAGACGGCGCCCGGGAAGAAGACGGCACCGGCCCGCAAGGCGGCCGCCGCCCGGAAGACCGCGCCGGCCCGGAAGAGCACCACCAGCCGGTCCGGCACGGCCGCGAAGGCGACCGGCGGTGGCATCCGTACCGGACGGGGAACCGCTCGCTCGGCGCGATCCTCGCAGGTCATCTCGTCACTCATGGACCGGCCGGAGCGTCCGGGCCGCAGCCTGGTGACCAGCAACCATGAAGTGATCATGCGTTGGGCCCGGGAACGTGGGGCGAAGCCCGCCACCATCGCGGGCACCGAGCGGGAGGGCCGGGTGTCGGTGCTCACGTTCAACATCCCGGGCTACCGGGAGAGCAGCCGGATCCGTGAGATCACCTGGGACGACTGGTTCCACACCTTCGACCTACGGCGACTGAACCTGATCTACCAGGAGCAGCTGCGCGACGGGCGGCAGAGCAACTTCTTCCGTACCGAGTCGCCGGACCGCGAGGACGGGTGACGGGTTTGTGGGAATGCCCGACGGGTATGCGCTGTTGCCACAGAACGTGGCCCGGAGCAGCGACGACTGCGCGCTGTGACCGGCGGAACAGCCGGTCTGGGTTGAAACCGTAATCCGGGCGAATTAGCTTTATTGCGCCGCGCCACGCTTGGAAACGTTCGGGGGAGCGGCGGATCGATCAGATCCGCGCACCAGGCGAGGCGCGAGGGGACGGGTGGATCAACCGTTGGGGGACGGTGCCCACCTGTTTGGACCGGCGGCGCGAGCGGGCGACGCTTACGGGGGTGAGTGTTGCCCGCCGCCGCCGGCCCCACCAGTGCGCGAGTGCCCACCGCTGCCAGAGGGCGTGGTGGGCACTCCGCGTCTCTCGCGTCAGATGTGAGGTTCAGGCGGTCCGGATCCGGTCGTCCGCCGGCTCCGGCCCCGCGCCCCGCAACGGCTCATCAGCGGCAGTCCGTCCGGACGCCGTGCTCCTGGTCAGCGCGGCGACGCGGCGTTCCCGGGGCGGCCCGGCGAACAGGTGGCCGACCGCGGCGAGCAGACCGAGCCCGCCCACGACGAGCCAGTGGGCCGAACCCAGGTACTGCAGGCTCACCCCGCCCAGGGTGGGCGCGACGAACGACGCGGCGGGGAAGGTCAGGTAGAAGACCGACTGGTAGCGGGCGCGCAGTTCAGGCGGGGCCAGGTCGGCGTTGATCTGCGCGTTCGGCGGGGCCGCGAGCATCGAGCCGACCGTCCAGACGACGGCCGCGCCCAGGTAGAACGCCAACTCGTCGGCGACGGTCAACGCCCCGAAGCCGATCGCCATCAGCCCGGTGGAGGTCGCGAGGACCCGGCCCTTGCGCCGACCGTCGATCAGCCGGGGTACGAAGAGCTGGCCGAGCACGATCAGCGCGCCACCGAGCGCCACCACCAGCCCGTACGCCGACGGTTCGAGTCCGTCCGCACGCATCGCCAGCGGCATGATCGTCGACGTCTGCATGGTCAGGACGGCCAGCACGAAGGTGAGCCCGACGAAGGTCAGGAAGATCCGGTCGGTGAGCGCCGTGCGCAGCCCCGGACGCCGGGCACCGCGCGGTGCCGTGCCGGCCCGGAGATCTTCGACGCGGGGGTCGGGCCGGCGTAGCGTCTCGGGCACCTTAGACGCGATCACCAGGGCGGTGGCGAGCGTCGCCCCGGCGTCGACCAGGAAGAGCGCCAGGAAGCTCGCCTCGGCGAGTACGCCGGCCAGCAGCGAGGCGACCGCCATGCCGAGGTTGAACGCCCAGAACTGAAGGTTGAACGCGCGTGAGCGGCGCCGCTCCGGCACCATGTCGACGATCGCCGCCACGAAGGCCGGGCTGGGCATCGAGTGCACCACCCCGACCAGCGCGGAGAGCACCGCGATGAGCAGGAGGTGCCGGCTCAGGGCGAGCGCGACCATCAGACCGGCGGTGATCAGGTGAGCGGCCAGCAGGGTCGCCCGCCGGCCCCAGCGGTCGGCGAGTACGCCGCCGAGCAGCACACCGACCGCCCCGCCGGCTCCGTACGCCCCGACCACCAGGCCCGCGAGCGCTTCGCTGGCACCCCGCGCCTCGGTGAGGTAGAGCGACAGGAAGAGCATCGCGAACGCGCCGGCCCGGTTGATCAGGATGCCGGCCCAGAGGTACCAGAAGGTGGCGGGAAGGCCGCCCGCGGTCTCGTCCCACCAGCGCCGCAGGGCTCGCAACCGTCCTCCAGACAGTTCGGTTTCTTAACCGTTTCTGCCCGACCGTATCGGAAGGTCGACGACCGACCCGACCCGCGCCCGAGCGGGGGCGGGATCGGCCGCCGGCCGTCCACCATCGGCCGGTGTCGCGCCGGTCAGTTCGTGCGCACCGGCTCGGCGGGGGCGATCGCCGCGGCCTCGGCGGCCTGCGGCGCGGGCGGCTCGATGACGGTGACCGGTTCGGCCGGTGTCGCGGCGCGGCGCAGCGCGACGGCCCGCCGCTCCCGGGCCGGACCGGAGACCAGGTGCGCGACGGCCATCACCCCGCCGAGGATCGCGCAGCCCACCCAGAGCGTGCTGTTGCCGGCGTGCTCGCGGACCAGCCCGCCGAGGATCGGCGCGGCAGCGCCGGCGATCTGCCAGGAGAGGGAGAAGACCCCCTGGTAGCGGCCGCGCAGTTCGGCGGGGGAGAGTTCGGCGATGAGGGTCGCGTTGGAGGGGGACTGGAGCATCTCACCGAGCGTCCAGATCAGCACGGTGAGCCCGTAGAACCAGGCGGCGTCGGCGAACGCGGTGAGGCCGAAACCGACACCGGTCACCAGGGCGGCCAGGGCGAGCACGTGTGACCGGCTCCGGCCCCGGATCAGCCGTGGCACGAAGAGCTGACCCACCACGATCAGTACGCCGTTGAGCGCGATCACCGTGCCGTACGTCGCCGGGCTCAGCCCGGAGTCACCCATCGCGATCGGCAGCATCGAGATGTGCTGGAGGAAGATCAGCGCGGCGAAGAGGTTGAGCGCCACGAAGCCGAGGAAGATCCGGTCGGTGAGGATGGTCCGCAGCGCGCCAGTCGGGGCCGCGGCGCCCTTGCTGACCGGCCGGGCCCGGCGGGTCTCACCGACCCGGGTGAAGATGATCAGCGCGGTGACCAGCGTGGTCGCCGCATCGATCACGAAGAGCAGCAGGTAGCCGGCCTGGGCGGCGAAACCGGCGAGCACGGCCGCGCAGGCGAAGCCGAGGTTGATCGCCCAGTAGTTGAGCGAGAAGGCCCGCAGCCGGTCCTTCTCCGGCACCACGTCGATCATCATGGCCCCGAACGCCGGGCGGGCCGCCTCGGCGAACGCGCCGAGCAGCAGCGCGCCCAGGGCGACCGCCCAGAGCGGCCGGGCCAGGCCGAGCCCCAGCATCATGACGGCCCCGCCGAGCTGCGCGGCGAAGAGCGTGGGCCGGCGGCCCCAGCGGTCGGCGAGCGTGCCGCCGATGGTGGTGCCGACCGCGCCGCCGACGCCCCAGAGCCCGATGACCAGGCCGGCCTGGGAGGCCGAGAAGCCACGTTCCTGGGTGAGGTAGATGGCCAGGAAGACCAGCACGAAGGAGCCGAGCCGGTTGATCAGCGTGCCGGTCCAGAGGTACCAGAACCGTGCCGGGAGCCCACCCGCCGTGTCCTGAAACCAGCTGCGCACCGTCCGCATCCGCGACCGCCCCCGTGTTGGTAATGACCGACGTATCCTAAGCGCCTTACAACCTAGTGGTCGGCCGGCGGCGCGGTCATCAGCTTTTCCACGTGGTGGTCGTCACGACGGGTCCCGGCATGTCCGGTCGCGGCGTGCGGCAGGATGATCCGCATGACTGCGAGTGAGGGGCCCACCGTCGGGACGCTGGTCCTGCTGCGGCACGGCGAGAGCGACTGGAACGCCAAGAACCTCTTCACCGGCTGGGTGGACGTCGACCTGACGGCCAAGGGGGAGACCGAGGCGCGGCGCGGCGGTGAGCTGCTCCGCGAACACAACCTGCTGCCGGACGTGGTGCACACGAGCGTGCTGCGCCGGGCGATCCGTACCGCCGAGCTGGCACTGAGCGCCGCCGACCGGCACTGGATCGCGGTGCGCCGGTCGTGGCGGCTCAACGAGCGGCACTACGGCGCCCTGCAGGGCAAGAACAAGAAGCAGACCCTCGACGAGTACGGCGAGGAGCAGTTCATGCTCTGGCGCCGCTCGTACGACACCCCGCCGCCGCCCATCGACGACAACGACGAGTGGTCCCAGGTCGGCGACCCGCGGTACGCGCTGCTCCCCACCGAGCTGATGCCGCGTACCGAGTGCCTCAAGGACGTGGTGGAGCGGATGCTCCCGTACTGGTACGACTCGATCGTGCCGGACATCCTCGCCGGCCGTACGGTGCTGGTGGCCGCGCACGGGAACTCGCTGCGCGCCCTGGTGAAGCACCTCGACCAGATCTCCGACGAGGCGATCGCCAAGCTGAACATCCCCACCGGCATCCCGCTCCGGTACGACCTGGACCCCCACCTGCGTCCGCAGGTCCTCGGCGGGACGTACCTCGACCCGGACGCCGCCAAGGAGGCCGCCGCCGCGGTCGCCAACCAGGGGCGCTGAGCTCGCCCGGTGCGTCGAACGGGCCCCCGCCGTGTGGCAGGGGCCCGTTCGCGGCTGATGGTTCCCGGCTCAGGCGGTCGGCGTGGCCTGCTCGCCGGTGATCAGGTAGACCACGTGCTCGCCGACGTTCACCGCGTGGTCGGCGAAGCGCTCGTAGAAGCGGCCGAGCAGGGTGGCGTCGATCGCGGTCTCCACCCCGTACGGCCAGCCCTCCCCGAGCAGTACGCCGAAGAGGCCCTTGTGCAGCTCGTCCATCGCGTCGTCGTCGCGGTCGAGCTCGGCGGCGATGTCGGCGTCGGGCTTGGCCAGCACCGAGGCGATCTTCCCGGCCATCCGGTCGGCGGTGGAGTCCATGTCCGTGAAGATCTGGCGCAGTTCGGCCGGTACGGCGGGCGAGGGGTGCCGGCGCAGCGCCGTCTTCGCCACGTGGTCGGCCAGGTCGCCCATCCGCTCCAGGTCGGCGGCGACGTGCAGGGCGGTGATCATGGCACGCAGGTCGGAGGCGACCGGCGCCTGCCGGGCCAGCAGGTCGCAGACCCGCTCCTCGACGTGCCGGTAGAGGCCGTCGATCTCGGCGTCGCGCTCGATGACCGTCTCGGCCGCCTGCCGGTCAGCGGTGAGCAGGGCCCGGGTAGCCTGCCGCATGGCGGACCGGACCCCCTCGGCCATGTCCACCAACAACTGGCTCACGAGGTGTAGATCGGCCCGGAACTCGTCGCGCATTGTCACGTCCTGTGGGGGTCGTGGCCGGCCGGAGCCGGCGCAGGATTGAGCGGTGTGCCGACCACGGTAGGGCGCACGGGCGGACCCGAAATGAACCACGGTGAACGACGCCCGACGGTTACGTAAATTTTGCCGTAAGCGAGCCTGATTCATCCCTTTCTGGGCGGTAGTCAGGTTAACAATGACCCTACGATCGCCAGGTGGATTGGGCGGTGGCGGTCGTGGTGGCCGTGGCACTGGCGGCCGGAGTGGTCGCCGGCATCTTCCTGGCCGGGATCCGGTCGAGGCGGAGTCGCCGCGACAAGTCGACGGGGGGCGGCAGTTCCCTCGTGAGCAGGGGGAGGCCCGCGATAGCCGACGATCCGCAGGCTGGGCTCGGCCGCCGTACGATCGACTCCCTCCGGGCCGGCGTCGTCGTGCTGGACCCGGACGACGTCCCCGTTCTGGTCAATCCCGCCGCGCGGGCGATGGGTCTGCTGCGCACCGGCGCCAGCCCGGGCTCGATAGCGGCGCACCCGCTGATCCGTACCCTCGCCGGTCAGGTGCGGCGCACGGGCATCCGGCGCGAGATCGAGCTGGATCTGCCCCGGGGCCGCGACAACGCCGGGGACAATCCGCTCGGCGTGCACCTGAGGGCGATGGGGGTCGGCGCCGGCTACATCGCCGTGGAGGCCGCCGACGTGACCGAGTCGCACCGGCTGGCCCGGGTACGGCGCGACTTCGTGGCCAACGTGAGCCACGAGCTGAAAACGCCCATCGGCGCCCTGCAACTGCTGGCCGAGGCGCTGCTGGACGCCACGGAGCCGGCCACCGACGCGGCACCGGACCTCTCCGAGGACATGGTCGCCGCCCGCCGCTTCGCCGAGCGCATCCAGCACGAATCCACCCGGCTCGGCCGGTTGGTGCAGGAACTGCTCGAGCTGACCCGCCTGCAGGGGGCCGAGCCGCAGCCCGCGCCCGAGCCGGTCTCGGTGGAGTGGGTGGTCGCCGAGGTCGTCGACCGTACGCGCACCACGGCCTCCGCCCGCGAGATCGAGGTGCTGGTGGAGGGCGAACGGGGCCTCACCGTCTACGGCAGCGACAGCCAGCTCGCCACCGCCGTGGCCAACCTGGTCGAGAACGCGATCAACTACTCGGCCGACGGCACGAAGGTGCGGATCGAGACGCGCGGTGGCGAGGAACACGTCGAGATCGCCGTCACCGACCAGGGCATCGGCATCGCCCCCACCGACGTCGACCGGATCTTCGAGCGCTTCTACCGCGCGGACCAGGCACGTTCCCGTTCCACCGGGGGGACGGGGCTGGGGTTGGCCATCGTGAAACACATCGCGAGCAACCATGGCGGACGGGTGGATGTGTCGAGCACTCTTGGTGGTGGGTCGACGTTCACCCTCCGGCTGCCCGCCCGTCCCCCGGAGGACCTTCTGACGACACTGCCGGGGGCTGGGATCGAGCCCGGTTCACCCGAGCTTCGGCAGGTCTGACAGCAATGGAAAGGAAAACCCGTTGAGCCGCGTACTGGTGGTCGAGGACGAGGAGTCGTTCTCCGACGCCCTGTCCTACATGCTCCGCAAGGAGGGTTTCGAGGTCTCGGTCGCCGCGACGGGTCCGTCGGCCCTGACCGAGTTCGACCGGACCGGGGCCGACATCGTGCTGCTCGACCTGATGCTGCCCGAAATGTCGGGAACCGAGGTCTGCCGTCAGCTCCGGCAGCGCTCGCACGTGCCGATCATCATGGTCACCGCGCGGGACAGCGAGATCGACAAGGTGGTCGGCCTGGAGATCGGGGCCGACGACTACGTCACCAAGCCGTACTCGCCGCGCGAACTGGTGGCCCGGATCCGGGCCGTGCTGCGCCGGCAGACCCCCGAGGCGGCCGAGTCGGGCACCCCGACGCTGGCGGCCGGCCCGGTCCGGATGGACATCGAGCGTCACGTGGTGACCGTGGACGGCGGCGCGGTGCAGCTCCCGCTCAAGGAGTTCGAGCTGCTGGAGCTGCTGCTGCGCAACGCCGGGCGGGTGCTCACCCGGGGGCAGCTCATCGACCGGGTCTGGGGTGCCGACTACGTCGGCGACACCAAGACCCTGGACGTGCACGTCAAGCGGCTCCGCTCGAAGGTCGAGCCGGAGCCGTCGGCGCCGCGCTACATCGTCACCGTGCGTGGCCTGGGCTACAAGTTCGAGCCCTGATCGACGAACGGCGGACGGGGCTCGCTCGGTGGCGGGCCCCGTCACGCCTTCCCGCGGGTCGGGGTAACCGCCATCGCGGACACCCCGAGATCACGGCACGTCGAGTCGATCAGCCGGACCGATCAGCCCGCCCCCGGCGTGCCCGACCGACGCTCCGCTCCGCGCTCGCCCGGCGGAGTCCCCGTCGTGCCCCTCGGCAGTTCCCGTGGACCGCGATGCGGCTGACGGCCGCGGCCACTCGGCTGGGCGGTCAGTTGCCGTCGGCCGGGTGCGGGGCCACCAGGCCCTGACGGGACCGGGCCGCGCAGAGCTCCGCCAACCTGGCGTAGGCCGGGGCGCCGATGAGCGCGGTGAGCTCCGGACCGTAGGAGATGTACATCGGCTCGGTGCCGACGTGCGCGTCCGTCGAGGAGGTGCACCACCAGTCCAGGTCGTGCCCGCCGGCGCCCCAGCCCCGCCGGTCGAACTCCGACAGGGTGGAGACGAGCACCTTCGTGTTGTCCGGCCGCTTGACCCAGTCCTGGTCCCGGCGGATCGGCAGTTGCCAGCACACGTCCGGCTTGTACTCCAGCGGGTGCACCCCGTCGCGCAGCGCCTGGGCGTGCAGCGCGCAGCCGCCGCCGCCCGCGAAGTCGGGCTCGTTGAGGAAGACGCAGGGCGCGTCCGCCGCGCGGGTGGCGGTCCGGCGCGCCGGGGTCTTGCCGTCGACCGTGTCGTTCTCGGTCCAGTTCTTGAAGCCGCGGCGGAAGTGTTGCCACGTCTCCGGGGTGAGCCGCTTCACGGCGGCGCGTACCCGCTTCTCGTCGTCCGCGTCGGTGAAGAAGGCGCCGTGCGAACAGCAGCCGTCGGCGGCCCGGCCGGCGATGATGCCGTGACAACCCTGGCCGAAGATGCAGGTCCAACGGGAGAGCAACCAGGTGAGGTCGGCCCGGATCAGGTGGGTCTCGTCGGCGGGATCGGTGAACTCGAGCCATTCCCGGGGGAAATCCAGCGGCACCTCGCGGCTGCGCGGGTCACCCGGGTCGTCCACCAGCACGCGGAGCTCCATCGTCACCCGGCCCAGCGTACGCGCGGTGGAGCGTCCGGGCCGGCGAGCCGAGGAAACGTGTTGGCCTAGGGTCGAACCATGCGACTGGGGGTCCTCGACGTCGGTTCCAACACGGTGCACCTGCTGGTGGTGGACGCGCACCATGGCGCGCACCCCTGGCCGGCGCACTCGGAGAAGGTGGTGCTGCGCCTCGCCGAGCAGCTCGGTCCCGACGGCGCGCTGACCGAGGCCGGTGCCGACATGCTGGTCAGGGCGGTGAGCATGGCCAAGGCGGCCGCCACCGGCCTGAACACCGACGACCTCATCGCGTTCGCCACCTCCGCCGTGCGGGACGCCACCAACGCGAGCGAGGTGCTGGCCCGGGTCCGCGACGAGACAGGCGTACGCCTGGAGGTGCTTCCCGGCGCGGACGAGGCGCGGCTGACGTTCCTCGCCGTCCGGCGGTGGTTCGGCTGGTCGGCGGGGCGCCTGCTGTTGCTGGACATCGGCGGCGGGTCCCTGGAGATCGCCGCCGGGATCGACGAGGACCCGACGTCGGCCGTCTCGCTGCCGCTGGGCGCCGGCCGGCTGACCCGGGAACGGCTGCGGGTGTCGCCGGAGGACGACGCGCCACCGTCGGCCCGGGCGGTGGAGGAGCTGCGGGAGTACGTCGACGCGCAGCTCGACCCGGTGGTCAAGGAGATCGTCGAGGTGGGCTGGGAACGGCCGGTCGGTACGTCGAAGACGTTCCGGACCCTGGCCCGACTGGCCGGGGCGGCCCCCTCCGGCGCGGGCGTCTGGGCCAAGCGCAGCCTCACCCGTACCGGGCTGCGCCAGGTGATCGGTTTCATCCGGCTCATCCCGCCCCGGCAGCTCACCGAGCTGGAAGGGGTGAGCGTGGGGCGGGCGCACCAGCTGCTCGCCGGCGCGGTCGTCGCCGAGGCGGTCATGCGGAAGCTGGACCTCGAAAAGCTCGCCATCTGCCCCTGGGCCCTGCGGGAGGGTGTCATCCTGCGCCGGCTCGACCAGTTCGGCCCGCGTTGAGGACACCGGCACGGTAGGGCCGCTTTGTGCTCGCTCGTCACCATGTGTGGCAGGCGGGACGGAGCTACGCTGACTGATGTGACGTCCCGAGTCCCGGTGCTCCTCTCCAGCTCCTCGGTCTTCCCGGAGCGGACCGCGGCGGCCTTCCAGCTGGCCGCGGCCCTCGGTTACGACGGCCTCGAGGTGATGGTCTGGACCGACGCGGTCAGCCAGGACGGCGGCGCGCTGCGCGGCCTGGCCCAGCACTACGGCGTGCCGGTGCTCTCCGTCCACGCGCCCTGCCTGCTCGTCACCCAGCGGGTGTGGAGCCCCGATCCGTGGGAGCGGCTGCGCCGGTCGGCCGAGCTCGCCGAGACGCTGGAGGCGCCCACGGTCGTGGTGCACCCGCCGTTCAGCTGGCAGCGCGACTACGCCCGCAACTTTCGTGAGGGGCTCGCCGAGATCGCCGCCCGTTACCCGGATCTGCGGTTCGCCGTGGAGAACATGTACCCGGTGCGGATGGCCGGCCGGCAGTTCGTCCCGTACGTGCCCGGGTGGGACCCGACGGAGACCGGCTATCCGGCGTACACGCTCGACCTGTCGCACTGCGCCGCGTCGCACACCGACTCGATGGAGATGGCCGATCGGATGGGCGACGCCCTGGCGCACGTGCACCTCGGCGACGGCACCGGCGAGGGGCGCGACGAGCACCTGGTGCCGGGGCGGGGCACCCAGCCCTGCGCCGAGGTGCTGCGGTCACTGGCGGGGCGGGGCTTCACCGGTTCGGTGGCGGTGGAGGTGTCGACGCGGGGCGCGCGCAGCCGCGCGGTACGCGAGGCCGACCTGCGCGACGCGCTGGGCTTCGCCCGTCAGCACCTGATCACGCCGTCCCCCGTCGACGCCTGACTTCCGCCCGAGGCCGTCGAGAGCGGGCCCGGGTGGTCTGATCCGCCCGCCGGGGCGCCGTCGGCGACGGCACCCCGCGCGGGGCGGTGAGTTCAGCTGACGGGAGTGAGCGAGTCGGCCGGCACCGGCTGGGCGGCGACGGCCGCCTGCTGCTCGCCGATCGCGGCCCGCTTGCGTGCCCGGTGCGCGGCGACGTGCGAGCGGGTGGCGCAGCGCTCGGAGCAGAACCGCCTGCAGCAGTTCGACGAGGTGTCCAGGTAGACGTTGCCGCAGCGGTCGTCGGCGCAGACGCCGAACCGGGCGCTGCCGTACTCGCACAGCCAGACCGAGAGGCCCCAGACGGCGCCGGCAAGGTACTCCGCGCTCACCGAGGCGCCCCGGCTGGTCACGTGCATGTGCCAGTCGCTGGAGTCGTGGCCGGAGATGCGCGGCTGCACGGGGAACGCCTCGAGCAGCGCGTTGAGTTCCGCCACCGCGTCCGCGTCCCGACCGGAGGTGCCGTAGTCGAAGACGTCGCGGAGGCGTTTCTGCGCCCGCCGGAAGATCGCCAGGTCCCGGTCCGCGACCTCCTCGCGCATCCAGGCGCTGGTCTCGGGGAAGAGGGCCCGCAGGTCGTCGAGGTCGTCCAGGCGGGCGTTGACGAGGTCAACGCCGGTCCGGGCGTACGCGTCGAAGTTCACGCCCACAACGGTAGACGACTGGGACGCCACGTGGCGCGTCGATGTAGCGCGGTGCGGGGCGGGCGTCGCCGCCGGTCTCCACGGGGGCTCCCGTACCCGCCCCGCCCGAGCTGCCGGCCGCCCCTCGGCGACACGCTCCGAGCGGGCGTTACCCTCGGCTCATGCTCCGTTCCGTCATCCTCGCCGCCTCCCGGTCATCCCAGGTCGAGCGGCTCGTCGCGACGGCCCCGTTCACCCGGGACGTCGTCCGCCGGTTCGTGGCCGGCGCCAAGACCGACGACGCGCTGCACGCCACCCGTGCGCTCGTCGACGACGGTCTCGCGGTCACTCTCGACAACCTCGGCGAGGACACCGTCACCCCCGATCAGGCCAACGCCACCCGGGACGAGTACCTGTCGCTGCTGCGGCTGCTCGGCGAGGCCGGGCTCACCCCGGCGGCCGAGGTCAGCGTGAAGCTCTCCGCGCTCGGGCAGATGTTCGACGAGCAGCTCGCCTACGACAACGCGCGGGCGATCTGCGCGGCGGCGGACGCGGCGGGTACGACGGTCACCCTGGACATGGAGGACCACACCACCACCGATTCGACGCTGGAGATCCTGGGCAGGCTGCGCAAGGACTACCCGTCGACCGGGGCGGTGCTCCAGGCGTACCTGCGGCGGACCGAGTCGGACTGCCGGGAGCTGGCCTCGGCGGGCTCCCGCGTACGCCTCTGCAAGGGCGCCTACAACGAGCCGGAGTCGGTGGCCTACCAGTCCACCCTGGAGGTGGACAAGTCCTACGTCCGCTGCATGAACATCCTCTTGTCCGGCGAGGGCTACCCGATGCTGGCCACCCACGACCCGCGGCTGATCGCGATCGGCGAGGACCGGGCGCGCTGGTTCGACAGGGGGCCGGACCGGTTCGAGTTCCAGATGCTCTACGGCATCCGGCCGGAGGAGCAGACCCGGCTCGTCGGCGAGGGCTACACGCTGCGGACCTACGTCCCGTACGGCGACCAGTGGTACGGCTACCTGATGCGCCGTCTCGCCGAGCGCCCGGCGAACCTGGCCTTCTTCGCCCGCGCCCTGGTGTCGAAGAAGTAGAGCTCGGGGGCTCACCGGTTCGACCAGCCCCGGGTGCTGATCACCAGGCGGTAGCCGTCCGGGTCGGTCAGCGTCACCCCCCAGCGGTCCCAGTACGGGCCGGCGGAGACTCTCGTCCCGCCGGCCCGTTCCAGTTCCCGTACCAGGTCCTCGTCGACCGGCCCGTCCAGGTAGAGCACGAGCAGGTCCTCCTCGGTCGGCGTCGGGGTGGGTGCGCCTCCGGCGACCAGCTCCAGGTGCCACTGCGCGTCCGGCCAGCCCAGCATCAGCAGGTCGTGCTCGTCCGGCCCGCCGGCGGTGGAGCGCCAGAGCACGTCGAGGGTGAGGCCGTCGACCCAGAAGCGCTCGGCCGCGGCCAGGTCGCGGCTCGGGCGGGCGATACGCAGGTGCGGTACGGCGGTGCGGAACTTCGGCATGTCACCGATCGTGCGAGTTGAAGTCGGGGTGAGGTCAATCCCTTGACGATTCTGGCTAACACCATTAGCTTTTGGGTTATGAGTGTTAGCTATCTAGAGCGATCGGGTGGACGGATCGCGTACGAGGTGCACGGGTCGGGTCCACTCGTCGTGCTCGCACACGGCATGGGAGAGAACCGCAACACCTACCGGCACCTGGTCCCGCTGCTCGTCGCGGCCGGCTACCGGGTCGCCTCGGTCGACGTCCGGGGGCACGGCGGGTCCAGCGTCGGCTGGCCGACGTACGCCCCGGCCGAGGTCGGCGGCGACCTGCTGGCCGTGGTCGACGACCTCGGCGGCGGCCCGGCCGTCCTGGTGGGCAGCTCGTCCAGCGCCGCCGCGGTCGTCTTCGCCGCCGCCGACGGGCCGGAGCGGGTCGCCGGGATCGTGCTGGTCGGCGCGTTCGTCGAGCCGCCCGAGGCGAACCCGCTGATGCGGCTCGCCCAGGCGGTGGTGCTGCGCAGTCCTCGGCTCTTCGGGATGTTCCACAGGACGCTCTTCCCGGTGACCCGTCCCGCCGACGACGCCGACTACCGGCGGTCGATGGTGGCCAACCTCCGCGAGCACGGCCGGATGGCGGCGGTACGCGGCGTGGTCGCCCTGGTCGAGCCGCACTGGAGCGCCCGGGCCCGCGACGTCCGGCAGCCCGTCCTGGTCCTCATGGGCGCCCGCGACCCGGACTTCCGCGACCCGGGCGCCGAGGCGCGGGCCGCCCGGCGACTCTTCGGCACCGCGGAGGCCCGCATGATCGACGACTCCGGCCACTACCCGCACGCCGACCAGCCGGCGCGCACGGCGGAGCAGCTCGTCGCGTTCCTGGCGGTGACCACCGGTGCCTAGGGTCGGGCTGAACCAGCAGATCGTCGTACGAGAGGCAGCCCGGCTGGTCGACGAGGTCGGCCGGGAGCAGCTCACCCTCGCCGCGCTGGCCGGCCGGCTCGGCGTCGCGCTGCCCAGCCTCTACAAGCACGTCCGGGGCGCGGACGCGCTCACCCAGAAGCTCTCCGCGTACGCCACCGCCGAGCTGGCCGACGAGTTGACGGCGGCCGCCGTCGGGCGGGCCGGCGCCGACGCGCTGCGCGCCGTGGCCGCCGCCTACCGGGCGTACGCGCGCCGGCACCCCGGCCGCTACCCGTCCACCCAGCAGGTGCCGGAGCCGACCGACCCGGACCACGTGGCCGCCGGGGAGCGCGCCGTCGGCGCCGTCTACGCGGTGCTGCACGGCTACGGGATCACCGGCGACGCGGCCGTCGACGCCGCCCGGACGCTCCGCAGCGCGCTGCACGGGTTCGTCTCGCTGGAGGCGGCCGGCGGCTTCGGCCTGCCCCGCGATCTCGACCGCTCGTACGACGAGATGATCGCCTCGCTCGACACCGCGCTGCGGAACTGGCGCAGGGCATGAGGGCGTCGGTCCGCGCCCTCGCGCTCCTCCTGCTGTTCCTGCTGGAGCTGGCCGTTCTGGTGATCGGCGCCCGGTGGGGCTGGGCGTTGGAGACCGGCCTCCCGCTCCGGCTGCTCTCCGCCGTCGCGGTGCCGCTGCTGCTGGCCGCGCTCTGGGGCGTCTACGGTTCGCCGAAGGCGCGGATCACGCTGCCGGTGCCGGCCAGGTACGGCTTCCAGGCCGCCTGGTTCGCGGCCGGCGGCGCGCTGCTCGCGTCACTCGCCGGGCCGCTGCCCGGCGTCGCGCTGGTGGCCGTCTGGGCGGCGACCGCCGCGCTGGTCCGCCTCACCGACCGCCCGACCTGACCGCCGCGCCGTTTCCGGCCGGCACCCCTGTTCGGAGTGGGGTCGGTGACGCCGGCCTCGCCGGATCGACCGTTTGGTCGTTACCCTTCGCCGGGTGACGGACGGTCTGGACGAAGCCGCCCCGCGTCGGATCCGACCCCTGTGGACGGTGCTCACGCTGGTCGTACTGCTGCTGCTCACCTGCGGTGTGCCGGCGGCGATCCTGACAGCGGCGCTCCGGGAGCCCGCCACGCCGGCGGTGGTGCGGCGCGCCGATCCCACGGCCGGCGACCCGGCGCGGGCCGCGCGTGATTTCGCCGCCCGGATCGCCACCGTGCTGAACCGGCAGTCCGCCGCCCTGCTCGCCGGTGATCTCGCCGGCTTCCTCGCCGTGGCCGAGCCGGCCGCGCACACCGACCTGCGCCGCCGGTTCAACGCGCTGCGGGCGCTGGGGGTGACCACCTGGCGGGCCGAGGTGACCGGCCTGCCCACCGCCATCGCCGACCGGCCCGGCGAGTGGCGGATGCTGGTGCGGTTCCAGTACTGCTTCGCGGTGCCCGGCTGCCGTCCCAGCCCCGTGCTGGCCGGCACCCGCTGGCGCGACGACGGGCGGCAGCCCCGGCTCGTCGCCGTCGAGGAGTCCAAGTCGGCGGAGACCGGCACCCGCCCCTGGGAGGTCAGCGAACTGGCCGTGGCGACCGGCGCGCGAACCAGCGTCGCCACGACGCCGGCGCTGCGCGGCAAGCTGCCCGCCCTGCTGGCCCAGGCCGAGGCGGCGGCGAAGGTCGCCGACAGGTACGCGGTGGCCGGCTCGCCGCCGGACCGCTACCGGATCTACTACGCCGGCCCCGCGGAGTGGGAACGCTGGTACGGCGGCGGCCGCCCGAAGTGGACCGGCGGGTACGCGGTCACCGTCGGCGGTGGCCACCACGAGATGGTGATCAACGCGGACGGGACGACCGCCGCCGGCCTGGACGACCTCCTCCGGCACGAGTTGACCCACGCCGCCTCGCTGCCCGAACAGGGTTACCCGGGCAGGACCACCTGGTGGCTGGTGGAAGGGCTGGCCGAGTACGCGGGCGCGGGCGGCCAGCCGGTGAGCCGCTACCAGGGCATGGCCCAGGTGCGCGAGCTGGTCCGGGGCGGTTGGAACGGCCGGTTGGACGACCTCGCGCCGGCCGACGACGCGCCCGCCGCCCGGGTCGCGGCCAGCTACGGCCTCGGCTACCTGGCCGTCCGGCACCTCGTCGACCGTTTCGGTGAGCAGCGCCTGCTCGCCTTCGTGGCGGCCGTGCTGCACGACCGCACGCCGCCGGAACAGGCGTCCGAGGAGGTCTTCGGCGAGTCGTGGTCGACCCTGCACGGCCAGTGCGTCGCGTACATCCGCACGCTGGCCGCCTGACGGCCGTCGCCGACCCGGCGGCCGGGACTTCATGATCCACCGGTGTCGGGTGGTCGGGGCGTACCTGCGACACTGGTCCGGCTCCCAGCGCGGAGCCCCGGTGCCGCGTCCGGAAGCGGCCCGGGGCACCCGCCCGGTGGCTCCGGTGGCGCCACCGGAGCCACCGGGCGCCTTCCGCGCTACACCGGCGGCCGACGGGCGATCCCGAACGGTTCGCGCGGTCCGGACAGGCGAACGGGGACTCCGGTGCGTGGCGGAGCGACTTCGGCGCGTCCGGGTCCCGGCGATGGGACGCGCGCCGCAACAGGGCGGATTTCGGCAGGTCGGAACGGGTGAACCCGAGGCCGGAATCATGATCAGTTGTACGAAGGGATCGCGCCGGTCACAGCCGCCCCGCTACCGTACTGGTAACACGCGCGTCGCCGGTCCGTGCGGGAGCATTCCGCCGGCACGGGTGCGCGCTGGGCATGGGATGGGGACGGGTGAGCCATGACCGGGTCGCAGTCCGACGGTCGACTGTCGGAGGTCAAGTTCCTGACCGTCGCCGAGGTGGCGACGGTCATGCGGGTGTCGAAGATGACGGTCTACCGCCTGGTGCACAGCGGTGAACTCACCGCCGTGCGGGTCGGCCGGTCGTTCCGCGTGCCCGAGCACGCGGTGCACGAGTACCTTCGCGGCGCCTTTCAAGAGACCGCCTGAGGCGCCGGACCAGCCGGGGCGTTCGGGCCCGGCCGACCACGGCGGGCCCGAGGGGTGAGCGGCGGAGGTGTCTACGGGACGCGTCCGCTGACCGCCGGGGAACGGTCCGTGGGGCACGCTGTGGCACCCCCGACGCGGCGGGAGCGGGTGCATCGACGGGGCCGCGTTGGTCCTGCTGATAGTCTCCCGCTACCCTGGACCCCGACCGTGACCGCACCCCGGTGCGCCCTGCTGCCCGACCTGGTCCGGTCCGTTGTCCGCAAGCGGTCGCCGACGCCCACCCGCGTGGTGGTGGCAGCCGGTCCGCCCCGCACGTTGCATCGAAAGGCTTTCGTATGGGCTCGGTGGTCAAGAAGCGCCGCAAGCGCATGGCTAAGAAGAAGCACCGCAAGCTGCTGCGCAAGACCCGCGTCCAGCGTCGCCGTCTCGGCAAGTGACCGCCGCCGGGCCGACGGCCCGGTAACGGCGTCACTTGCCACCTGTCGACCCTCGGAGGCTCAGGTGATCAGGCCGTGGTCGTCCCGGCACGATCCCGCCTGCCGAGGGTGGTGCGAAAGATGACCCCCGGTGGCACCTCTGGTGCTCCGGGGGTCGTCGTCGTCACCGGGCTGGGCCGCTACCTCGGCGCGCACGTCGCCGCCCGGCTCGCCGCCGACCCGCGCATCGAGCGGGTGATCGGCATCGACTCGCCCGAGTCCGGTGGCGAGTTCGCCGACCTGCTCGACGGGGTGGAACAGCTCCGCGTCGACGCCGGCTCGCTCGGCAACCTCCTCGCGGACCTGGACGTCGACGCGGTGGTGCACCTGGCGCTCGTCACCGCTCCCGACCCGCAGCACGGCGGCCGCGCGGCGATGAAGGAGCAGAACGTCATCGGCACGATGCAGCTGCTCGCCGCCTGCCAGCGGGCGCCCCGGCTGCGCAAGATCGTGGTCCGCTCGTCGACGGCGGCGTACGGGGCGTCGTTCCGGGACCCGGCGGTCTTCACCGAGGAGACCGAGCCCCGTGAGGTGCCGCGTGGCGGGTTCGGCCGCGACATCCTCGACATCGAGGGGTACGTGCGCGGCTTCCGCCGCCGCCGTCCCGACGTCACCGCGACCGTCCTGCGCTTCGCGCCCTTCATCGGCTCCACCGCCGACACGACGCTGACCCGCTACTTCTCCCAGCCGCTGGTGCCGACCGTCTTCGGCCGGGACCCCCGGCTGCAGTTCCTGCACTTCGACGACGCTCTCGAGGTGCTGCACCGGTCCGCCGTCGAGGACCACCCGGGCACCTACAACGTCGCCGGGCCGGGCGTGCTCTCCTTGGCCCAGGCGATCCGGCGGGCCGGTCGGGTGGCCGTCCCGGTGCTGGAACCCGGGCTCTCCAACGCCGCCGCGCTCGCCCGTTCGCTCGGGTTCGGCCGGATCGGGCTGGACCAGGTCGACCTCTTCGTGCACGGCCGGGTGGTGGACACCGGCCGGTTGGAGCGCGAGTACGGGTTCACCCCGCGCTCGACCGCCGCCGCCTTCGACGACTTCATCCGCGCCCACCACGGTCGCGCCGTGGTGACCCGGGAACAGTTGGCCGCCGCCGAGCAGGCCGTGCTGGACGGGATCCGGCAGGTGCGGAGCGCGGTCCGGGAGCGGTCGTGAACGGGGCCGGGCGGGAGCACGCGGGTGCCGAGGGCGGCCGGTTCGACGTACCGCTGGACGCGCCGGACCCGGCCGCGGAGCCGGCGCGGCGCAACGGACACCGACCGGCCGATCCGGCTGCCGCCGAGCCGGCGCCCGACGCGGCGGCGGAGCGGGACGAGCCGGCGCGGCCGGCCGGGTCGGCGGTGACCGATGTGCCCGGAGACCACTGGGACCGGAAGGTGGCCGGCGGTCTGGCGTTCCTGCGCCGGCGGCTCTCCGGCGACTACGAGGTCGACGAGTTCGGCTTCGACCCGGACCTGACCGAGCGGGTCCTGCATCCGCTGGTGCGGGTGCTCTACCGGGACTGGTTCCGCACCGAGGTGACCGGGATCGAGAACGTGCCCGCCGACGGTGCCGGCCTGGTGGTGGGGAACCACTCCGGCACTGTGGCGCTGGACGCGCTGATCCTCGCGACCGCCCTGCACGACCGGCACCCCGGGCACCGGTTCCTCCGCCTGCTCGGCGCCGACCTGGTGTTCCGGATGCCGGTCGTCTCCGAGCTGGCGCGCAAGTCGGGCGGCACGGTGGCCTGCAACCCGGATGCCGAACGGCTGCTCGGCACGGGCGAGCTGGTCGGTGTCTTCCCGGAGGGCTTCAAGGGCATCGGCAAGCTCTACGCCGACCGGTACAAGCTGCAACGCTTCGGGCGGGGTGGTTTCGTCTCGGCCGCGCTGCGTACCGGCACCCCGATCGTGCCGGTGGCGATCGTCGGCGGTGAGGAGATCTACCCGATGCTCGCCGACATCAAGCCGCTGGCCCGGCTGCTGAAGCTGCCCTACTTCCCGGTCACGCCGACCTTCCCCTGGCTCGGTCCGCTGGGCATGGTCCCGTTGCCGAGCAAGTGGCTGATCGAGTTCTGCCCGCCGATCCCGACGGCGCACCTGACCGATTCGGCCGACGATCCGCTGGTGGTCTTCAACCTCGCCGACCAGGTGCGGGAAACCATCCAGCAGACCCTGCACAAGCTGCTCGAACGCCGCCCGGACCCGTTCGGCCCGTGATCCGCCGTCGCCGGCAGCGGCGATCGGTGGCCGGTCAGCCCGGGCGGCGACGACGGTGCAGCGCCAGGCCGGCGCTGACGGCGCCGACCAGCGCCCCGGCCACGGCGGTGGACGGTACGGCGATCTTGACGGCCCGACGGCCGGTGCGGAAGTCGCACACCTCCCAGCCGTGCTCCCGGGCGCGGCGCAGCAGCGCGCCGTCCGGGTTCACCGCCACCGGCCGGCCCACGGTGTGCAGCAGCGGCAGGTCGTTGGCCGAGTCGCTGTAGGCGGCGCAGCGGACCAGGTCGAGCCCCTCCACGGCGGCGAGCTGCGTCACCGCCTCGGCCTTCGCCGGCCCGTGCATCAGGTCGCCGGCGAGGCGGCCGGTGTACGCGCCGTCGACCACCTCGGCGACCGTGCCGATCGCCCCGGTCAACCCGAGCCGGGACGCGATCACCCGGCCGATCTCCACCGGCGCGGCGCTCACCAGCCAGACCCGCTCCCCGGCGTCGAGGTGTCGCTGGGCGAGCTGCCGGGTGCCCACCCAGATGCGCGGCGCCATCATCTCGTCGAAGATCTCCTGGGCGAGCCGCTCCATGTCGTCCACCCGCCAGCCCTCGATGAACGCGAGCGCGGCGTCCCTGGCCTGGGACATGTCGCCGGCGTGCTCCCGGGCGAGCAACCGGAACCGGAGCTGCTGCCAGGCGAAGCGGGCCAGGTCGGCGGTGGTGAAGTAGTTGCGGGCGGCGAGCCCCCGGGCGAACCAGTAGATCGAGGCGCCCCGCATCATCGTGTTGTCCACGTCGAAGAAGGCCGCTGCGGTGGGATCCGGTGCGGACGGCGGGGCCGGCTCGGTCTCCGCCCAGCCGGCGGTGTGCCCGTGGACGTCGGTGCTGACCGTCACCCTCCGGCTGCGCGCCACGCGACCTCCCTCCCTGGACCGGTGAACCCCCAGCGAGCGTAGCCGGACCGGGAGCGGCGGGCGGGAATCCGGCGGTGCCCGCCGGTCAGCGGTCGGCGGGGCAGGTGTCGGGGGCCGGGCCGAGGCTGTCGCTGGCCACCGGCGCGGGAAGGCCGCAGCCGAGCGCCGTACGCAGCGCGTCGGAGCGCTCACGGGCCGCGTCGAGCAGCGCCAGCGATTCGCGGGTGCGCTCCCGGTCGGTCCGGTTGGCGCCGTCGAGCAGGTCGCCGACCGCGCGCCGCTGCCCGGCCACGAAGGTGTTCACCGCGTCCAGGCTCGCCGCGTCGGCGCGCTGCACGGCCGCGCCGGTCAACAGCCGTACGCCCTGGCGGGTGTCGGCGTCCATGTCGTCGAGGACGGCGCTGAAGCCGGCGTGGTCGCCACGCAGTTCGGCCGCCTCGGCGAGCCGGGTGCGGGCGAAGTCGAGGAAGAGCTGGCCCCGGCTGACGTCGGAACTGGCCAGGGCGAGTTGGGCCCGCTCGGTCCCGCGCTTCATGCCGTACAGCGCGTCGCCCGGCATCGCGTTCTCGCTGGCGGCCGAGATGCCGGAGACGGCGATCGCCCCGGCGGCCACGCCGATCAGGATGGCGCCCCGGGCGCGGGCCCGGCGTGCCGTGACCGCGGGCAGCAGGGAGTTCCGGGTGCCCGCCGTGGCGCGCTGGTCGCCCGCGTCGGCCGTCGCGGCGGCCGGTGTGCCGAGCCCTTCGCGCTCGGCGGTGGCCAGCAGCATGGCGCGCAGACCCGTGCGGAACTCCGGATCCACCTCCACCGCGGGGCGCTCGGCGACGATCCGCTGCCCCACGGCCACGAGTGGGGCGAGCTCGTCGTCGACCCGGGACCGGACATGATGCCTACGGCCGCCGTTGGCCTCGTCGAGAAGCTGGGCGAAGCGCTCGGCGCGCCGGCGGGAGAAGAGGATGTTGTCCACCGCGGGCACCTCCTCTCGCTGGTCACGGCCGGTCGGCCGCCGTATGGCCGACGACCGGCGGCGACGTGACACCGCGAGATGAGGTCGTGGGCAGGGTGTGCCCGCCGACCTCCGGGGCCCGGGGGGATACCGGGGCAACCACCGGTCGCACCCGGAGAAACGGAGCGCGCCGGGCACGGGTTACGGGCCCGGCGGGGCGGAAATCACAGAAAGTGATCGGGATCACCTCGTGAAACGGCCTCTGAGCTGCGCGATCGAAGATCGTGCAGCGCCGGCCCCGGAGATGACTACGGTTGGAAGCCGTCGGGCAGCAGACGGGCCAGGGCGCGGACGGCGCGGTACTGCAACGCCTTGATCGCGCCCTCGTTCTTGCCCATCGCACGAGCCGTCTCCGCCACCGAGAAGCCCTGGAGGAAGCGGAGCACGATGCACTCCTGCTGCTCCGGATTGAGCTGCTTGACCGCGCTGAGCAGGGCGACGTTCGTGATGTGTTCCACCACCGCCGCCTCCGGGCTCCCCTCCGGGCCGCGGTCCTCGCGGTCGGCGTCGAGCACGTCGCCGGTGGTGACCTCCAGCCGGTAGCGACCGGACTTGAAGTGGTCGGCGACGAGGTTGCGGGCGATGGTGACCAGCCAGGCGCCCAGGTCCCGGCCCTGCCAGGTGAAGCTGCCGATCCGCTTGAGGGCGCGCAGGAAGGTGTCGGAGGTCAGGTCCTCGGCGAGCTGCCGGTTGCCGACCCGGAAGTAGACGAAGCGGAAGACCGTGTCGACGTACCGGTCGTAGATGAGGCCGAACGCCTCGGACTCGCCGGCCTGCGCCCGCTCGACCAGCGCCCACACCTCGGTCGCCGGGTCGGACGGGTCGGGGCGGCTCGGGAAGCCGGTGGCGCTGCCGGTGCCGGAGGGCGCGGTGGTGGCCGGCACGGCGGGCAGCACGGCGGTCTCGCTTGCGGACGGGTCGGCCACCGCGGGAGCGTCGTCGACGCGGCGGCTCTGCGCCGGCATGCCGCGCTGCGGTGGCGCCACGACCCGGGTGTTGGGCGGCTTGGCGTTCGCGCCGGGCGGGGTCGGCCGGGGCGGCGGCTCGTTGTGCGGCCGGTTACGCAGCCGTTTGGCGGTGCCCTCACCCTGGACGGCGAGCGCCGCGCCGTCGTCGTGGCCGCCCTGCCTCGCGGTGCGCTCGTTGACGGCGCTGCGCGGGGTCGGGCCGGTCAGGCCGACCGGGCGTTCCGTGTAGCCGAAGGTGCTCATCGCGCGCCCCCCGTCCCGCCGGCCAGCGGCCGTGCCGGTCGTACCGCCCGGCCACCGGTGGACGAGCCACCGGCGGGCACGGCGGTTGCGGGGTGTGCCGACGGGCGGCAGTTCCCCTTGAGGTGCTGGTCCAATGCGCTGACGGGCACGGGGGCCTCCTCGGGCTGAGGGGTGTCGACTCACGGCAAATGGGGTGAGCCGACCCGAGTGATGATAGGGGCCAACGTCACCCGCGCGTGGCAAGTCCGTTACACAGGGCCGAAGTATTTCCCGCCGTGTCGCACCGATGGCGGACCGGTTGTCCGTCGTGTGCGGTTGACTTTGGCCGGTTCCGGTGGTCCGGAGTGGAAGCCCAGGTCAGCGCGGTCAGGTCGGGCTTCGCTCGGGCGTGTCGGTCGGCTAGCTGACAGACCACGCGGGGGATCGCGATGGCGTGTCGTGGTGTCCCGCCGACGGGACGCAGTTGGATCACGCGCGGCACAGCATCCTGTCCCGTGGACGGGACCGCCACCGTCGACGACGGAATCCGGGCGCGCACGTGCGGGGCATGGCCGCCGGCCGACCGCTGTGCGAGACTCAGCCACCGTGCAGGACGCAGCGAGCGGAACCGCCCCGAACCTCGCCGACCGGGTACGCCGGGCGGCCGTCGCGCACGGCGACCGGCCCGCCCTGCACTGGCGGGACCGGACGATCAGCTGGTCCGAACTGGACGCCTCGGTGACCGCGGTGGCCCGCGCGCTCGCCACCGCGACCACACCGGACCCGGACGGGCGGCCGGCGCGAGTCGCCATCGCCCTGCCCAACACGCCGGACTTCGTCACCAGCTACCTGGGAGTCCTGCGCGCCGGGCTCGTCGCGGTGCCCGTCAACGCCGAGTTCACCGCACCGGAGCTGCGGCACGTGCTCGCCGACTCCGGCGCGGCGGCGCTCATCGCCACCGAGCGGGTCCGTGACCTCGTCGCCCCGTACGGCGGGGAGCTGCCGGCGCTCACCGCGGTGCACGCCGGGCCGCCGGCCGACCACGGCGAGCACGCCGTCGACCTCCCGGCCCGCGGTGCGGACGATCTCGCCGTACTGCTCTACACCTCCGGCACCGAGGGGCGGCCCAAGGGGGCGATGCTGTCGCACGGCGCGCTCTCGGCCAACGTCGAACAGGTGAGCCGCATCGAGCCACCGGTGATCGGGCCGCAGGACACCGTGCTGCTGGCGCTGCCGCTGTTCCACGCGTACGGGCTCAACTCGGGGCTCGGCGCGGTGATCCAGCACGGCGCGACGGGTGTGCTGGTCGACGACCTCGGCCCGGACGTCGCGCTCGCCGAGATCGCCCGGCACCGGGTCACCGTGCTGGTCGGCGTACCGTCGATGGTGCTGGCCTGGTCCACGGCGGACGCCGGCGCGCTCGCCGCGGCGATGGCGTCGGTCCGGCTGGTGGTCTGCGGCGCGGCGCCGCTGGAGCCGGCCGTGGCGGCCCGTTTCACCTCCGCCGCCGGCCGCCCGGTGCACGTCGGGTACGGCCTCACCGAGACCGCTCCGGTGCTCACCTCCACCCTGGTCGGTCACCGTCCCAAGGCCCGCTCGATCGGCCGGCCGCTGCCCGGCGTCGAGCTGCGCCTGGTCGGCGCCGACGGTACCGATCTGTGGCGTGACGGGGTGGCCGCGCCGGACGACGACTCCGACGGGCCGGACCTCTCCGACGCCGCGCCGGGCACCGATCCCGGCCAGATCGTCGTCCGGGGCCCCAACCTCTTCGCCGGCTACTGGCCGGACGGCCGGGGCGGCCCGGACGCGGCCGGCTGGTGGCCCACCGGCGACGTCGCGTACGCCGACGAGGACGGCGACCTCTTCCTGGTCGACCGGCTCGGCGAGCTGATCCTGGTCAACGGCTTCAACGTCTACCCGCACGAGGTGGAGTCGGTGCTCGACGGGCACCCGGGGGTGGTCGAGTCGGCGGTACTGGGTGTGCCGCACCCGCGGACGGGTGAGACTGTCCGGGCGTACGTGGTGCGGGCACCCGGTGACCCGGTGACCGCGGCGGAGCTGCGCGACCACTGCGCACGGAACCTGGCCCGGTTCAAGTGCCCGACCGGCATCGAGTTCGTCGACACCCTGCCGCACTCGGTGATCGGTAAGGTCCGTAAGACCCAGCTCCGCCCGGCGACCGCCACGCCCGCCCCGGTGCCGTCCCCGGCGGCGCCGGTCGACGACCCGTCGGTTCCGGCCGACCCGCGCACGGAGGTGCCCGATGTCCAGTGACGCCCGGCTCACCCTGATCACCCGGCCCGACTGCCACCTCTGCGAGGAGGCGCGCGCCGCGTTGGAACGGGTGGTCGCGGTCACCGGCGACCGGTGGGTCGAGTGGGACGTGACCGCCGACCTGGAGCTGGAGCGCGACTACGGCGACCGCCTGCCGGTGGTGCTGCTCGACGGCAAGGAGCACGGCTACTGGCGGGTGGAGGAGGAGCGGCTGCTGCGGGACCTCACCACCCCCCAGCTGTGAACGCCGCCGGGTAGCCTTCGGCGACATGACCCCTGCACGCCCCCACCTGGTCTGGGACTGGAACGGCACCCTGCTCAACGACCTCAGCCTGGTGATCGACGCCACCAACGTCGCGTTCGCCAGCGTCGGTGGCCCGACCGTGACCGCCGACCAGCACCGGGTGCGGTTCCGCCGGCCGGTCGCCGAGTACTACGCCGACGTGCTCGGTCAGGCCGTCGACGACGAGGAGTTCGGCCGGCTGGACCGGATCTTCCACGAGGCGTACCGCAGCGGGCTCACCACCTGCGAGCTGGCCGCCGACGCGCGGACCGCGATGCGGACGTGGCCCGACGGGCAGTCGCTGCTCTCCATGTGGTTCCACGACGAGCTGGTGCCGACCGTGCACCGGTTCGGGCTGACCGGCGACTTCCTGCGGGTGGACGGTCTGCGCGGCGGGACCGGTGGCGACCGCAAGGCGGAGTCGCTCCAGAAACACCTCGCCGAGCTGGGCGTCGACGGGCGCTCGGCGGTGCTGATCGGTGACTCGCTCGACGACGCGGACGCCGCCGGCGCGGTGGGCGGTCGCGCCGTGCTCTACACCGGTGGCTTCACCGACCCGGGTCGGCTGCGCGCCTCCGGCCACCCGGTGGCCGACACGCTGACCGAGGCCGTGCAGCTCGCCCGGTCCCTGTTCTGACTCTCAGTTGCGCAGGTAGGCCAGCACCGCCAGGACCCGGCGGTGCTGCTCGGTGTCGGGTGGGAGGTTGAGCTTGGTGAAGATGTTGCGCACATGCTTCTCCACCGCCCCGTCACTCACCACCAGGGCACGCGCGATCGCCGTGTTGGAGCGCCCCTCGGCCATCAGCCCGAGCACCTCCCGCTCGCGCGGGGTCAGCTCGCGCAGCGGGTCGTCGCGGCGGCGCCGGGCGAAGAGCTGACCGACCACCTCCGGGTCGAGCACCGTGCCGCCGGCCGCGACCCTCCGCAGCCCGTCCAGGAACTCGTCGATCGCGGCCACCCGGTCCTTCAGCAGGTAGCCGATCCCGCCGCCGCCGGCGCCGCCGGTGGTGGCCAGCAGATCGTCGGCGTACGACACCTCGACGTACTGGGAGAGGACCAGGACGGGGCTGCGTGGCACCAGTTGGCGGGCCTGCACCGCCGCCCGCAACCCCTCGTCGGTGTGCGTCGGCGGCATCCGCACGTCGACGATCGACACGTCCGGCCGGTGCGCCACCACCGCCTCGACCAGCGCGTCACCGTCACCCACGACGGCCACGACCTCGTGCCCGGTCTCGGTCAGCAGCCGCACCAGCCCCTCCCGGAGCAGCACGGCGTCGTCGGCGATCACCACTCGCATGGTGGTGTTGTCTATCACGTCGACCTCACAACGGCAGGTCGGCGCGGATCTCGGTGGGCCCGCCGGGCGGGCTGACGACGGTCAGCTCGCCCCCCGCGGCGCGGACCCGGTCGGCGATGCCCGCCAGCCCGTGCCCCTTCGCCACGTGCGCCCCGCCCTGGCCGTCGTCGCCCACGCTCACCGTGAGCCGCCGATCCGACCTCTCGACGCTCACCTGGCACTCGGTCGCCCGGCTGTGCTTCGCCACGTTGGTGAGCGCCTCGGCCACCACGAAGTAGGCCGTGTTCTCCAGCGCCGGGTCGAGCCGACCGGCCGGTACGCCGAGCTCCGGGTCGACCCGCAGCTCGATCGGGATCAGCCCGCGTCCGGCGAGCGCGGCCAGCGCGCTGGGCAGGCCGCGGTCGACCAGGATCGGCGGCGCGATGCCCCGGGAGAGGGAGCGCAGCTCGGCCAGCGTGTCCCGGGTCTGCGCGACGGCCTCGTCCAGGGTCCGCCCGGCCGCCTCCGGGTCGGAGGCGAGCTGCTGCCGGGCCCGGCTGAGATCCATCGCCAACCGGACCAGCCGCTGCTGGGGGCCGTCGTGGATGTCCCGTTCGAGCCGGCGCAGGGCGGTCGCCTCGGCGGAGGCGGCGGCCCGCTTCTGCTCCTCGAGCACGATGATCCGGTCGCGCATCTCGGCGACCCCGGTGAGCATCGCCCGGCAGAAGCTCGCCTGGAGCAGGGCGCAGCCGCGGACCACGATCGGGAGGGTGATGAGGAAGAAGGCGCCGATCGCGGTGTAGAGGCCGACCCGGGTGGCGGTGGAGCCCCCGAGGCCGAGCAGGTCGGCCAGGTCGGTCTCGTCCGGTGGGTGTGGCAGCGCCCAGTCGTACGCCCAGTAGAGCGCGCCGCCGACGGCCCCCGCCCACCAGACCACGGTCACCACGAACGTGCCCACCGCGACGATCAGCTTGAAGATGCCGTGCGCCAGGTCGAGCCAGGACTGGGCGTCGGCGATCGGTACGAAGATCCGCCGCCAGGCGCTGGCGCCGGGCTCCGCCACCCGGTAGTGGGGGCGGATGCGGGGCTGGTGCAGCACGGAGGGCAGTCGGAGCCGTTCGATGTCGGCCAGGCCCCGGGCGGCGTAGAGGGTTCCGGCGAGGACGGGCAGGCCGATCACCGTCACCATCAGACCGATGCCGAGCACCGTGCCGGCCAGCAGCACGACGAAACTGGCCAGCGCCAACGGGAGCCCGAGCAGCACGTAGCCGGAGTCGTGCAGAAGTTGGCGGGTGACGGTCGGCGCCAGTTTCGACTGGTGGGCGGGCACAGTGACGGTGGTCATGCCAAAAGGCTAGGCAGTACGACGTCCCGGGCCCATCCCGTAGCCCGTCCTCTGCGCCGTAGGGCTGGCCCTACCTCTGGTTTCTCGGCCGGTTGCCGTCGCGGTTTCGGCCGGAAAATAGCGGATCGCGCTGTTTGAAAGGGCGATTAGGGCGCGCTGACGGCGCGGGATTGGTCAGAGAAGTCGGGATTGAGCAATAATCGCCGAGCGGTGCCGGTGGATACCGCCGGATCGATCTTGCGGAATGGAGGGCCAGGTGGAGCCGCGTCGCGAGCTGACAAGATCGCGATTTGTGCACCCCTTCACAAGCGCCTACTCTGTGATTTCGACGCGCCCCGCTAGCACAGCCGGCACCCTCGGTCGCCAGCGGGAGTCCCGAAGCGGCCGACCGCCGGAGTCGGCCGAGGATCGCACCGCACGGAGTCTCATGAGTCAGCACCGTCACCCTGGCGCGCCCGGTAGCGCCGGTGCCGTACCGGCGCTCCCCGACCTGCCCGAGGCGACCGTCGCGCGGCTCCCGGAATACCTCCGCGCCCTGCACAACCTCGCCGACGGCGGCCACGAGACCGTCTCCAGCGAGGGGCTGGCCACCGCCGCCGGCGTCAACTCCGCCAAGCTCCGCAAGGACCTCTCCCACCTCGGCTCGTACGGCACCCGCGGCGTGGGCTACGACGTGGCGCTGCTCATCGAGCAGATCGAGTCCGTGCTCGGGCTCACCCAACGTCGGGCGGTCGCCCTCGTCGGCGTGGGTAATCTCGGTCACGCCCTGGCCGGCTACGACGGATTCGCCAGCCGTGGCTTCCGGATCGCCGCGCTCTTCGACGCCGACCCGGCCCGGGTGGGCGAGGAGATAAACGGCCTGGTCGTACGGCATGTCGACGAGCTGTCCCGGGTCGCCGCCGAGGAGTCCATAGCGATAGGCGTGATCGCCACGCCGGCCGCCGCCGCCCAGCCGGTGGCCGACCAGCTGGTCGCGGTCGGCGTGACCAGCATCCTCAACTTCGCACCCTGCGTACTCTCGGTCCCGGAGGGCGTCGACGTACGCAAGGTCGACCTCGCCATCGAGCTGCAGATTCTGTCGTTCCACGAGCACCGCAAGGCGTCGTTGACCGCGCTGCCCGCCACCGGTGGGTCCGCCCTCACCGCACTGCCGGGTGGGCTCGCGGCCAACGACTCCCAGGAGGCGATCGGTACGTGAAACTCCTCGTCGTCGGCGCGTCCTACCGGACCGCCCCGGTCGCCACGCTGGAGCGGCTCGCGGTGCCGCCCGCCGAGTTCACCCGCATCCTGGACCGGCTGGTCGCCCAGCCCTACGTGAGTGAGGCGGTGCTGGTCTCCACCTGCAACCGGGTGGAGGTCTACGCCGCCGTGTCCGGTTTCCACGGCGGGCTCGGTGACATCTGCGCCGTCCTCGCCGAGCAGGCCGACTGCTCGGCGACGGCGCTCGCCAACCACCTCTACGTGCACTACGACGCGGCGGCCGTGAACCACGTCTTCCGGGTCGCCACCGGGCTGGACTCGATGGTCGTCGGTGAGGCGCAGATCCTGGGCCAGCTGCGCGACGCGTACCACTGGGCCACCGACGCCGACTCGGCCGGCCGTCTGCTGCACGAGCTGATGCAGCAGGCGCTGCGGGTGGGCAAGCGGGCGCACGCCGAGACCGGCATCGACCGCGCCGGGCAGAGTGTGGTCACCGCCGCGCTGGAGCTGGCCGCCGCTCATCTCGACGGCGACCTCACCGGCCGCCCCGCGATGGTGGTCGGCGCCGGTGCGATGGGCTCGCTGGGCGTGGCGACGCTCGCCCGGCTCGGCGCCGGGCCGTTGACCGTCACCAACCGGGGCGCCGATCGTGCCGTCCGGCTGGCCGAGTCGTACGGCGCGACGGCCGTCCCGATGGCCGAGCTGACCGCCGCACTCTCCACAGTGGACATCGTAGTGGCCGCCACCGCGGCCATCGAACCGGTCCTCACCCGGTCGGTGGTGGCCCGGGCACTGGCCGACCGGGATCCCGCGCGGGGGCCGCTGGTCCTGCTCGACCTGGCCGTACCGCGTGACGTCGAGGCCGGGGTGGCCGAGCTGCCCGGGGTCGAGGTGATCGACATCGAGCGGATGGCCGCCCTGCTCGCCGAGGGTCCGGCCGCCAGCGACGCCTCCGCCGTGGAGCAGATCGTCACCACCGAGGTCGAGAGCTTCCTCACCTGGCTGCGCGGCGCGGACGTCGCGCCCACCGTCGCCGCCCTGCGCGGGCGCGCCGACGACGTGGTCAGCGCGGAGCTGCGCCGGTTGGCCCAGCGGCGACCCGACTTCACCGACGACCAGCGTGCCGAGGTGGCCCGGACGGTGCACCGAGTGGTGCAACGGCTGCTGCACCAGCCGACCGTGCGCGTCCGCCAGCTGGCCGCGGAGCCCGGCGGCGACCAGTACGCCGCGCTGCTGCGCGAGCTCTTCGACCTCGAGGTGCCGCAGACCTCCCCGGTCGACACCGTTCCCGACGTCATGGAGACCGACCCCACCCCGTCCTCCGGAGGTGAAGGATGAGCACCACCCTGCGCCTCGGCACCCGGGGCAGCGCCCTGGCGATGGCCCAGTCCGGCCACGTCGCCGAGGCACTCACCGCGGCCACCGGCCGCCCGGTCGAGCTGGTCGAGGTGATCACCGCCGGCGACCGCTCGAAGGCGCCGGTGCACCGGCTCGGTGTCGGCGTCTTCGTCTCCGCGCTGCGGGACGCGCTCGCCGCACGCACCATCGACTTCGCGGTGCACTCGTACAAGGACCTGCCCACCGCGCCCGCGCCCGGGCTGCACATCGCGGCGGTGCCGCCCCGGGAGGACCCGCGCGACGCGCTGGTCGCCCGGAACGGCCTCACGCTCGCCGAGCTGCCGCCGGGGGCAACGGTCGGCACCGGTGCGCTGCGTCGGATCGCCCAGCTGCACGCGCTGGGGATGCAGCTGGAGGTCACCCCGATCCGCGGCAACGTCGACACCCGCCTGGGGCGCGTGCTCGGCCCGGACGCCGACCTCGACGCGGTCGTCCTGGCGCGGGCCGGGCTCAGCCGGATCGGCCGGGCCGGCGAGATCACCGAGTCGCTCGACCCGATGCTGATGCTGCCCGCGCCCGCCCAGGGGGCGCTGGCGGTGGAGTGCCGGGCCGACGACCCGGACCTGATCGAGCTGCTCGCCGTACTGGACCACGCGCCGTCCCGCGCCGCGATCACCGCGGAGCGGGCGTTGCTGGCCACCCTCGAGGCAGGGTGCAGCGCACCCGTCGCCGCCTACGCCGAGCTCGCCGAGGGCGATGTCGGCGAGGAGATCTACCTGCGCGGGGCGGTGATCAGCCCGGACGGCACCCGTGAGATCCGGCTGTCCCGCACCGGAACGCCCGCCGATGCGGCGGAGATCGGCAAGGCGCTCGCCGCCGAACTCCTCGACCTCGGCGCCGACACGATCCTCGGCCACGAAGGACACACCGGCCCGGGGACCCAGCAAATTGGGAGCACAGAATGACCCGCACCCGTAAGCCCGTAGGCCGCATCGCGTTCGTCGGGGCCGGTCCCGGCGACCCGGGCCTGCTGACCCGCCGGGCGCACGACGCCCTGGTCGACGCCGACCAGGTGGTGTACGACCGGGGAGTACCCGAGTCGCTGCTCGCCTCCGTACGCGCCGAGGCGCGGGAGGACGCGGAGTTCACCCCGGCGGAGGGCGCGCCGGGAGACGTGGCGAAGGTACTGATCTCCGCGGCCCGCGCCGGGCAGAACGCGGTCCACCTGGTCGCCGGCGACCCGTTCGGCCACGACTCGGTGGTCAAGGAGGTACAGGCCGTGGCCCGTACCGCCGCTCACTTCGAGGTGGTCCCCGGTGTGGGGCAGGCCGAGGGGGTCGCGACCTACGCGGGCGTGCCGCTGCCGGGCGTACGCACGGCGGCCGACGTCGAGGACGTCAGCGCGCTGGACTTCGAGGCGCTGGCCGCCGCGGTGGGACGCGGCTCGCTCGCGCTCGCCGTGGACGCGGGCGACCTCTCCGCGGTCCGGGACGGTCTGCTCTCCGTGGGTGTGGACGGCACCACGGCGGTCGGCGTTACCGGGGACGGTACCGGCGAGACGCAGTACACGACCACCTCGACGGTGGACAGCTTCGTCGCCGCCGCGCTCGGCTTCACCGGCCGCGTGGTGCTCACCCTCGGCGAGGGCGTCGGCGAGCGGGACAAGCTCAGCTGGTGGGAGAACCGGCCGCTGTACGGGTGGAAGGTGCTCGTGCCGCGTACCAAGGAGCAGGCCGGTGTGATGAGCGCCCGGCTGCGCGCGTACGGGGCCATCCCGTGCGAGGTGCCGACCATCGCGGTGGAGCCGCCGCGTACCCCGGCGCAGATGGAGCGGGCGGTCAAGGGCCTGGTCGACGGCCGGTACGCCTGGGTGATCTTCACTTCGGTGAACGCCGTCCGGGCGGTCTGGGAGAAGTTCGCCGAGCACGGCCTCGACGCCCGGCACTTCGGCGGCGTGAAGATCGCCTGTATCGGTGAGGCGACCGCGGACGCCGTGCGCGCGTTCGGCATCCAGCCGGAGCTGATCCCGTCCGAGGAGCAGTCCTCCGAGGGGCTGCTGGCCGAGTTCTCGCCGCACGACGAGGTGCTCGACCCGGTCGGCCGGGTGCTGCTGCCGCGCGCCGACATCGCCACCGAGACGCTCGCCGCCGGGCTCACCGAGCGCGGCTGGGAGGTCGACGACGTGACCGCGTACCGGACGGTCCGGGCGGCGCCGCCGCCGGCCGAGATCCGCGACGCGATCAAGTCGGGCGGCTTCGACGCGGTGCTCTTCACCTCGTCCTCGACCGTCCGGAACCTGGTCGGCATCGCCGGGAAGCCGCACGCGCGTACCGTGGTGGCAGTCATCGGCCCGAAGACGGCGGAGACGGCGACGGAGTTCGGCCTGCGGGTCGACGTCCAGCCTCAGCACGCCTCGGTGCCCGATCTGGTGGAGGCGCTCGCCGCCTACGCCGTCGAGTTGCGGGAGAAGCTCGCCGCCATGCCGGCCAAGCAGCGCCGCGGCTCGAAGGTGCAGGGTCCGACCGCACTGAGGTTCCGGTAGTCGTCAGGAGTTGAACGTGTCGTACCCCGAGATCCGGCCCCGTCGGCTGCGCCGCACCGCCGCGATGCGGCGGTTGGTCGCCGAGACCCGCGTCGACCCGGCCGAGCTGGTCCTGCCGATGTTCGTCAAGGAGGGGCTGACCGCGCCGCGCGAGATCAGGTCGCTGCCGGGCGTGCTCCAGCACTCCCGGGACTCGCTGCGGAAGGCCGCGGTCGAGGCGGTTCAGGCCGGGGTCGGCGGGATCATGCTCTTCGGTGTGCCGGAGCAGCGCGACCCGTCCGGCTCCGGCGGTCTCGACCCGGACGGCATCCTCAACGTGGCGATCCGGGACGTGATCGCCGAGGTCGGCGACGCCACAGTCGTGATGAGCGACCTCTGCCTGGACGAGTTCACCTCGCACGGGCACTGCGGCCTGCTCAGGCCCGACGGTGAGGTGGACAACGACGCCACGCTGGCGGCGTACGCCGAGATGGCGCTCGCCCAGGCCGACGCCGGGGTCCACGTGGTCGGGCCGTCCGGGATGATGGACGGCCAGGTCGGGGTGGTCCGGCGGGCGCTCGACGCCGCCGGTCACCAGGATGTGACGGTGCTGGCGTACGCCGTCAAGTACGCTTCGGCCTTCTTCGGCCCGTTCCGGGAGGCCGTGGAGTCGGCGCTGGAGGGGGACCGCCGCAGCTACCAGCAGGACCCGGCGAACCTCCGGGAGTCGCTGCGCGAGGTGGCGCTCGACGTCGCCGAGGGCGCCGACATGGTGATGGTGAAGCCGGCGTTGCCGTACCTGGACATCGTCTCGGCGGTGCGCGCGGCGGTCGACGTCCCCGTCGCCGCCTACCAGGTCTCCGGGGAGTACGCGATGGTCGAGGCGGCCGCCGCGAACGGCTGGATCGACCGGGAGGGCGCGATGCTGGAGACGCTGACGTCGATCCGCCGGGCCGGCGCTCAGATCATCCTCACCTACTGGGCGGTCGAGGCCGCCCGGCTGCTCCGCCAGCGCTACTGACGCGCCGCGTTCCCGACCGGCTCGGCGGCCCCCGGGGGGTCGTCCCGGTCGGCGCGTGCGGCGGTGCTCCGGGTCTGCTCAGCGTGTCGCGTCGAGGCGGTGCACCAGCTCGCCCACGTCGACGCTGTATTCGCACCAGTCCCGGTCGGGCCGGTAGCCCAGCTCGGCGTTGACCTTCAACATCGCCTCGTTGGCCTGGGCGTTCCAGGTCTGCACCTCGGTCAGCTCCGGTGCCGCCTCGCGCAGCTCCAACAGCATGCGCGCCTTGATCGCCCGGTCGATCCCGTAGCCACGGTGGTCCTGCGCGACGATGGTGTCGTACTGGTCGGCGCGGGTCGGGTGCTGGGCCGGCACCACCACCTCGGTCAGGCCGGCCACCTCACCTGTCTGCTCGTGCAGGGCCAGCACGATGTACGGTCGCATGCCGCGTCGGTGCAGGCAGTCCAGGCTGTCGCGCAGCCGCTGCGCGTCGTACGAGCTGGGGCGAAGCTCCCCGTCCTCGATGTCGCGCACCTCGGCCTTCGCCCGGGCGTACGCCTCGATCAGCTCGTCCGGCGGCCCGTCCGGGTGGAACTCGAGGTGGTATCCGGCGCCCACCCCGCCGGCCATCTCGGCAAGATCCGCCCAGTCGACCGTGGAGAGGTCCAACACGCTGCGCGTCTCGACGTACTCCCGGACGAAGCCGAGGGACTCGTAGAAGCCGACGGCGGGGGTGTCGCCCACCACCTCGACCCCGATCGAGGAGAAGCCCTCCTGGTAGACCCGGTGACCGGCGACGCGGACCAGCTCACGGCCGAGACCGGTGCGCCGGACGGACGGGTGCACCAGCACCTCCAGCACACCGATGTCGCCGAGCAGCAGCACATGCACCTGGCCGAGGATGTCGCCCGGCGAACCGTCGGCCGCGGGCTCCGCCTGCGCGACCCAGGAGATCCGCCGCTGACCCGGCATGACCTCGGTGAGGTACTCCCGCAGGGAACTCTTCCGCCACGGTGGATCTTGCGGCAGATCAGCCGCGAGGACCGCGTTCAGCGTGTCCAGCAGCGACGCGATCTCGACAGACGACGCGGTCCGGGCGTCCCACTCGCGCACCATCACCTGTCTAGCTTGCCGCTAACGACAGCCTGGGGGAAGTGTCCAGTTCTCCAAATGTATGCAGACGATCACTTCACGTACGGCTAGCCTGTCCGTACTGGTTTGCGGTGTCGAAGACCTTCTGTACGTAGGGGCGCACGTCGTTGTACGAGAGGATCGCGTTCCACCAGTCGGTGGGGATGCTCAGATTGCGGCCGCCACGGCACAGGTAGTTGCCCGCGGCGAGGGCGGCGTCGTCGATGTCGTGCGGGTCCTCGACGCCGTTGTTGTCCGCGTCCACGCCGACGTCCTGCCACGTCGTCGGGATGAACTGCATCGGCCCGATCGCACGGTCGTAGCTGGTGTCCTTGTCGAGCTGCCCCCGGTCGGTGTCGATGATGCGCATCCGGCCGCCCTGCCCGTCCAGCGGCAGGCCGATGATCTCCGGCATGGCCCGCCCGTCCTGGCCGAGGCTGGCGCCGTTGGCCCTCCCGTGCGAGGACTCGACGAAGCCGATGGCGGCCAGCGTGGTCCAGTTCAGCGCACAGCTCCGGTTCGTCTGGGCGAGCACCAGCTCGGCGTAGCCGTACGCCTCCATGGCGACCTGCGGGATCCCGACCTTGGGGCCGACCCGCTTGGCCCAGTCGGCCAGCGCGTCCGCCGGGCGGCCCCCGACGGCCGGGGCGGTCGGCGCGCCGGGAGTGGCGGTGGTGGGCGGCGTTGACCCCGGCAGGGTGGGCAGCCCGGACGGCGAGATCCCGGGGGCCGGCGCGCCGTTCCCGGCGGTGGCGTCGGCCGCGACCGGACGCGGCGCGCGTACCGTCGCCGGCACGATCAGCGCCCCGGCGGTGGCCGTCACCGCCACCAGCAGGAGCAGGAACAACCCCGGCAGCGTGAGACGGCCGCTCGGCCGCCGCGACCAGGCCCGGGTCGCCCGGGCGGCGGCCGCCGCGGCCCGGCGGGGACGCAGGCGTACGGCGTGCGCGAACGGCACCCGGTGCCGGGCGGACCGCGCGGCGACCGGGGCGCCCTCCTTCGTGGCCGCGTCGGTAGCCGTTCCGGTGGTGCCCGCCGGCACCGGGTCGCTGCCCGACCGGCCGGCGGACTCCGGCTCGGCGTCGGTCTCGGATCCGGGCCCGCTCCTCGCCCCGGACCCGGTCTTCGGGTCGGAGTCGGCCTTCGGTGCGTCGCCCGGGGTCGGGTCGGCGTTGCTCTTGGGTGCGTCGCCCGGGGTCGGGTCGGGGTCGGCCTTCGGCGCCCCGACCGCCGGAACGGCGTTCGCGGTGGCCTCGGCCGGCGAGCCCGGCATCGGCCTGCCGGCGTCGGTCGTCGCGCTGCCCGGGGTGTCACCCGACCCGGCGGATGCGTGGCCCGAGGCGTTCCCCGACCGGGCGGGGCCACTGCCCGAGGGTTCGGCGGAAGCGTCGTCCGAGGTGCCTCGCGACCTGGTCGAATCGCTCCCTGCCACCGGTGCCCCGGCGTCGGCCGCGAGCCGGGGCGGGTCGGCGTCGGCGGCCGGTGCGGGCTCGGCCGGGGTGTCGGATCTCAGCCAGGGCCGTCGAGGACGGGGCACCTGCCGGGCCGCCGGATCCGGTGCCGCGCCGGACTCGGCGATCGCCCCGTCGAGCGGCGCGGCCGGTCGCAGGGGCCGAAGGGTCGATCTGTCCTCGCCGTCCACCCGTCGAGTATCACCCATCCCTCGCGACACGTCAGGACCCCACGTACGCTGACCGCATGCCCCGGTACGACTTCCGCTGCCGCGCGTGCGGCGCGACCTTCGAGGTCAATCGCCCGATGGTGCAGGCCGGTGAGCCCGCCGCGTGCCCACAGGGCCATCTGGACACTGTGAAGCTGCTCTCCACCGTCGCAATCACCGGCCGTGGCGGCGCCTCCGGTGGCGCTGCGGCGCCCGCCGCGGGCGGCTGCTGCGGTGGCGCCTGCGGTTGCTGAGCGAGCACGATTCGCTCCTACGGCTGCTGTTCGTGCTGTTCCCGGCGGGCGGCCTGCACCCCGGCCTGGAACCGGGTACGGGCGCCGAGTGAGGCCATCAGCTTCGCGATGTGTCGCTGCGCGGTGCGGTAGCCGACGCCGAGCTGGCGCGCGATCGCCTCGTCGGTGAGCCCGGAGAGCAGGAGCGCGACGAGCCGCCGGTGCTCGACCGTGGGGCGGTGGCTCGGCGGTGCGGCCGGGGACGGCCGCAGGGGCAGGGCGGAGCGCCACAGCCCTTCGAAGAGGTGCACCATGGCGTCGAGCAGTGCGCTGGGCCGGAGCAGCACGGCGCTCTCGCCCCCGTCGAGCGGACGGCGGACGAGCAGGCCGTACCGGCCGTCGGCCAGGTAGAGCTTGACCGGCAGGGTCGGCAACACCCGGGCCTGCTGACCGGCGGTGATGAGCTGTTCGAGCCCGCGCAGGGCGCCCGGCTGTTCCAGCGAGGAACGCTCGTAGATGGTGCGGGAGCGCACCCCCCTACCGAGCAGCTCGACCCCGCCGCTCGTCGTGCCGGACCCGTCGAGGTACGGGGGCTTGTCGAGGCAGAGGATCTCCGTCTCGGCGGCACGCCGGAGACGAACGAGCCGTTCCAGTACCGCCTCGCGCCCGGTGACCACTTCGAGTACGGCGGTCGAGTCGGTCAGGCCGGAGTGTGCGCGGTGGACCGCGGCCAGCCCCCGCAGGTGCGCGCGGGCGACCCGCAACCGCCCCTCGTATGCCCGTACCGGCCCGTCGAGGGCGACCTCGGGGTCGACGGCGGTGTAGGTCGGCGGGTCGTCCTCGGTGGCCAGGACGAGCCCGGCGGCGGTGAGCGAGTCGAGCGCGTCGCGCAGCGGCTCGCGGCGGATCCAGGACCGGCCGAGCTCGGCCGCCGTGGCGCCCGGCTCCGCGACGACCAGTTCGTACGCCGCCGACTCGATCACGCTCAGGCCGGCCGCGGCGAGGTCACCCTCCGGCAGCGCCGGCACCGTCACGTCAGGTCACCCGAGGTGGTGATCCATTCACGACGGATCGCCTGGTATCCGGCCTGGAACCGGCTGGCCGCCCCCAGCCGCCGCAGCATCGCGCTGATCCGCCGACGCACCGTGCGTTCGGTGCAGCCCTGCTGGGCGGCGATCGCGGCGTCGGTCAGCCCGGCGGCGAGCAGCGGAAGCAGCTCCCCCTCGGCCGGCGACGGCGCGTCACCGACCTCCACGAGCTGGGGGTGGCCGTCGCGTACCCGCAGCGGGACGCCCTGGTCCCAGGCCAGCTCGAAGAGCGTGCCGAGCGCCTCGGTCAACGCCGGGTCACGGACGAGCATGGCGGACTCGACGTTCTCGGTCCGGACCGGGAGCAGCGCCAGCGGATGGTCGCTGAGCACCAGTTTGATCGGCACGGTGGAGACGCGAGTCTCCTCGCCCACGGAGAGGCCGTGCGCGAAGTCGGCGAGCCGGTCGGGGTCGTCGAGGCCGCGCCGGTCGTAGATCACGCGGTAACGGATGCCCCGGCGGAGCAGCCCCGGCTCGACCGGGTCGGTCAGCGGCGGGCCGTCCACGTAGGGCGGCGCGTCGAAGACGCGCACCTCCTTGCGGGCGCTGAGCTGGACGTCGGCGAACGCCTGCTTGATCGCCTGCTTCCCGTGCAGGATCTCGACGAGGTTCCCCTCGTCCGGTGAACGCCGGTTGGCGCGGAAGACGGCGGCCAGCCGGGCGCGGCGGGCCCGGGCACGGGTGAGGGCGCGTTCCCCGGCGAGAGCCAGCGTGTCGGCGAGCTCGTCCGGCGCGACCGCCTGGAACCGCGCCGGGGCCCCGGGCAGGCGCAGCGCCAGCCCCAACTCCTCGAGCCGGGCGAGCAGCGGCCTGACCGGCCCGCGCCACGGCCGGCCCGCGGCAAACCCGTCGATTGCGTCGAGGGGGACGGCGGGACGTTCGAGCAACCACTCGTAGAGCGCCTGCTCGGCCGCCGTGACCCCCAAGATCCGCAGCACTCGTTCATCGTGCGGCAACCCCGGGTTGATGTCCATCCTCTTCCCGCCGGTGGCGTGAACCGGACGTCCCCACTGCCTTCTGTCGCATCGACAGTGGTGGCATCGTCGGCAGGCGCGCTCGCCGGGGAAACCTGTGCCGGTGCCGGACGCGCTCGCGACGACGGTCGATCGGTTCCGCCGGCGGGCGCGGTCGTGAGTCGACTCGCCGGAGGAGAGTGCGGAGCGTGCCACCCGAAGCAGCACCCCTGAACATGACGAGGCGGCGCCCGTTGCCGCCCGAACCGGTGCCACCGCGCGCCGGCCCGGTGACCGCCGGGCTGCGGTCGGGAGGTGCCCGATGAGCGCGTCCCGAGCCGCCCGGCGCGCACGCTGGTCCCAGCTCGTCGGCCTGGTCGCGGCGCTCGGCCTGGTGGCCGGGCTGACCACCGTGGCCGACGGGCGCGGCCAGCCGGCGGCGGCCGCCCCGGAGAAGATCCAGCCGGAGCTGCGGGCGAGCATGAGGACGGTGCCGGCGCAGCCCTTCTGGGTACGCCTGGACGCCCGCGCCGACCTCTCCGCGGCGTCGGCCGTCAAGGACTGGAACGCGCGCGGCGCGGCGGTCGTCGACGCGCTGCGGAAGACTGCCGAGAAGAGCCAGGCGGACGTCGTCCGCCGGCTGGAGGCGGAGGGCGTCGAGTACCACACCTTCTACGCCTCCAACACCGTCTACGTCGCCCGGGGAACCCTCGACCTGGCCGAGGCGCTCGCCGAGGAGACCGAGGTCAGCGCGATCCAGGCGCACCGCACGTACGAGCTGCCGGAGCCGTTGAAGGCGCAGCAGGTTGCCGACGTCGACGCGGTGGAGTGGGGCGTGCACGCGATCGGCGCCGACCGGGTGTGGGCGGACGGCACGCGCGGCGAGGGCATCGTCGTGGGCAGCATCGACAGCGGTGTGCAGTTCGACCACCCCGCCCTGGTGACGTCGTACCGGGGCAACATGGGCGAGGCGGGCTTCTCGCACGACTACAACTGGTACGACCCGGCCCAGGTCTGCGGCTCGCCGTCGCTCGCGCCGTGCGACAACAACCAGCACGGTACGCACACGATGGGCACGATGGTCGGCGACGGCGGTCCCGGCAACCACATCGGTGTCGCGCCCGGCGCCCGCTGGATCACGGCGAAGGGTTGCGAGGAGCGGAGCTGCTCGGACTTCGCGCTGCTCGCCTCCGCGGAGTGGATGCTGGCGCCGACGGACCTGGCCGGTATGAACCCGCGACCGGACCTGCGGCCGCACATCGTGAACAACTCGTGGGGCAGCGACAACGGCTCGGCCAGTGACCCGTGGTTCGCCGACGTCGTCGCCGGCTGGCGGGCCGCCGGCATCTTCCCGATGTTCTCCAACGGCAACGCCGGCGAGAATGGCTGCGACACCTCGGGCACCCCCGGGGACTACACGTCCACGTACAGCGCGGGCGCGTTCGACGTCAACGGCAAGATCGGCTACTTCTCCAGCCGTGGTCCGGGCGCGGGCGGCATCACCAAGCCGAACATCGCCGCCCCGGGCGTGGACGTGCGCTCCAGCGTTCCGGGCGGCGGCTACGGCGTACTCAGTGGCACCTCGATGGCGAGCCCGCACGTGGCCGGCGCGATCGCCCTGCTCTGGTCGGCGGCGCCGAACCTCATCGGTGACATCGACGAGACGACGGCCGTGTTCGACCAGGTCGCGGTCGACGTCAACGACACCAGCTGCGGCGGCACGCCGACCGACAACAACGTCTGGGGCCAGGGCAAGCTGGACGCCTACGCCGCGATCGCGGAGGCCCCGCGCGGCGAGACCGGCCGGTTGACCGGCAGGGTCACCGACGCGACGACCGGCGAGCCGATCAGCGGCGCCGAGGTGAGGATCAACGGCCCGATCCACCGTACGGTCACCACCGGCGCCGACGGCGGTTACGCCGCGACGCTCTCGGTCGGCGAGTACGCCGTCACCGCCGCCGCCTTCGGCTACGGAGACGGCACCGCGTCGGCGACCGTCACCGCCGACGCCACCGCCACCCGGGACGTCCGGCTCCAGCGCAGCGCCGAGGTCAAGGTCAGCGGGACGGTCACCGACGACTCCGGACACGGCTGGCCGCTGTACGCGCGGATCAGCGCACCCGGCCTGCCGGTCGGACCGTGGTTCACGAACCCGAGGACGGGCCGCTACGACCTGGCCCTGCCGGCCGACTCGACGTACCACCTGATCGTCACCCCGCTCTACCCGGGCTACCGGACCAGCGCGGTCGACGTGCCGGTCGGCGCGGGGAGCGTGGTGCAGGACGTCCGGGCGCGGATCGACGAGACGTCGTGCCTGGCCCCCGGCTACGCGTACCCGCTGCGGGCGGACTTCGAGGGGTGGACGGACCCGGCCGAGCGGGCCGGCTGGACGGTCGAGGACAACCTCGGCGGGGCACCCGCCTGGCAGTTCGACACCCCCGGTGGTCTGGACAACGTGACCGGCGGCAGCGGCGGCTTCGCCACCGCGAACTCCTGGCACAACGACCTCGCGGCGGAGGACACCTACCTCGTCTCGCCGGTGGTCGACCTGTCGGGGCAGAGCGCACCGCAGCTCGCGTTCAAGACGCTCTACCTGGGCGAGGGCGGGACCGCGCGGGCGGGCATCGACCTGAGCGTGGACGGCGGCTCGACCTGGAGCACCGTGTGGCAGCGGGGCGCCGAGAACGCCGGCGGGCCGGTGACCGTGGCGCTGCCGCAGGCCGCCGGTCAGGCGCGGACCCGGCTGCGGTTCCACTACGCCGGCAGCGGCATCGCCCTCTGGCAGGTGGACGACGTCACCGTCGGAGCGTGTGGCCCGGTCCCCGGCGGTCTGGTCACCGGTGTGGTGCGCGACGACAACACCGGTGACCCCGTCGACGGCGCGAAGCTGGTCGACAAGGCGAGCCGGAGCGAGCTCGCGGTCAGCGCCGCGACGCCGCTCGACCCGAACCTGCCGGACGGCTTCTACTCGCTGTTCACCTCGCAGGCGAGGCCGACGTTGACGGTCAGCTACCCCCGGTACGCCACAGGTGAGGCACGCATCGGCGTGCCGCCGGACCGGGTCACCACGAAGGACTGGCGGCTGGGCGCCGGGCATCTGAAGGTCGGCGGAGAGCGCCTCGACCTCACCACGCGGCTCGGGAAGTCGGCCAGCCGTACCCTCACCCTCACCAACGACGGCACCAGTCCGGTGCACGTCAAGCTGGGCGAGCAGGTCGTCATCCCCACCGGCCCGGCCGGCGAACGGGTCGCCGAGCAGCCCGGCGCGCCGCTGCGGCGCGTCAAGGTGGATCCGCCGAGGACGGGGCCGTTGCGGAAGGCGCCGGCGGGCCAGCCGGTCCAGCCGGCCGAGCCGGCCGTCCAGGAGGAGGCGACTCCGGCGGTGGGGCCGTGGACCCGGATCGCCAACTACCCGACCCGGATCCTGTACAACGCCGCGGGCTACCACGCGGGCAAGCTCTACTCCGTGGGTGGCAGCACCACCGCGTTCCTGGAGGGCATGACCCGCGCCGGGTACGTCTACGACCCGGTGAGTCTCGCGTGGAGCCCGATCGCCGACTCCCCGGAGGCGGTCGCGAACGGCGCCGCCGTCTTCCTCGACGACAGGATGTACCTCGTCGGCGGCACCAGCATGCAGGGCACGGTGCTCAGGACGGTGTACGTCTACGATCCCGCCCACGACTCCTGGGGACGGGCGGCCGACCTGCCGCAGCCCGTCAGCGACGCCGCGATCGCGGCGCTCGACGGGCGGCTCTACGTCGTCGGGGGCTGCGGGGAGTCCTGTCCGGCGCAGGCCGCGACGGTCTACCGGTACGACCCGAGTCAGGACTCGTGGACTCGCCTCGCCGACTACCCGGTCGGGGTGAACGCCCCCGGCTGCGCCGGAGTCGCCGGACGGGTGGTCTGCGCCGGTGGGTATGACGGTGACAACGTGGTCGCGTCCACCTTCCTGTTCGATCCGGCCACCGGTGCCTGGACCCGGGGCGCGGACGCGCCGTACGCCGTCTTCACCATGGGCGCCAGCGGTGCCTACGACAAGTTGCAGCTCTTCAGCGGCTTGCAGAACGGCTCCGTGCTGACCAACGAGGCGATCGAGTACGACCCGGTCTCGGACACCTGGGACCACCTGCCCAACGTGAACCTCCCGACCTCCGACGCCGCCACTGCCTGCGGTGTCTACCGGGTCGGTGGCTCGGTGGGCCTGTGGAACCCGCAGCTCAGCGCCGAGATGCTGCCCGGGTACGACTACTGCGGCGGTACGGCGGACGTGCCGTGGCTCTCGGTGGACAAGCGGGAGTTCGACGTGGCGCCGGGCCGGTCGGTCCGGGTGACCGTGCGGGTCGACGGCGGCGAGGTCACCCAGCCGGGTGAGCTGTCCGCGCGGCTGGTCGTGCTCACCGACGCGCCGTACCCGGCGAGCGACGTCGCGGTCACCGGGCACGTCGAGGCGCCGCCGAACTGGGCGACGTTGCGGGGCACGGTGACCGACGCCGGCACCGGACGCCCGGTGGCCGGCGCGACGGTGACGGTCTGCGGCGAGCACCGGGCCGCTCCGGCCGATCGTCCGGGCCGGCAGGACTGCGGGCCGGTCAGCTACACGGCCGTGACCGGCGCCGACGGCCGGTACGAGCTGCGGCTGGCGAAGCACCAGCAGGTCCTGGTCACCGTGGCCGCGCCGGGATTCCGGGCGGCGTCGACGGTGACGACGATCCGGGGGGCGAAGAACACCCTGAACGTCGCCCTGCGTACCGGCTGAGGATCGCCACACCGGGGTCGGCCCCCGTCGGAACCGGTCACCCGGTCTCCGGCGGGGGCCGGCCCCCGCCGCGTCCGTGCGGCCCGCCCGCCGCGTGCCGCCGGGGCCCGGGGTCCCGTCGGCCCCCCGCCGGGCGGAGGGCCGACCTTGCCCCGGGCGAGGCCGAGTGGCACCTTGAGTCCGAGCCCGGCCGGGCCGTTCTCACGATGCGTGATCGCTCGGCTTCGGGCAGCATGAAGCCGACGTCACGGGCGGAGGTTCGACGCATGGCGGAACGGATCCAGCTCCCGACCGGGTGGGTGACCTTCGTGTTCACCGACATCGAGGGCTCGACCCGGCTCGCCCAGCTGCTCGGCCCGGACTACCGCCCGGTGCTGCGCGAGCACCGCCGGCTGCTGCGCCGGACACTGGCGGGGACCGGCGGCGCGGAGCTGTTGACCGAGGGCGACTCGTTCTTCCTGGCGTTCGCGGACGCGACCGCCGCGTTGACCGCCTGCCTCACCGCCCAGCGCGCCCTGACCAGCCACGACTGGCCCACTCCGGAGGCCGCGCCGCGGGTGCGGATGGGCCTGCACACCGGCTACGCCGAGCCGCGCGACGGCGAGTACGCGAGCCCCGAGGTGCACCGGGCGGCCCGGATCGCCGCGGCCGCGCACGGCGGGCAGGTGCTCTGTTCGGCGTCGACCGCCCGGCGCGCCGACCCGCTGCCCGCCGGCGCCTCCCTGCTCGACCTCGGCCTGCACCGGCTGCGCGGCTTCGACGACCGGGAACGCCTCTTCCAGCTGGTCGCCCCCGGTCTGGAGCGGCAGTTCCCGCGCCCGCGGACCGCCGACGCGGTGGCGCACAACCTGCCGACCCAGGTCACCTCGTTCGTGGGCCGCGAGCCGGAGCGGGCCGAGCTGCGCCGGCTGGTGCAGGAGCACCGCCTGGTCACCGTGCTCGGCGCGGGTGGCGCGGGGAAGACCCGGCTCGCGGTCGAGCTGGCCGCCGGCGTCGTCGAGGCGTACCCGGACGGCGTCTGGTTCGTCGACATCGCCGCGGTGACCGACCCGGGCCTGGTGGCGTTCGAGATCGCCGCCGTGCTCGGGCTGCGTCCGGAGCCGGGCCGCCCGATGGTGGACAGCCTGGTGGAGTACGCCGCCGCCCGCCGGATGCTGGTGCTGCTGGACACCTGCGACGCCCAGCCCGCCGCGTCCGCGGAGGTGATCTCGCGGCTGCTCGCCGGTGGGCGCGGGGTGCGGGTGCTGGCCACCAGCCGCGAGTCGTTCGGGCTCCCCGGTGAGGTGGTGTGGCGGATCCCGCCGCTCTCGGTCGAACCCCGGATCGACGGGGCGGAGAGCGACGCGGTGGCGCTGCTGCTGGACCGGACGGCTGCGGCGCGCGGTGGCCGCTCACCGGAGCAGGCGGAGTCGGCCGACCTGCGTCGGGTGGTGCAGCGGCTGGACGGGTTGCCGCTCGCCATCGAACTCGCCGCCGCCCGGCTGCGGGTGCTCTCGGTCGGCCAGCTCGCCGAGCGCCTCGACGACGTGCTCGGCACCCTCGACGCGGGCCGGGAGGACCGGGAGCCGCCAGCGGTGGACCGGGGGTGGATGGGCAACCAGCAGGACACCGTGGACCTGGTGGCCGCCGCGGCCGGGGCGTCCCCGCCGACCCCGGCGACCCGAGCCGTGCAGCGCTCGGCGACCGAGCGGCACCTGACCATGCAGGCCACCGTCACGTGGTCGTACCGGACGCTCGGCCCCCGCGCCGCCCGGCTGCTGCGGTGGCTGGCCGTCTTCACCGGCCCGGTGGACCTGGCGACCGTGGAGTGGCTGCTCGGCGACGACCCGCTCGATCCGCTCTCCGTGCTGGTCGACAAGTCGATGGTGCTGGCCGAGCCGCACGCCTCGGGGTGCACCTACCGGATGCTCGACCCGATCCGGGCGTACGCGGCGCGACGGCTCGCCGAGGCGGGCGAGGAGCAGGCGGCCCGGGACCGGCACGTGGCCTGGTCGGCGCACGCCCTGGAGCAGGCGCACCTGGGCCCGGACGCCCGACCGGTCACGCTCTCCCTCTACGCGCTCGACCCGCTCGCCGGTGAGCTGCGGGCGGCGCTGCGCTGGTGCGCCACCGGCGGCAGCGCGGCGGCCGGACTGCGGCTCGCGGGGGGCCTCGACCAGTGGTGGCGGGAGCGCGGGCTGGCTCGGGAGGGGCGGCTCTGGCTGTTCCGGCTCTACGGGCGGATCGCCGAGACCGGTGAGCGGATTCCCGAGGCCGAGCTGGCCGCCGCGTACCACATGCACTCCCTGCACGCCGGTGCGGACGGTGAGTTCGCCGAGGAGCTGCGGTACTCGCAGCGGGCCGAGGCGGCCGCGCGGCAGGCCGGCGACGCCGGGCTGCTGGCCCGGGTACTGGCCGGTCGGGCCGCCCCGCTCGTCGACATGGGACAGCTCGCCGAGGCGGAGCGGGTCTGCCGGGAGGTCATCGACTGGGCGCAGAGCCAGGACGTGCTCGGTGACGCGCTGCTCGCCGTCTACAGCCTGGCCGAGCTGCTCTGGCGGCGCGGCGCCCTCGACGAGGCGGCGGAGCTGCTCGGGGCGGCCCGCCCGGTGGAGGCGGCCCGCCCGCTGGAGCGTGGCCGGCGTTCGGTGGACATGCTGCTCGGCATGGTCGCGCTGGCCCGTGGCGACCTGATCGCGGCGCACGAGCACCTGCTGGTCGCGCTCCGGTCGAGGATGAGCCACGGCTTCCACGGCCGGGCCTGCGACACGTTGAACGCGGTTGCGGTGCGCTGTGCGGCCGGGGGTGATCTGGTCGTCGCCGCCCGGCTCTTCGGTGCCGCCCAGGCGACCGGTGCCGACCTGCGCTGCGCGTCCGGCATCTACGCCGGGTACTGGGCCGAGCAGCAGGCCGGGCTCCGCGAGCGGCTGGGCGACGCGGCCTTCGACGACGCGTACGGCGAGGGGGCCGAGCTGAGCCTGGAGGAGGCGGCGGCGCTGGCGCTCGACGTGGAGCATCCCGACCTGGCGGCCGACTCGACCCGGTTCAGCGCGACGCCGGTCCGCCCCGCGCCGCGCCAGGCCGCCGCCCCCGAGCCGGACCGCCGCCCGGCCGGCCGGAGCGAACGGGCCTGAGCGCCGAGTCAGGCCGCCCGCTGTGACGGCGACCGACAGAACTCCGGCGCGTCCGGCGGGGTCGGGGCGTCCGGCGGGGCCGGCGCGTCCGGCGTCCGGCGGCTCGCGTCGAGGCGGCAACTTCCGGGACGTTGCTGCCTCCGCCGCTGCGGAGGCAGCAGTTTCGGGGAAGTTGCGCCGTTCTTGCTGCCTCCCCCACGGCGTTCCTGCGGCGTCCCCACGGCGTCCCTGCGGCGGGTCCGTGCCGCCGGGTCTGCCGACGGCACGGACGCTCGCCTACGGTGTGCCGGTGATCCCGGCGGGTGGGTCGCGTCAGGCGCGCAGGCCGGCGCGGCGCTCGGCGTCGGCCTTCATCCTGGCGGCCCGGTCGATGTCGGCCGGGTCCACGGCGGCGGGGGAGCCGAAGATGCTGACCGCCTGGTAGTAGGTCCAGGCCAGGCTGAGGCAGGCCGGCCGGACGACCGTGTTGTAGGTGGCGCAGACCCGCTTCAGATCGGAGTAGAAGGCGTTGTCCAGACGGGACTTGTTGGCCGGGAACTGGCCCATCGCCTTGTAGTTGCGGTAGCCGAAGTCGTGCCGGTAGCAGGAGAGCTCGAAGCTGAACCCGAGCGGGTTGTCCGGGCTGGACGAGCAGTAGTCGGTGGACCAGTCGAAGGCGTACTCGGCCCAGGGGGCCTTGTTCAGCCGGGCCGAGTTCCAGGAGTTGTAGCTGGTGGCGCTGGTCTGCGTCCAGCTGGAGAGGACGGAGAGCTTCTGCGCCGGGGTGACGGCGGCGCTGGCGGGGGCGGCGACTCCCAGCGCGACGAGCAGCGCGAGCGCGCCCGAGGCGAGGAGGGTGACGAGTCGTCTGGGCACTGGTACCTCCGCGGGGGTGTGCGGGTGCGACGGATGTTACCGGTGGGTCACCGGGTGCCGATCAGTGTCGATCAATGGATGGACGCGGATATTGCATCGGCCCCGACTATTGGTGACATCCGTCGAAACAGACCAATGCCCCGGGCGCTCGGTGACGCCCGGGGCATTCGGCAGTCGCGGTCAGCGCAGCACGAAGGCAGGCGGGCTCGCCGGGCTCTCGTTCGCCAGCCGGTCGAGGGCGGTCAGGTAGTAGGTGTACCGCTTGCCGGGCTGGGCTGTGCCGTCCACCCAGGACTGGTTGCCGTCGCCGGTGGCCCGGACGGTGTCCAGCAGGTGCGCGGCGTCGGCGAGGTCGCATCCGCTCGCTGCCCGCACCCCGTCGAACCGGTAGATCGCGTACGAGGTGGCCGTGCCGAACGGGCCGACCCCGTCGGCGGGCTGCCGCCAGGTCAGCCGGACCCCGCCGTCCTGCCGGACCGACCGGGTGACCACCGGCATCAGCAGCGGCTTCGACGGCAGGTGCGACATGGTCGGGATCAGCGCCGGGCGGGAGTAGTGTTCGGCCGCGTAGATGTCGGTGGCCCCGAGCCGGTTCGCCCGCACCTGTACGGCCGAGAAGTGCACGTTCCCCTGGACCTCGGGGTGGGACCGGTTGAGCGTCAGGTGGTCCGAGAGTTCGCGCGGGTTCATCCAGAACTGCCCGTACGCCGGGTCGCCGCTCTTGTAGTCGGCCTGCCCGATGTAGAGCTGCACCCGGGTGCCGCGGACGGTCTCCGCCCACCACGGCACCAGTCGCGCGTAGTCCGCGGCCGGGTACTGGCCGATGTACCAGTAGAGCTGCGGCACGACGTAGTCGATCCACTCCTGCTTGACCCACTTGCGGGTGTCGGCGGAGATGATGTCGTACGACTGGCTGCCGGTGGTGTCCGAGCCGAGCGGGTCGGCGGAGGCGTTGCGCCAGATGCCGAAGGGGCTGACCCCGAACTTCACCCAGGGCTTGACCGCCTTGATCTTGGCGTTCATCTCCTGGATCAGCAGGTTGATGTTGTTCCGCCGCCAGTCCGCCTGGTCGGTGAAGCCCCGGTTGTACGCCGCGAACGTGTCGTCGTCGGGCACCTGGTGGGTGCCGCTCGGGTACGGGTAGAAGTAGTCGTCGAAGTGCACGCCGTCGATGTCGTAGCGCTCGACCGCGTCCATCATCGCGGTCTGGACGAACTCGCGGACCTCGGGCACGCCCGGGTCGTAGTAGAGCCGGCTGCCGGCCACCCCGGCGGGCGGGTAGGCGAACGTCCAGTCCGGGTGCTGGCGCGCGGGGTGGCCGGGGGCGAGCTTGTCGAGGTCGGCCCCGGCGCCGCCGGGGGCCGGCATGGAGACCCGGTACGGGTTGAACCAGGCGTGGAACTCGAGGTTGCGCTTGTGCGACTCGGCGACCAGGAAGGCGAGCGGATCCCAGCCCGGGTCCTGCCCCCGGACGCCGGTCAGGTACTCCGACCAGGGCTCGTACGGCGACGGCCAGAAGGCGTCGGCGGTGGGTCGGACCTGGACGACTACGGCGTTGTGGTTCAGCCGCTCGGCGAGGTCGAGCCACTCCAGGTACTCGGCCTGCTGCCGGGCGATCTGGTCGGGAGCGGTCTGGGAGGCCTTGCTGGGCCAGTCGATGTTGGTGACGGAGGCGATCCACATCGCCCGGAACTGCCGCTTGGGCGTGGCCGGATCGGTGTCGCAGTTGACGGTGGTGGTGCTCGCCGCGTCGGGCGCGGCGGTCGCGGGGGCGCCGGCGACGAGCGCGCCGAGCAGGGCCGCGGCCAGCCCGGCGGCGCCGAGCCGAGTTGCCTTCATGGGTGTGTCCCTTCGTTGGGGCTCCCGTGCGGGTGTTCGTCGCGGCGACCTCGGCAACATCCGCCGTCGGCTAAATGCCGCTGGTAGGAAATTTTCATATCGACGCACGTCCGCGCAAGTGCCTGCCCCGATCTGCCCGTACGTCCCCTCCGCGATCGCCGCGGCCTGATCGTCCTGTTCCGGCGGCGGCCGGCCCGGGAGACCGCCGGTCGACGTCCGAAGCGTGGTGATTGACGGTGATGCGGGGTGGGTAGCAACGGCGGTCACCGGCCGCCACGCGGGTGGTCGGACGGTGGGAGGGGTGAGCGCGGTGTCCGTGCTGCGTACGAAACCGATCAAGGACGTGCTCGCGCAGAGCGACGCGGACGGCACCGACGGCCGGCCCGGGCTGAAGCGGCGTCTCGGCGCGCTCGACCTCGCCGGCTTCGGCATCGGCATCGTGATCGGCACCGGCATCTTCACGCTCACCGGCATCGAGGCGCGGGACAGCGCCGGGCCCGGCGTGGTCATCTCCTTCGCCATCGCCGGCGTGGTCGCCCTGCTCGCCGCCTTCTGCTACGCCGAGCTCGCCTCCAGCGTCCCGACCGCCGGCAGCGCCTACACCTACGCGTACGCCACCATGGGCGAGATCGTCGCCTGGATCATCGGCTGGGACCTGCTGCTGGAGTTCGCCCTCGGCGCGGCCGTGGTGGCCCGGGGCTGGTCCGGCTACCTCGCCGAGCTCTTCGACCTCCCCACCACCTGGTTCGGTGAGGAGGGGAGCGTCGTCAACCTCGGCGCGATCGCCGTGGTGCTGGTCCTCGGCGTGATCGGCATCGTCGGCATCCGGGAGTCCGCCCGGGTGACAAACCTGCTGGTCGTCGTCAAAGTGGCGATCTGCGTCTTCGTGGTGGTCGCCGGTCTCTTCTTCGTCAAGGCCGCGAACCTGACCCCGTTCATCCCGCCGGCCGAGCCGGCCGCCGACGGGGAGGGCGGCATCAAGCAGCCGGTCACCCAGGCCATCTTCGGCCTGGAGCCGTCGGTCTTCGGGTTCGTCGGGGTGCTCAGCGCGGCGGCGGTGGTCTTCTTCGCCTACACCGGCTTCGAGGCGGTGGCCAACCTCGGCGAGGAGACCCGCAAGCCGCGCCGGGACCTGCCGCTGGGGCTGCTCGGCACGCTGCTGATCTCGACAGTGCTCTACATCGGCGTCTCGCTGGTCGTCGTCGGCATGGTGCCGTACAGCGAGATCGACCGGGGCGCCCCGATCGCCTCGGCCTTCGAATCGGTCGGGGCCGGCTGGGCGGCCACCCTCGTCTCGATCGCCGCGATCGCCGGTCTGACCAGCGTGATCCTGGTCGACCTGGTGGCCATGGGCCGGATCGGCTTCGCCATCTCCCGGGACGGGCTGATCCCGCCGTCGATCGCCAAGGTGCACCCGCGCTGGGGCACCCCGTACCGGATCTCGGCGATCATGACGGTCGGGGTGGCGCTGCTCGCCGGCTTCCTGCCCCTCTCCGCGCTGGCCGACCTGGTGAGCATCGGCGCGCTCTGCGCGTTCGTGCTCGTCTCGGTGGCGGTGCCGATCCTGCGCCGGACCCGTCCGGAGCTGGAGCGGCCGTTCCGGGTGCCCTTCTCACCGGTGCTGCCGATCGTCTCCGCGCTCGCCTGCTTCTACCTGATGCTCAACCTCTCGGTCGAGACCTGGCTGCGCTTCCTGGCCTGGATGCTGCTCGGCGCGCTCATCTACTTCGGCTACGGCTACCGGAAGAACCGGCTGGCCCGCCGCGAGGCGAGCCCCGTCCCCCAGCCCCGTTCCGCCA
>NZ_SMKG01000089.1 GCF_004348525.1 Micromonospora sp. 15K316 | reverse complement strand
GTCGACGGCAGCGCACACACCTCGTGTACGCAGCGCGGGCAGGTCTTCGGACTCGCGGGCGTGACCGGTGTTCACCGGTCTCCTAGTGGCCGTCGCTTCCCAGGCGGTTCGCCCAGTGCCGATGACGGCGGTCGTTCCCACTCACCGCTGCGGGGCAGTCCCGGATTTCCACCGGATTCCCTCTTACGACGTCCGGTCGGATCACGACCGGACGCACCAGCGCCGCCCGGCAGCCTACCGGGCGGCGACCGATCGGCGGGCGGGGCGGAGGCCGGGTGTGAGTCATCTCCCTCCCGGCCGCCGCCGTCCCGGTCCCGGGCGGGACGGCCCACCGAACCGGAGGACGCGGCCCGCTCCCGGCGATCGGGCCACGCGCGGCGGCGCGGGGCCCGGGACGGGGGGCGACGCGATCGGGAGCGGACTCCACCCCGCGTCGCCCGATCCCGCCGTCAGGTCATCGCGATGTGCCCGTCGGGCGCCTGCCGCGGCCGCTGTACCGGCCGGCGCAGGTGCGACTCGATCGCCTCGATGATGCGCGGACGGAGGTCGGCGGTGCGGATCACCGCGTCGACCGAGCCGACCTCGACGGCCCGCTGGACGCTGTGCACCCGGTCGAACTCCGCGGCCACCTCGCCGAGCTTCTCGGCGCGGACCGACGAGCGCAGCTCACCGAGCTCGGCGGTCAGCGTGGCGCGGTCGGTGCCGGCGGCGGCCGCCACGCGGGCCTCCAGCTCCCGCACCCGCGGGTCGGCAGCGGTACGGGTGTCCACCTCGCCGGAGAAGACCACCGCGGCGGCCGGAGCGCCACCGAGCACCGAGGCGAACGAGCCCTCCAGCGCCAGCACCGTCATGTTGGGGTTCAGCGCCTTCGAGAAGACGACGAACGCGCCGCCGTGGTACCGCGAGATCACGCAGAACACGATGGGCCCGCGGAAGTTCACGATCGCCCGGCCGATCTCGGCGCCGTACTCCAGCTGGAGTTCCCGCAGCGACTCGGGTGAGCCGTCGAAGCCCGACAGGTTGGCCAGCACCACCAGCGGCCGGTTGCCGCTGGCCGCGTTGATCGCCCGTGCGGCCTTCTTCGACGAGCGGGGGAACAACGTGCCGGCGGTGTAGGTGTCCGGGCCGTCGGTGGGCGGGAAGCCCCGCCGCGGCACCGACCGGGACTCGATACCGAGCAGGCAGACCGGGACGCCGCCGAGGTGCACGTCCTGCACCACCGCGGTCTCGGCGTCGGCCATCCCCGCCCAACGTTCCAGCACCGGGTGGTCCTGGTCGGAGAGCGCCCGCATCACCGTCCGGATGTCGAACGGCTTCTTGCGGTCCGGGTTGGCGGTGGCGGAGAAGATCTCGCCGACGGTGGTGAAGTCACTGCCGGCCACGACGTGCGGGAAGTCGGAGACGTCGCGGTCCACCGGGTCGGTGCTGCTCGCCCGCCGCGGCGTGCCCTCACCCGGCGCCACGTACGTGTGCTCGTAGTGCGCCATCAGCACGTCGCGCGCCCCGGCCAGGTCCGGCGCCCAGTACTGCGCCTGGCCGTTCGGGCCCATGACCCGGTCGTAGCCACCGATGCCGAAGTTGTCCTCGGCGGAGACACCGCCGGAGAAGTCGAGCGCCTGCTTGCCGGTGAGCACCATCGCCGAGTCCGGGGTCATCACCAGGATGCCCTTGGTGTGCATGAGCATCGTCGCCTCGGCGTTCCAGTACGGCTGGGCGCCGACGTTGATGCCGGCGACGACGATGTTGATCTCGCCACCGTCCTGGGTGAACTCGACGATCCGCTTCAGCGCCGCGGCCACCCAGTCCATGTTCTCCGTGCCCGACGTCATCGAGATCCGCGCGCCGGCGGAGAGCGCGTACCACTCGACGGGCACCCGCATCCGCTCGGCCAGGTCCAGCGCGGCGATCACCCGGCGGCACTCCGGCTCCGACAACGCGCCCAGGGCCTTCGTCGGGTCACCGAGCAGCACCACCCGGGTGACACCCTGCGGGTGCCGTGCGGTGGGCGTGCTGACCACACCCGCGATGACGGCGGCGCTGTTACGCCCCTTGGGCCGGTCGACGGGCACCAGCGCGTGCGCGTCGTCCAGGTCGTACTCGACGAAGTCGCCGAGCAGCCGGGTCAGCTCGTACGGGTAGACCGTGTTACGGCTGGCGGCGCGCAGCACCTTCAGCCGGTAGTCGTCGAGCGGCTCGATCGGCTCGACCGGCGGCTCCCCGACGGTCAGCTCGGCCCCGCCGGTGCCGTCGAAGGAGATCCGCACCCCGACCTTGGTCAGCTCGCCGGTCGCGCGGTCGCGCTGGCGGGCGATGAAGAGGATCTCCTCCAGCCCGGCGCCCGCCGTCGTCGGTCCCACCCGGTTGGCGATGATCTCCATCTCCTCGCGGGTGAGGTCGCTCGGCGGCCAGACGTAGATCACGATCCGGTTGGTGTTGAAGCGGACCTTCGACGGCCGCCGCGACTGCGCGCGCCGGATCGAGTCCAGGCAGGCGGCGACGGCGTCCTCGGTGGTCGGCAGCGAGACCAGCCGGCCGTCGTGCTCACGTAGCTCGGTCAGGTCCCGCACCTGCGCGAACGCGACGAGGCGCTGGTCGGACGGGTTCTCCCGGGCCACGCTCTGGAAGAGGTAGACCTCCTCGTCGGAGGAGGGCAGCCGGGTGAGGTCGAACTTGTGCAGCCGCTCGAGCTGCATCCGCTGCGCGATGTACGGGTGCAGGCCGCGGATCAGCCGCTCCTCGACCATCCCACCGTCCGACGGGCGGAACGTGAAGTGGTGGTGCATCACCGCGCCGCCGCGACCCGCGACGGTGGTGGTGAGCCGGGTGACCTGCGGCGGCAGCGGGTTGGCGTTGATCACGTCGAGCAGCGCGACCACTGTCGCGTCGAAGTCCTCGGGCTGGTTCTCCCAGGCGAGGTAGATGTCGGCGTCGATGGCCTCGCCGCCGCTCGCCAGCTCGCCGAGCCCGCGCAGCGCGTCACCCAGCGCGTCGAAGCGCACCGCGGCGGAGACCACTGTCGACTCGGCGCGCTCGGCGACCACGAACGTGCAGCCCGCGACCGCCCGGGTGGTGACACCGGTGAGCGCCTTGTTGCCGTAGTAGCGGCGGGTCAGCACCTCCAGCATGACCGCGTTGTCGAGGTGGTCGTGGACGAGCCGCTGACCGAGCAGCCGGACCAGCGGTTCGGTGCTGCGTACCATCTCGGCGATGCGCTCGCGGCGGTCCGGCGCCTGCGGGTGCGCGTCCAGGTGACGCAGGTGCTTGCGGACCTCGGCGTAGACGCGGGCGCGGTTGCGGCGCAGCAGCGGCTGGGCGAACCAGGCGAACACCACGCCGCGGGCGAGGTCGGCGAGCACGGGGAAGCGGACCTGGGTGGCGGCCACCAGTCGCTCCAACGCGAGGCCGGCCGGCTCGTGCAGCGCCGCGTCCGGCGGGGACTCCCGCAGCCACGCGCGCAGCAGCGTCGCGACGGCCGTGGCGTCGGCGGCCGCGCGTTGCTGGGCGAGGAAGATCCGGAACACGGCGGCTTCGAGTTCGGGGGAGCGCTCCAGCTCGGTGACCCCGTAGTGGCCGAGCGCCTTGGCGAGCTTGGCCCGGAACGCGCTCGGCAGCCCGGCCCGCTCCACGTCGAGGCTCTGCAGGTAGGTGTGGAAGTACTCGCGGGCGCTGTGGATGTGGCTCGCGCCGCCGTCCTCGCCCGTCGGTCGGTTCCGGGTCAGCTCGGCGAGGTCGACGAAGACGTTGACGAGGTCGACCTCGGCGGCGAGCGGCCGCCGGCCGTCGTCGGCGGCCGCCTGCCGGGCGGTCAGGTAGTCGTCGAGCACCCGACGGTTGTCGTGCGGGTCCACGTCGAAGCCGAGCAGGAGCCCGCGCAGGTCCTCCTGGCCACGCGCGGCGCGCTCGGCCGCCGGGGCCTGCTCGGCCGCGGCGGGCAGGTCCAGCTCGACGGGGGCGGCGGCCGGGTTCTCCGTGACCTCGGCGGACCCGTCGGCGATCGGCTCCAGCCGCAGCAGCGTGGCGCCGGCCTCCACCTGGCTGCCCACCGCGACGGCGCACTCCTTCAACCGCGCCTTGAACGGCGCACGCAGCACCGTCTCCATCTTCATGGCTTCCAGCACCAGCACCGGCGCGCCCGCCTCGACCTCGGCGCCGACCTCCAGCGGCGTCGCCACGACCAGCGCGGGCATGGGGGAGCGGAGGACGCCGCCCTCGTCCCGGCTGACCCGGTGCGTCACGCCGTCCACCTCGACCAGGAAGATCGGCCCGTGCACGCCGGTGAGCAGGCGGTACCGGACGCCGTTGACCGCGATCTGCCCGGTGTGCCGGTCGAAGCGGTCGACCTCGACGTCGGCGGTGCGGACGCCGCCGCCGGCTTCGACGCCGACGCGGAACCGGTGCGCGCCGATCCGGGCCACCCGCAGGCGGTAGCTGACGCCCCGCAGCTTGAGGTCGAGCGGCCGGCCGCTCTTGTGCTGCACCTGCGGACGCCCGCCGGCCGCCGTCGACAGCAGCCGCTGCCGCTCGACGCGCTCCTCCTCCTCGTACGCCTCGATGGCGGCGGCCGCCAACGCGACAGCGGAGTGCTGATGGGCGACCAGCCGGCCCTGGCCGCGGACCCGGTCGATCCAGCCGGTGTCCGCGCTCGCGTCGATGACCTCGGGCTGGTCGAGCAGGTCGAGCACGAAGCTCTTGTTCGTCGCGCCGCCCTCGATGATCACCGTGGTGTTCGCCATGGCCCGGCGCAACCTGCCCAGCGCCTCGTCCCGGTCACGGCCGTACGCGATGATCTTCGCGATCATCGAGTCGAAGTCGGCCGGGATGCTGTCGCCCTCACTGACGCCGGTGTCCACCCGGATGCCCGGCCCGGCGGGCAGGTCCAGCCGTGCGATGCGGCCGGGGGAGGGGGCGAAGTCGCGGTCCGGGTCCTCGGCGTTCAGCCGGGCCTCGATGGCGTGCCCGCGCTCCACCGGCGGCGCGCCGTCGAGCCGCCCACCCGAGGCCACGTGCAGCTGCGCCTTGACCAGGTCGAAGCCGGTGGTCAGCTCGGTGATCGGGTGTTCCACCTGGAGGCGGGTGTTGACCTCGAGGAACGCGAAGAGCCGGTCGCCGGGGTGGTAGAGGAACTCCACGGTCGCCGCGCCCCGGTAGCCGACGGCGACGGCCAGCCGCTCGGCGGAGGACTTGAGTTCGGCCGCCTGCTCCGGGCTGAGCACCGGCGACGCGGACTCCTCGATGACCTTCTGGTTGCGTCGCTGCACCGAGCAGTCGCGTACGCCGAGCGCCCACGCGGTGCCCTGACCGTCGGCGATCACCTGGACCTCGACGTGCCGGGCGCCGGTGACCAGACGCTCCAGGAAGACGACGCCGCTGCCGAACGCCCGGGCGGCCTCCTGGCTGGTGCGCTCGTAGGCGTCGGCGAGCTCGGCGGGGTTCGTGACCACGCGGATGCCGCGTCCGCCGCCACCCGCGGTCGCCTTGAGCATCAGCGGGTAGCCGATCTCGGCGGCGGCGGCCAGGGCGGCGTCGAGGGTCTCGACCGCGCCGCGACTCCACGGCGCGACCGGCACGCCGACCTCCTCGGCGATCAACTTCGCGCCGATCTTGTCGCCGAGCTTGCGCATCGCGTCCGCGCTCGGGCCCACGAAGGTGACCCCGACCTTCTCGCACAGCTCGGCGAAGGCCGGGTCCTCGGCGACGAAACCCCAACCGACCCAGGCGGCGTCGGCCCCGGACTCCACCAGCGCGCGCTCCAGCACCTTCAGGTCGAGGTACGGGCGCGCGGAGGCGGGACCGAGGTCGTAGGCGATGTCCGCCTCGCGGACGAACGTGGCGGTCCGGTCCACGTCGGTGAAGAAGGCGACCGTCTCGATCCGGGTCCCGGTCTCCGCGGCCAGCTCCCGGACCGCGTGGATGAGCCGCATCGCGGCCTCACCTCGGTTGACGATGGCAACACGGCTGAACACCCGAAGACCCCCCGGCAGACCCCACACGTATGCGCCGGGGCAGGAAAAGCCCCGGTAGTGATCACCCTTCCGCCGCCCGGCCGGTGGCGCCATGTCGTAACCGCCGAACCCGGGCCCGCATCGTTTGTAGGAACCGTACAAAAGTCTTTGGCTTCACGCTCGCTCATCCGGCCTGACCTCGCCCGGCGAGTCCTGGTCGGTTCCGGGGGTGAACGAGTGGGCTTCTCCTTGCCGTCGCAATCGACCCGGGCCGTCACCATCTAACGCCTTTATGACGTGAAGACCGGAAGCTCCGTCCCGGCCGCCGGGCCCGCGCCGCACCCGGAGTGACCCAGGTCACTTCGGTTGAACTTTCACCCGCCCGACACGTCTGGAGCACCCGGACACCCTCTCGCATTCATCAAGGGAGCATGATGCGATCAGTTCGCAAGTTATCCGCGCTGGCAGTGCTGGTGCTGGGCGTCTCGGCGGTGGCGCCGGGCGGCTCGCCCGCATCCGCACAGCCCGGCGCCCCGGCGCCGGCGGCCACACCCACGGCCGCGCAGCGGGCCACCACGGCCGCCGTGGCGGCCAAGCCCCGGACGGTCACGCTCGTCACCGGCGACACCGTCCACGTCAGCGCGGTGAACGGCCAGACCGCCGTCGACGTGGTGCCCGGCAAGGGACGGGAACGGATCCCGTTCATCACCCACAGCGCCGGCGAGGACGTGCGGGTGATCCCCGCCGACGCCGTCGCCCTGCTCAACCGGGGCAAGCTCGACGCCCGGCTCTTCGACATCTCGACCCTCGTCGAGTTCGGCTACGACGACAGCCGCGCCACCCTGCCGCTCATCGTCCAGCACGGCGGCGCCGCCCCCGGCGGCCTCACCGGCGCCCGGACCACCCGCACGCTCTCCGGGGCGAGCGCCGTCGTGGAGAACCGCGCGGACGCGGTGTCCTTCTGGAACAGCATCACGTCGACCGCGAGCGGCACCGAGCGGCGCCTGCGGACCGGCTTCGACAAGATCTGGCTCGACGGCCTGCGCCGGCCCAGCCTCGACGTCAGCGTCCCGCTCACCGGCGCGCCCCAGGCCTGGCAGGCCGGCTGGACGGGTGCCGGGGTGAAGGTCGGCGTGATCGACACCGGCGTCGACCAGACCCACCCCGACCTGGTCGGCCGCGTCGCCGCCGCGGAGAACTTCACCGCCGACCCGGACGCCCTCGACCGGGTCGGCCACGGCACCCACGTCGCCTCCACCATCGCCGGCGGCGGGGAGGCGTCGCAGGGCCGGTACAAGGGCATGGCGCCCGGCGCCACCCTCTACAGCGCCAAGGTCTGCGTCCAGGAGGGCTGCCCGGAGTCGGCGATCCTGGCCGGCATGACCTGGGCGGCGCAGCAGGGCGTCAAGGTCGCCAACATGAGCCTCGGCGGCCCGGACAGCCCGGAGACCGACCCGATCGAGGCGGCCGTAGCCGACCTCACCCACCGCTACGGCACCCTCTTCGTCGTCGCCGCGGGCAACAGCGGCGAGGCCGGTGAGTCCACGATCGACTCGCCGGGCAGTGTGGCCGAGGCGCTGACCGTGGGCGCCGTGACCAAGACGGGCGAGCTGGCCTCCTTCTCCGGCCGTGGCCCGCGCGCCGGCGACGCCGGCATCAAGCCGGACATCACCGCCCCGGGCGTCGGCATCGTCGCCGCCCGCAGCTCGGCCTCCGAGCTGCCGACCGCCGAGAACCCGCAGTACACCGGCATGAACGGCACCTCGATGGCGACCCCGCACGTGGCCGGTGCGGCGGCGATCCTGGCCCAGCAGCACCCGGACTGGACGCCCGAGCGGATCAAGTCCACGCTGATGGCCGCCGCGCAGCCGAACGCCGCCATCGGCGTCTACGAGCAGGGCGCCGGCTTCCTCGACGTCGCCCGGGCGACCCGGCAGACCGTCACCGCGAGCCCGGTCAGCGTCGCCTTCGAGCGGACCAGCGCCGCACAGCAGCGCACGATCACGTACGCGAACAGCGGCGACACGGCCACCACCCTGGCTCTCTCCCTCGACGCCAAGGACGCCGACGGCGTTCCGGCGCCGGCCGACCTCTTCCACCTCAGCGCCTCCTCGGTGACCGTCCCGGCCGGTGGCACGGCCACCGTGACCGTCACCGTCCGGACCGGCGCCGACCTGCCCGACCGCTACCTCGGCGGCGAGGTGACCGCCACCGGCGACGGCGTGCGGGTGCAGACCCCGGTCGCGCTCGACATCGCCCGCCAGCGGCTGACCCTCAAGCTCGTCGGGCCCGACGGCGGAGCGCCCACGCCCGAGCAGGGCTGGGCGACGGTCCTGACGGACCTCGACCGGCAGACCGTGCTGGTGCTCGCCGATCCCGCCACCACCACGTACCGGGTCCGTCCGGGCCGCTACCTGGTCCAGACCTACCTGCAGAGCGGCGACCCGAACTTCCCGCAGGTCACGTCGTTGGTGCGGCCGAGCCTCGACCTGACCCGGGACCAGGCGCTCACCATGGACGCCCGCCTGGCGAAGCCGATCACGGTGTCGGTGCCGAACTCGAAGGCCACCATGGTCTTCCCCGAGTCCGGCTGGACGATCCGGACGGAGCAGCCGCAGATCTGGGGCAGCAACGACCCGTACGGCGTGCTGATGAACCTCCCCTTCGACCATGTGCGGACCGCGCAGATCGGGGCCGGCAAGACGCCCGGCTTCGTCTCCTACGTGCACGGAATGTGGGGCCAGGTCGCCGACGACGGCAGCCTGCACAACAGCCCGTACGTCTACCGGGTCTACCTCTACGAGCCCGAGAAGATGATGACCGGGCTGTCCCGCAAGCTGCGCGCGAACGACTTCGCCACCGTCCGCTCCCGGGTCAGCGCGGACGTGGCCGACGTGCCGGTTTCGCGGACCGCCGTCGCGCACGCGCCCGGCAACTCGCCGGTCTACCGCGACGATCGGGTCATCCCGCCGAGCTTCACCTACGACGCGCCGAGCACCTTCACCGAGTACTACAACCAGGACAAGAAGGCGGTGTGGCAGTCCACCTCGGCCCAGCAGGGGTACACGTACTACCAGTCGCCCTGGACCAGCTTCAAGCCCGGGCGCACGTACGACGTGAAGTGGGCCAACGGGGTGGTCGGGCCGGTCTTCCCGGAGCCGAACTTCGGCCAGCAGTACGCCACCCGCTACTGGGGCGACACGATCGGCGGACCGGGGCCGCTGCACGGTGACGGCGCCGGGCACATGGGCTTCCGGCACCCCGTCGGCGGCAGCGTGCAGGTGAACCTCTACCGCAACGGGACCAAGATCGGCGACGCGAACCAGGCGCCGTGGACCTGGAACGTGCCCGCGGAGAAGGGTGACTACAAGCTGACCGCGACCTTCCGCAGCGACCCGGCGTTCACCCTGTCGACGGTCGTCGACGCGGAGTGGACCTTCAAGTCCGGCCGGGTGGCCGACGGTCAGCTGGTGAAGCTGCCGATGACGGCGATCCGGTACAGCCCGGAGCTCGACATCGACAACCGGGCGCCGGCCGGTCGGCTCTTCGCGATCCCGATCTCGCTCGACCGCCAGGTCGGAGCGGAGCCGGGCCGGACCCGGACGCTGACCGTCGAGGCGTCCTTCGACGACGGCAAGACCTGGCGCAAGCTCACCGTGCTGCGTCTGGGCGAGAAGGCGGTCGCCCTGGTGCTCAACCCGAGCGGACACGGCTTCGTCTCGCTGCGGGCCGCCGCGAGCGACACCGGCGGTAACACGGTCAAGCAGACCGTCATCCGCGCCTACCGGTACTGACGGTGGGCCCCGGACGCGGCGCCTCCCGGCGCCGCGTCCGGGACACGTGGTCGTGGAGCCGCTCGACGGCGGCGGCGCGCTCGGCCGAATCGTCGTGCTCCTCGCCGAGGTCCGCGGCGTAGGCACGCACCAGGTCGTGCATCCGCCACCGCCCGTCGTCGGGCTGCACCAGCAGCTGCCCGCCGAGTTCGGCGAGCAGGCCGCGGGCGGAACGCCGGGACAGGCCACCCAGCGCGGCCACCGCCTCGGTGCCCAGCACCCCGGTCGGGTGCAGCGGCAGCAGCCGGAAGAGCCGGGCCGCCTCGGGAGTCAGGGCCCGATAGGACCAGGAGAAGGTCGCCTCCAGGTCGGCGTGCGCGTCCCCGAATCCGGTCAGCCGGCCGTCGGCCTCCGCCAGCTCACCGGCGACCGCGGGCAGGCTGAGCCCGGCCCGGCCGATGCTGCGGGTGGCGACCAGCGCCAGGGCCAGCGGTAGACGACCACACCGCGTGACGATCTCGTCGACGGCGGCCCGGTCCGTGTCCGCCGTCCCACCGAGTCGGCGAACGAGCAGTTCGCGCGACTCGGCGTCGGTCAGCAGATCGAGGTGGAACGGCCGAACGCCCGACGGTCGGGCTCCGTCGGCGATCCGGCGGCGGCTGGTGGCGATGACGAGGCTGCCGCCGGTGCCGGGCAGCAGGTGCCGGACCTGCTCCCAGTCGCGGCAGTTGTCGAGCAGGATCAGCACCCGGCGCTCGGCCAGGATGTCGCGGTAGAGGGCGGCCTGGGCGGGCAGCTCGGCCGGAATGGCGGGCGGTGCGACGCCGAGCGACCAGAGGAAGCCGCGCAGCGCCTCCCCCGGGGTCATCACCGAGTCACCGGAGTCGAAACCGCGCAGGTCCGCGTGCAACTGCCCGTCCGGGTAGCGGGCGGCCAACCGGTGCGCCAGGTGCACCGCGAAGGTGGTCTTCCCGACGCCGGGCATCCCGCCGACGAGCAGCGCGGTGGTGGGCGGCTCTGCGGCGAGGAGCTGCTCGGCGGCGGCCACGGCGGCCCGGCGACCGGTGAAGTAGGGGTGGTCGGCCGGCAGCTGCGCCGGCGACTCGACCCGTCCCGGAAACGACAGACCCGGCCCGGCCGACCGCCGCCGCACACCCGCCGTCGCGAACCCGCGCCCGGAGCCGGAGCCGTCGGGCGGGGTGTCGGGGCCGAGCAGGCGTTCCCGGGCCGCGCGTAGGTCGGAGCCCGGCTGGATGCCGAGCCCGTCGGCGAGCCGCTGCGTGACCTCGGCGTACGCCGCGAGCGCCTCGGCCCGTCGGCCGTCCGCGGCGAGCGCGAGCAGCAGCCGTGCCTGCAACGCCTCGTCCAGTGGCTCGAACGCGGCGGCCAGCCGGATCGCGGGCAGCACCAGGTGCACGCAGCCGGCCCGCAGCGCGGCGTCGGTCGCCGCGCGCACGGCCGTGAAGCGCTCGCGGTCGACCGCGACGAACTCCGGATGGACCCGGTCGCCGGTGTGCAGGCCCGAGACGCACCTGTCGCGCCAGAGCGCCAGTGCGTCCCGGTAGAGCTCGACGGCCGGCTCGCCGGCGCCGGCGGCGGCCCGGCCGACGAGGCGCCGGAAACGCAGCAGGTCGAGTGACTCCTCGGTGACCGGCAGCCGGTACTCGGCGCCGTCGCGGATCAGCACCGAGCCGGCCGCCCGCCTCGGCAGGCCCGGCTCGAAACGCCGCCGGAGCATCCCGACGTGCCGGTGCACCACGTTGACGGCGCTGGGCGGCGGAGCCGCCTCCCAGAGCAGTTCGACGAGTTCGGCGACGCTGACCGCGCCACCGGCCCGGACGAGCAACAGCGCCAGGATCAGCCGCTGCTGCCGGGTGCCCGGATCGATCTCGGTCCGCCCACGCCGGACGCGCACCGGGCCGAGAACGGAGAACGAGAGCGGGCTGGTCATCTCGATGCGATCCATACCGGTCCGGGTGGTAACGACCGGCACAGCATGGCAGGACCCACCGCGGTGGCGGGGCGCGCGTGGCGGCAACGTGAGGGTCGACTCAGCGCGTGGGCCGGCCGGCGGGGCAGCCCCTGCTCAGGCCGCCTCCAGGCCGGTGCGCAGCGCCCGCAGCGCGTAGTGGGTCCGCGACTTCACCGTGCCGATCGGCAACCCGAGTCGACCCGCGACCTCCTCCGGTGACCGTCCCACCAGGTACACCTCGGAGAGCAGGCTGCGCTGCGCGGCGCTCAACCGGCCGAGCGCGCGGCCGATGGCGTACGACGCCAGCGCACTTCCGGTGGTGTCGTCGCCGGCGGGTATCCAGGTCATGTCGACGAGCTGGATCTCGGCGGGCCGCCCCTGCCGCAGCCGGACGTCGTCGATGACGAGCCGGCGGGCGACGGTGCAGAGCCACCGGCGCGCGGCGTCCGGCTCGGTCGGCACCGAGTCGAGGTTCCGCCAGGCCCGCAGCATCGTCTCCTGGAGCAGGTCCTCGGCGGTCTGGCGCTGGCCGCGGGTCAGCACGAAGAGCAGACGCAGCACGGCAGGGGCGTGCTCCGCGTGCAGTGTGGTCATGCGGTCGGCCCGGCCGGCCGGTGTCTCGTCGGATGCCCGCAGCACGGTCAACCCCCACAGCCAGGCGCAACGGTGTGCGGCACGAGCCTAGGGACGGGTGATGCGATTGGACTGACGCGGAAGTGCTGATCGAGTGCCGTCGCCGAACGCGACCGGTCATCGACGTGACGTGACCGCCCCGAGCAGGTCGGCCAGGCGTCGGGCGGTGCGGGTCTGCGCGTACGGGATCAGGGCCAGCGCCTCCCGCCACGCCCGCGCCGCGGCGTCCCGGTCGCCCGCGGCGGCGAGAGCGTCGCCGAGCAGCGCCAGCACCTCGGCGGCCTGCGCCGACGCCGACGCCTCCTGGTAGGCGACCGCCGCCGCGCGCCAGCACTCGACCGCCTTGCCGAGCTCACCGCGAGTGGAGTGCACCTGGCCGAGCAGCTCCCACGCCTCGGCGACGCCGAGCCGGTACTGCGCCCCGCGCGAGAGCGCCATCGCCTCCTCGGCGCAGCGCACGGCCTCGTCCTCCCGGCCGAGTCCGGCGTTGCTCGCACCGATGATCACCAGGGTGTCCGCGAGGAGTTTGTCGTCGCCGGCCACCTGTCGCCCCAGCGTCGCGGTGAGCGACCGGACGACCTCCTCGTGCCGCCCCTGGGCGGCGAGGATCATCGCCCGGTTGATCTGGGCCCTGGCCGTCTCGCCGGGCAGGCCGAGCCGGGCGAGCAGCTCGAGCGACTGGTCGAGGTGCCCGACGGCGGCGTCGTGCTCGTGCCGGAAGTAGGCCGCCCCGGCCAGGCTGCGGTGCATCCGAGCCTGCCCGACCAGGTCGCCGCCCGCCCGGGCGGCGTCGAGGGCGACCTCGCCGGTCGTCGTCCAGTCGGTCCACCGGCCGCTGCGTTCGAAGTAGTGCTGCATGCCCAGCGCGAGCTGCCACGCCTCGGTGTGCCGGCCCTGCCGGGCGGCCGAGCCGACCAGCGCGATGAGGACCTGTCGTTCGGCGGCGAACCAGCGCATCGCGTCGCCGTGCCCGGCGAAGCGCAGCGGGGTATCGCCCGGCCCCGGCTCGATCAGCGGGCGATGCTCGGAGGTCAGCAGCCGCTGGTGCGCCTGGTAGCTGGTGGCCCGGTAGAAGTGCAGGCAGCGCAGTTCCGCGGCGGCGCGCTCGGCCGGGCTGTCGTGCTCCTCGCCGAGCTCGGTGGCGTAGGCCAGGAGCAGGTCGTGGCTGCGGTAGCGGCCCGGCGGGTCCTCGCTGACTAGGTGCGCGCGGCTCAGCTCGCCGATCAGCGCCCGCCCGGTGCGCAGCGCCACGCCGGCCAGGCCCGCCGCGGCGGCGATGGAGAAGTCCGGGCCGGGATGGATCGGCAGCAACCGGAAGAGCCGGGCGGCCGGCACGGAGAGCGCCTGGTAGGACCAGGAGAAGACCGCACGGAGGCCGGTCTGCGGGTCGTCGTCGTCGAAGCCGTCCAGGCTTCCCGGCGCTCGGGCCAGCTCGGCGGCGATCTGCGCCGGCGGCGTCCGCGGCAGGCTCGCCGCGCGGGCGGCCACCACGGAGAGCGCGAGCGGCAACCGTCCGCAACTGGCGATGATGGCGTCGATCGCGGCCCGGTCCGCCGCGACGCGGTCGGCGCCGAGCGGTCCCATGAGCGCCGCCCGGGCCTCCTCGATGCTCGGCAGGCCGACCGGCAACGGGTGGGCGCCGGCCGTGGTCAGCAGTGCGCTGAGCCGGCTGCGGCTGGTGACGATCGCCAGGCACCCGGGGCCGCCCGGCAGCAGGTGCCGGATCTGCTCGGCGTCCCGGCAGTTGTCGAGGACGATCAGCAGGCGCCGGCCGGCGAGGCTGCTGCGGTACATGCCGGCCTGGGCGTGCAGCTCGGCGGGGATGCTCTCCTGCGGCACCCCGAGTGAGCCGAGGAAGCCGCGCAGCGCCTCGGTCGGGCTCATCGCCGGCTCCCGCCCGTCGTACCCGCGCAAATCGACGTAGAGCTGGCCGTCCGGGAAGTCGGCGGCGAACTGGTGCGCGAGGTGGATGGCGAGGGCGGTCTTGCCGATCCCCGGCATGCCGTCGATCGCGAGCACCGTCGGCCCACCCGGCCGCGCGACCGCCGCCCGGGCCTCGGCGACGAGGTGCTCGCGGCCGACGAAGAAGGGCAGGTCCGCGGGGAGCTGCGCGGGCCGGGGGAGCGGTGACGGCGATCCGGCCCGCGCGGGCCGGGTGCGCTGGTGCAGCAGCCGGTCGTACGCCTCCCGCAGCTCGTCGCCGGGGTCGATGCCCAGGTCCTCGGCGAGCCTGCGGCGCACGACCCGGTACGTCTCGACGGCTTCCGCCTGGCGCCCGTCGGCGGCGAGGGCGAGCAGCAGCCGGCTCTGCAGCGACTCGTCGAGCGGATGTTGTTCGGCGGCCTGCCGCAACGGCGGCAGCACGGCGCTCAGCCGGCCGCAGCGCTCGGCGGCGTCGGCGGCCTCGCGCACCGCCTGGGCGCGTTCGGCCTCCACGGCGAGGAAGGCGGGGTGCAGGCGGGACGCCGGTTCCAGGCCGGTGGCGCACCGGCCGCGCCACAGCCGTAGCCCGTCGAGGAAGTGCCGCAGCGCCGACTCCGGATCGCCGTCCTGCAGGCGTCGGCCGGCCAGCCGGCTCAGTGACCGGAACCTCAGCAGGTCGAGGGAGTCCTCGTCGGCGTGCAGCCGGTAGCCCGCGAGTTCCCGGAGGATGTACCGGCCCGCCGACCGGATGGGCAGGCCGGGCTCGAAGAGCCGCCGGAGCACCCCGACGTGCCGGTGCACCACGTTCGCGGCGCTGGCCGGGGCCGCCTCCTCGTCCCAGAGCAGGTCGACCAGCTCCGCCAGGGAGACCGGTGAACCGGCCCGGGCCAGCAGCAGCGCCAGCACCAGGCGCTGCTGGCGGGCGCCCAGGTGCAGCTCGGCGCCGGCGCGGACGACCCTGATCGAGCCGAGCACCGAGAAGTCGATCGTCTCGCTCGTCACCGCCCGCACGACGGCAACGGTAACCGGGATGACGTGCGTCGAAGCCCGCGGCCACAGGCCCGGCGCCGCCCGGGGGCCCTGCTCGTACCCACGACGAACAGGGCCCCCGGGCGGCTTCGGTCGAGCGGGTCAGTGCGTGAGCACGGGCGCCTGGCTCTGGTTCCCCTCCTCGTCACCGGTCTGCGCCGCCGAGCCGCCCTCCCGCCTGGCGTTGACGAAGACGACGACGATCGCGGCAGCGGCCAGCATCACGCCGAAGGTCCACCAGCTCGCCGTGACGTAACCGTGCACGGCCGCCTCGTTCATCACCTGCGGAGTCGGCCGGCCGGCGAGGTGCGTGGTGAGCCAGGCCGCGGTGGAACCGGCGGCGATGGTGTTCAGCAGCGCGGTGCCGATCGAGCCGCCGATCTGCTGCGAGGTGTTGACCATCGCGGATGCGACACCCGCGTCGCGCGGCTGCACGCCGTGCGCGGCGAGGTGCATGGCGGTGATGAAGCCGACGCCCAGGCCCAGGCCGAGCAGGACCATGCAGGGCAGGATCGGCCACAGGTACGAGCTGTCGATCCTGAGCTGGGTGAGCAGCAGCATGCCGAGCGCCCCGGCCAGGAAGCCCGGCGCCATCAGCATGCGCGGCGCGACCCGGTGCAGCAGCCGGGGACCGATCTGCGCGGACCCGATGACCAGGCCGATCACCATCGGTAGGAACGCCACACCGCTGAGGACCGGCGACCAGTGCTTGACGGTCTGCAGGTAGTAGGTGAGGAACAGCAGCAGACCGAACATGCCGATCACGGCGACCCCCAGCCCGAGGAAGGCGCCGCCCCGGTTGCGCTCGGTGACGACGCGCAGTGGCAGCAGCGGTGCGCGGACCGTGGACTCCACGACCGCGAACGCGGCCAGCAGCACCACCGCGGCGGCGAACGAGCCCAGGGTCCAGGCGGCCGTCCAGCCGTCGGTCTCGGCCCGGGTGAACCCGTACACCAGGCTGACCAGGCCGAGGCTGGCCAGCAGCGCGCCCGGGATGTCGAGCCGGTCGCTGTTGCGCGAGTGCGCCACGTCGCGGATCACCAGCACGGCGCCCACTCCGGCGACCAGCGTGATCGGTACGTTGACGTAGAGGCACCACCGCCAGTCGAGGTACTCGGTGAGCACCCCGCCGAGGATGAGGCCGAGCGCGCCGCCACCACCGGCGACGGCGCTGAAGACACCGAACGCCTTGGCCCGTTCCCGTACGTCGGTGAAGGTCACGGTCACCAGCGACAGCGCGGCCGGGGCGAGCAGCGCGGCGAAGAAGCCCTGTAGCGCCCGGGCGCCGAGCAGCATGCCGGTGTTGACCGCGAAACCTCCGATCGCCGAGGCGGCGGCGAAGCCGAGCAGGCCGACCAGGAAGGTGCGCTTGCGCCCGGCGATGTCGGCGATCCTGCCGCCGAGCAGCAGCAGCCCTCCGAAGGCGAGCGTGTAGGCGGTGATCACCCATTGCCGGGTGCCGTCGGAGAAGCCGAGATCGTGCTGTGCGGCGGGCAGTGCGATGTTCACGATCGTGGAGTCGAGCACCACCATGAGCTGGGCGAGCGAGATGACGAGCAGCGCTGTCCAGCGTCTCGGGTTCGGTGCGGCTGTGGCAGACATGAACGGTTCCCCCGTATCTCCATGAGATTCGACGATGTGTGGAGCCCGATGACCGCCCCGGCCGGCCCCGACCGGGGTCGGCGGCCCTGCGCCGGGGCGGGCGACGGGTGTTGCTACGCCGGGTCCGGCACGGCGGCGCTGCGCTGCTGCGGCACCCGCGTCGGGGCGAACATCTGCTGGATCCAGTTCGGGTAGGCCGTGGGCAGGGCGCTGACCGCGTCGAGCTCGGCCAGGTCCTGCGCGGTCAGGGCCAGCTCGGTGGCGGCCACGTTGTCCACGAGCTGCTCCGCCTTGCGGGCACCGACGATGACGCTGGTGACGGCGCGCTGGGCCAGCAGCCAGGCGAGCGACACCCGGGCCGGGCTCACCCCGTGCCGGGCGGCGACAGCTCGCACGACGTCGAGCACGTCGTGACCACGCTCCCGGTCGATCGGCGGGAACTCGTAGCCCGCGGCGTGGCGCGAGCCGGCGTCGGTGATGCCGTCACGGGTGACCTTGCCGGAGAGGAAGCCGCCGGCCAACGGGCTCCACACGGTCAGCCCGACGCCCTGCGCCTCGGCCATCGGCACCAGCTCGCGTTCGACGTCGCGACCGAGCAGCGAGTAGTAGACCTGCGCCGAGACGAACCGGGCCTGGTGATGCTGCGCGGAGATGCCGAGCGCGTGGCTGATCTGCCAGGCGGCGAGGTTGGCGCAGCCGATGTAGCGGATCTTGCCCTGCTGGACCGCGTCGTCGAGCGCGCCCAGCGTCTCCTCGATCGGGGTCAGGTGGTCGAACTGGTGGATCTGGTACAGGTCGATGTGGTCCGTGCGCAGCCGGCGCAGGCTGTCCTCCAGGGCCCGCATCACGTGCAGCCGGGAGAGGCCGTTGTCGTTCGGGCCCGGCCCGATCGGGGAGTACAGCTTGGTGGCCAGGACGACGTCCCGCCGACGGTCCTTGAGCACCTGACCGAGCAGCTCCTCGGACTCCCCGTCGCTGTAGAAGTCGGCGGTGTCGATGAAGTTGACACCGGCGTCGAGCGCCGCGCCGACCAGACGATCGACATCAGCCGGCCCGAGTGCGCCCAGGGCGCCCCAGACCGGGTGGGACGCGCCACCGAACGTCATCGTGCCCAGCGAGATCTCGGAGACCCAGACCCCGGTACGCCCCAGCAGGCGGTATTTCATCATCCACTCCTCGTTGATCGTCCGGTCCGGTGAGCCGGCCCGGCGGCTGCCAAGACATAGTGTCTAGACAGCATGTCCGATCAGAGGCTACACCGCGCCCTGGCAGGTCGACCACGAGCGAAATTCGTGCACCACACGACCGCCGCTCGGGGCGTCGCTGCCGGGGTGATGCCCCGCCCGATGCGAGGTTTCTCCCGTCCTACGCCCCGAGGGCGGATGGTGGCGGAGGGTTGTTGCCTGGCTCGTACCGCTGCGGACGAGCGGTCCCGGCGGCCGCCGGACGACAGCCGCCGAATCCCGTCAGTCCTCGACGCTCTCGATCGTCGAGCGGCCTGGCCCACCCTCGGCCGGGCCGGTGGCCGCGGCAGCGGAAAGCCTGGGTAGCGTCCCTGTCATGAGTTCGGACACCTTCCGCTCGGTGGAGATCGAGCGCACCAGCCTCGGGCAGTACGTCGTGCGGAACGTTCGCGGCGGATCGATCTCGGTCGGCACCGGTGAGGACGGCAGCTTCACCCCTGTGGAACTGCTCCTGGCCGCCATCGGCGGCTGCACCGCGATCGACGTCGACCACATCACCAGCCGCCGGGCCGAACCGGACCGGTTCTCCCTCCGCGTCAGCGGCGACAAGATCCGGGACGAGAGCGGAAACCGGATGCAGAACCTCAAGGTCGAGTTCACCGTGACCTTCCCGGAGGGCGCGGAGGGCGACAAGGCGCGCGAGGCGCTGCCCCGAGCGCTGCAGCAGTCACACGACCGGCTCTGCACCGTCTCCCGCACCGTCGAGCTCGGCACCCCCGTCTCGACCGTCCAGGCGGCCGGTCCCGACCACGACTGAAGTCCCCGGCGCGGGTCACCGGTACATCAGGTGCAGCATCATGCCGGCGTCGGCGTGCGGCAGGTTGTGGCAGTGGTTGGCCCAGGCTCCGGGGTTGTCCGCCCGGAACGCCACCTCCCAGACGTCGCCGGGGCGTACGTCGAACGAGTCCCACCACAACGGACTACCGGTCGCCGGCGCCCCGTTGCGGGCCAGCACCAGGACGTGATGCCCGTGCAGATGCCACGGGTGCACCACCAGTGACCGGTTCACGACGGTGAACTTCACGATGTCGCCGAGGCGTACGACCTGGGCCGGGATGTCCGGCGCGGCCGCGCCGTTGACGGTGTGGGCGTACCGCGGGAGCAGCCCGCGCAGGTCGAGGCCGCGGTCGAGGACGACTGTGAACTCCCGGTCGAACCGCGCCCAGGGCGCCGGAGCGCCGGCGCCGTAGCCGAGCGGATCCAGCACCGGCCACGAGCCGGTCGCCGTCGACACCGGGCCGGTCGACCAGACCGCCCGGCCGTCGACGAAGAGCGCCACCGGCGTGGCCGGCGCGGTGAACACCAGGTCGTAGCGCCCGCCGGCCGGGATCAGCACGGCGGTCTCCACGGCCGGCGTCGGGCCCCGCAGGTCCGAGCCGTCGATCGCGGCGACCCGGAACGCCGTGCCGGCCAGGGCGTACCGGTGCGTGGTGCTGTCCGTGTTGATCAGCCGCAGCCGGACGGGCACGCCCGCCTCGACCTGCTCCGTCCGCGGCTGCGGCAACGTGAGCCCCGCCAGCGTGTGCACCGGCACCGTGACGTCGACGCCGGTCACCGGCGCCGGGCGCACCACCAGGACCCCGTACAACCCCATCCGTACGCCGACGTCGGAGACCGCGTGCGTGTGGTACCAGTACGTCCCGGCCTGGTCGGCGCGGAACCGGTAGACGAACTCCTGCCCCGGCGGCACCGCCTCCTGCGTCACACCGGGCACCCCGTCCTGACCGTTCGGCACGTCGTACCCGTGCCAGTGCAGCGTCACGCCCCGCGCGATGTCCCGGTTGCGCAGGGTCACCTCCAGGACGTCGCCGACGTCGGCGGTCAGCTCCGGCCCCGGCACCTGCCCGTCGAACGCCCACGCCGCGACGTCCCGGCCGCTCACGCGCACCGTCGCGGTCCCGGCCGTCAGCGTGAACCGTCGGGTCGGCTCGCCCACGGCCCCGGTGTCCCGATACTCGTGCTCGTGCGGGACCTCGCGAACGGCGTCCGGGGCGGCGGCCAGGCCCGTTCCGGTCACCAGGGCCGCGACCGCCACCCCGACGGCCGCCCGCGACACCACCGGCGACGGGCGGGGACCGAGCACCCGCCACGAGACGGTGGTCGCCGCCGCCACCCCGGCGACCGCGAGCAGAGCCGCGCCCGGCGACACCGGGTAGCCGTGCAGGAGCGTGACGAGCAGGGCGCCGCTCCCCGCGTACCCGGCGAAGAGCAGCGCGACCGCGGCGGACCGGATGTCGGCCGGCGGGCGCAGCAGGCGCACCCCGGCGACGAGCAGCGCGGCCAGTGACAGCGGCGCGGCCACGACGACCTTCTCCGCCGCGAACCACCAGCCGGCGCGGGCGAGCGCGACGATCGTGACGGCGCGGGCGAGGGTGGCGAGCAGCGCGACGGCGGCGAATCCCAGTGTGAGCCGACGGCGCCGGGCGGCCGACGCGGCGCCGCCGCCCAGCCACCCGGCGGTCGCCAGGACCGCGATCACCAGGTCGGCAGCGAGCAGCGAACCGGTGCTCACGCCGGCTCCCCCTCCCGGACGACCACGCGGGCGGCGGCGGCCGGGGCCGGGTCGGCCAGCTGCCGCGCCGCCCGGTGGAGACCGACCACCACGTGCACCGCGACGATCCCGTTGACCGCGTGCAGTCCGGCGACGGTCAGGCCGATCGGGGTGCTGGCCCCTGCGGCGTCGGTGAAGGCGTTCGCGAACATCGCGAGCAGCGCCTGCAGGACGACGAGACCGAGCGGCAGGACCGCCATCCCGACGACCCGCCCCGGCGCCCTCGCCAGCGCGGCCAACAGGATGGTGAGCAGGGTGAGGACGGGGATGACCGCCATCCCGGTGATGCTGTGCAGGGTGTACGCACTCTCATCCGCGGGCTTGGTGAACGCGCCCACGGCGGCGAAGACGAACTGCAGGGCAAACGCGACGAGCAACAGCAGGCTGGCGACGACCAGGGCCTTGCGCATGGCTGACCTCCTAGAGCTGAGCCGGGGAGAGGGTCTGGGCGACGTGCTCGGTGGCGGTGATCGCGCCGTAGGCGACCAGCCGTACGAGGTCGGCGTCGTCCGGATGGGACAACCGCCAGAGGGCGACGTCGCCCGCGCGGATGGCGGCGGGCGCGAACGCCGCCAGCAGCGCGATCCGCGTACCCACCCGGTCCGCGCCGGGCAGGTCCCGGATCAGGTCGGCGGCCCACTCCGCGGGCCGGGCCGGGTGCCGCCCGTCCTCCCAGCGCACGGTCGCCGTGACGGTCTGGCGTGCCACGGCGCCCAGCAACTCCCCGCCCCGGCCCGCGGCGCTCCGCAACGAGGCGTACGCGACGCCGACCGGGCTCTCCCCGGCCCACGCCGGTGGCGGCGCCGGCTCGGCGTCCAGGAGCGACAGGGCGCGTCCGGGCGCCTTCGGCTCGCGGGCCGCCCGGGCGTAGAGCCGGCCGCCGACCGATCGCACCATCGGCGAGCGCTGCAGGCCGCCGGGGAGCAGATCGGGGTCGAGCAGCGCCGAGACGACCCGGTTGACGAAGTGGAAGACGAGGGCCGTACCGGTGACCTCGGGGCGGTACGGGCTGCCCCAGTCGGCGGCTTCGGGGGTACGGCTGGCCTCGGCCCAGGCGGCGAGCGCGGCCCGCCTCGGGTCCGCCGGCGTTCCGCCCCGGGCGGTGACCTCGGCCAGCTCGTGCTCACCGAGCGCGTGCAGCAGCATCACGTGGGCGTCGACGCAGAACCGGCAGCGGTTGGCCCGGGACACGGCCGACGCGACGAGCTCGCGGTCGACCCGGGACACGTCGCCGGCGAGCAGGGACTCGCGCATCAGCGCCCACGTCGCGGCCAGCACCTCCGGCGCGGCCGACAGCGCCCGGAAGGTGGGCACCGGCCCGAGGAACTCGTCCCGGAGCTGCCGGTAGACCTCCGCGGTGCGGCCGGTCGCCACCTTCGGGGGAGCGGGGGTGAAGAAGCGGTACGTCATGGCGTCGATGCTCGTCCCGGCGGGCCGGGAAAGCGTCGTGCCGCCGCAGGCACCTGCCCGGCCGCCGATACCACGTCCGCAGTACGCCCCAGCTACCGCGCGAGGAGGATGCTCCGCCGGCCAGGGCCGTTCTACAGTGCGACCATGCGCCGCGACCTGCCGTACGCCCTGAGCGGCCTCGCCCTCGGCGTCCTCCTGCTCGGCAACGCCGCGCTCGCCCCGGACGCCGCACCGGTGCGAGCGACCGACGTCGCCCTCGTCCTGGTGATGGCGGTCGCCCTGGCGGCGTGCCGGCGGTACCCGGTGCCGGCGTTGATCGCGGTGAGCGCCGCCATGTTGGCTCTCCACGTCCGGGTGCACCCCGGAGCGTCCGCCGCCTTCCCCGTCCTCGGCGCGGTCTACGTCGCCGCCTGGCGGGGACACCGCACGAGCGCCGCCCTGGCCAGCTTCATCTTCCTCGGCGGCTTCCTCGCCCACGACATCTCGGTGGCGCCCGCGGGCCGGCCCGGCCAGCAGATCGTCGAGCGGACGTCGCTGCTGCTGGGCTGGTTCGTGGCGGCCAACGTCGCCGGGCTCGTGGCGCGGCAGCGCCGGGCGTACCTGGAGCAGGTCGAGCAGCGGGTGGTCGAGGCCGAACGCACCCGCGAGGAGGCGGCGCTGCGTCGCGCCGGGGAGGAGCGCCTGCGCATCGCCCGGGATCTGCACGACTCGCTGACCCACAGCATCTCGGTGATCAAGGTGCAGGCGGGGATCGCCGTGCACCTGGCGCGCAAGCACGGCACGGAGCCGCCGGCCGCGCTGCTGGCGATCCAGGAGGCCAGCGCCGCCGCGATGCGCGAACTGCGTGCGACGCTGGGCGTCCTGCGCTCACCCTCCGACGGGGACCGCGTCGGGTTGGCCCGGCTGGACGAGCTCGCCGAGCGGACCCGGGCGGCCGGCGTGCCGGTGCAGGTGACGGTCACCGGCCCGCCCCAGGACGTGCCCACCGAGGTCGACCAGGCCGGGTACCGGGTCGTCCAGGAGGCACTGACCAATGTGGCCCGCCACGC
>NZ_SMKG01000088.1 GCF_004348525.1 Micromonospora sp. 15K316 | reverse complement strand
CCCTTGTTGAGGATGTCGTCGATGTCGAGCCCGCCGCCCCCGCCGCCACCCTTGCCGAAGATGTCGTCGAGGTTGATCCCGCCGTCGTCGCCTCCGCCGTTCAGGTCGTCTTTCGATGGCGGCGGGGGCGTGTACGTCCGGGGGTCGACCAGGTTCCGGTAGGTCGTCTCGAAGCTGTCGTGCAGGTTGCGGTACTGCGTCGCCATCGCGTCGTTCAGCACCTTCGCCGCCTCGGCGAAGAAGGCCTTCATGTTGTTGTTGAGATCGGAGAGCGCCTTGTTGGCGTCGATGAAGTCGTACGTCTTCGCGCCGTTGCCGATGTCGATGCTGATGGGCCAGGTCGTGAGGTCGTCCCAGACCACGAGCTTGTGCTCGTCCCAGGCACGGCCGTTCCAGTCGTCGGTCTCCCTGCCCAGCTGGTCGACGGCCCGCTCGATGTCGCGCATCGCCGCTTCGACCATCGCCCGCGGGCTCCGCCCCGGGTGCTGCTCGAAGGCCTCCCACGCCTTCCCGATCTCCGTGAGGAAGGTCTGCACCGCATCGCCGTTGCGGTGCAGCATCGCGACCCAGTCGTCGGCGGTGCGGAGGTCCTCCCGAAGCAGCACCATTTCGTCCCGGAGGTTCGTGAGCGACTCCCGAAGCCCCTCCGCGGCCGCGCCCCTGAATCCGTCCCCGAGGTTGTCGACCTCCGTCTTCAGCTGCTGGGACGCATCATCGAGCCACATCGCGAGGTTGTAGAAGCTCTCCGCCGACTCGTGCAGGGTCGCCGGGTCGAGCGGCGGCGGCAACGGCGGACGGGACAGCGCGTCGTCGGAGCTCTTGTGGAACTGGTTCCAGTGGTCGTCGGGCGCGTAGTCGCCCGACTTCTCGTACCAGTTCACCTTCCCCTTGATGATGTAGTACGCCGCGTGGGACTTGCCGATGTGCCCGTTGCCGTCGAAATAGAACTCCTGCGCCGTCCGGCGGTAGAGGGTGAACTCGTTGTTCGCCGGCGTACCCATCGGGTCCTCCCACGGCTTCGCCTTCGAGTTCACGTAGAAACCGGAGTTCGACAGGCTGATCCAGGTCGGCTCGGTGAACTGCCGGGAGTCCATCTCGGACGCGCCGAGCACCTCCCGCATGCCCTGTTCCCAGGCCGGCAGGCTGTTGGGCAACGGATTTGGCTGAGTCATCGGGACCTTCGTTCACCGCGGAGGAGACGGCCAGGGGAGAGTTCGGTGGGGCGGCCGATCAGGTGCTGTTGCCGGTGTTGGCCGGGCCGTTCGGGCCGTTGTTGCCGAGCCCGGTCGAGGCCGCGTACGAGGTGTTCGCGTTCTCGATGTCGTCGCTCGACGCGATGATGCGCTCGAGGTTCTGGCCGTAGCTCGACAGCTTCTGGTCGTACGCGGCGAGCCGCTGGTCGACCAGGCCGCCCACGGCCCTGACCCGCTCGCGCAGGTCCTTGCCGGCGGTGAAGTTGTCCGTGCCGGCGCGGACCACGAGGCTGTTGAGGTGTCCGCCGTGCGGGTGGGCCATGTCGTTGGGATTCGCCCCGGCCCGGACCGTGGTGACCTGGTTTCTGATCCCCTTCAGCTTCTGGACCACGCCGCGCAGGTACGCCTCGTCGATCTTGATTTCTTTCGGCACCGCCGGATCCCTTCCCTTTGATCTCTCGCTCTGGACAGGTCCCGGTCGGGCGGCGCGGAAGCATCCGCGCCGCCCGACCGGCTCAGCCTGTGCCGGGGGTGAACCCCGGGTCAGGCGACGAAGAGCGTCGCGCCCTGCTGGTCACCGGCGTGGTAGTTGTCGCCGATCTTGCGCAGCTCGGCGACGGCCTTCGCGGTGCCGCTCTCCACCATCCGCATGCCGTCGTCCCACTTCTTCTGGACGGCGTCGTAGTTGTCGATCGTCTGACCGGCGTTCTCGCTGAGGAAGACCTGAACCTGGGACTTCAGCTCGTCGAGGGACTGCCGCAGCCGCTGCGCGACGCTCTCCAGCTGGCTCGCCGCGGCGTCGACGTCGGAGAGGTCGACGGTGTAAGTGGCCATTGCTCGTTTCCTTCCTGCCTGACGTGTCGTACGGGAAAGCTCAGTTGGTCCAGCTCGCCTTGGGGGTGAAGGTCTCCGTCTGCAGCGAGATGCTGGCCGCCGCCGCGATGTTGTCGTCCTCGGTGGAGTCCGTGATCGCCGCGAACCGCTGCATGGAGCCGCTGATGTCGCCGAGCCCGGAACGGATCTGCACGATCCCCTGCGAGATCTCCTGGAGCCCCTGCTGGTAGCGCATCGACGCCTCGCCCAGCCAGCGGGCGCCGAGCTCCGAGGAACTGCTGATCACCGTCCGCTCCGCCTGCTCCAGCTCGTCCACCATCCGCTGGAAGGCGTAGATGACGCCGGTTCTGGTCTCGTCGTCGGATCGCTGCTGAGTCCAACTAGCCACGGCCCTGCTCCTCTCTCGTCTGCTGTCTCCGGTGACGACTCCGTACGGAGCCGTCACCGCACTTGCGTCTTGCGCTCCCCGGTCGCGGGGCGACCGTCGGGTGATCGGGTGCCGGCCACACACCGGCGGTGCTGGACGGCGATCACCCCCCGCCCACGGCGGACTCCAGCACGGGTCCGGTGGGCAGCATCTCCAGGAGTTGCCGGGGCACCGGGCGGGCCGTCGCCGGCGGGAAGCCGAGCTGGCTCGCCACCGCGCTCGAACCCACCGGATACTTGATCCCGGCATCGGTGACCAGGTAGAAGCCCGACCCTGCGGCCTGGTCGGCCCGGCCCGCCAGCACGAGGCCACCGACCCCGGGCTGCACCGCGACCGCCTCCGCGCTCGCCGAGGTGCGGGTGACGCCCACGCCCTCGGAGAGGGTGGTGGTGGAGGGGGCGGGCAGGTCGGCGGTCACCTCCACCGCGCCGTCCGCCATAGAGTGCCGTACGCACCACGTGCCCCGCTCCGGCGTCTTCGCGAGGCGGGGCGGGGTCGCCGGCAGCGCCGCCACCCAGGCCGGCTGCGGGGCGACCGGCAGCGCGACCAGGGCGGCGGGGCTCAGCTCCCGCGGCTGCACCGGCCGCCCGGCGTACACCCGCGCGGTCGCCGGGTCGGCGGCGACGATGGCGTACGCCATCGGGCTCAGCTCGGCCAGGCCGTCCTGCTGGAGCAGGTAGCGCCGCTCCGCGCCGTCCGGCGTACGGGCCGTGAAGAGCTCACCGACGACGCCCCGTCGACCGTCCACCGTCGGTCCCGGGCCGCCCCGTCCGGGCACCTCGGGCGGCGCGATGTCGGCCCCGACCGGCACGGACTCCAGCCAGCCCGCCTCCACCGGGAGCGCGTCGCGGTCGTAGCCGAGCACCCGGGCCAGCCACGGCTCGGTCAGCCGCAGCCGCCGGCCCTGCCAGACGAGGAAGCTCTGGTCCTCCGAGGTGACCAGGATCGCCTGGTCCCGACCGAGGGGCCGGTCCCGGCGCGTGCCCCCGGCCGGCTGCTCGATGCGTACCGTCGTCGCCGTGAAGGTCGTGCCCGCGTCGTCCGGCATGGCGAGCGCGCAGACCGTCCAGACCTGGCGGTCCACGGTGGTCGCCGTCGGCAGGGCGTCGGGCGCGCCCGGGATGCCGAGCGGCTGGCCGTGCGCCACGTCCCGCAACGACTTCCGGGAGACCGTGACGACCTTCGGCTCGGCGCCGAAGAGCAGCCGCGCCGAGGTGTAGTTGAGGACCGGATGCAGCAGGCCCTCGTCGTAGACGTAGCGGCTGCCGGTCTCCTTCTCCACCACCAGCACGCCCGGCTGCCGCCACTTGGTGGCCCCGCCGGGAAAGAAGAATCCGAAGATCACGAAGCCGACGAAGACCACCGCGGCCACGAGCACCCCGGAGACCGTGCCGACCACCATGCGCCGGTTCGGGTTCTCCAGGCCGTCCGGCTCGGCGGCGACCAGCGCACCGGTCAGCCGACCCAGCACGTACGTCTGGGCCTGCACCTGGTCACGGCGGGACTGCACGGCTCAGCCCGCCAACGCCCGGGCGGCCGCGTACGCCCCGAGCACGGCGAGCAGCACCGGCAGCATGGCGACCGTCGCGGTGAGCTGGACGACGTCGCCGATCCGGGCCCAGTAGGGCATGAGCCGGCGGTCGGGCAGGAACCGCCCCAGCAGGAAGAGCAGCGCGCCGGCCAGCGGCAGCAGCGTCACCGGCACGAGCAGCCGGAACAGCGACGGCGCCTGGGCCAGACTGATCACCGTCAGCGCCCCGACCCCCGCCACCGCCGGCAGGGCGTGCGCGAGCCGGTGCCAGGCGCTGGTCATCGCGCGCAGCGCCAGCAGCCGGACCAGGGCGACCAGCCCGAGCAGGGTCCAGGCGGCCCAACCGCCCGCGACGGCGACGAGGAGGAGGCATCCACCGACGACGGCCGCCGCTCCGGCGTACAACCCCGTCATGTACCGGTCGGCCACGGCCGTGCGCGCCAGGAGCTGCTCGCTCGGCTCCGGGTCGATGTCCTCCTGGAGGTGCTCCGGCTCGGTGGGCAGCGGCGCCAGGCGGATGCGGGCGAGGCGGAAGGCGAGCAGCGGGATGCGTACCGTCGCCACGGTGGCGGCCACCGCGACCACCGCCGCGGACTGGCCCGCGTCGAGCCCGACGAAGGTGGAGAGCGCGGAGCCGACGGCGGCGAAGAGCGCGCAGGCGACGACGGCGGCGAAGAACGGCCCGGCCCAGCCGACCAGGACCGCCGCCAGCGGCGCCACCACCAGCGCGCAGACCGAGGCGGTGAAGACCTCGGGGCCCGCCACGACCAGCGGGGCGCTCGCCCTGGTGAGATCCGGGGCGATCATCCCGGCCAGCGTGGCGAAGACGATCGCGGTCACCGCCGAGGCGATGCCGAACGGCCGGTCGGCGCCGGCCCGGGTCAGCCCGAACGCGCCGGCCAGCGCGAGCACCGCGACGGCGGTGGCGCAGAGCGCCCGGGCCAACGGCGGACCGGGCAGCGCCAGCGTGACCGCGCCGAGGCCGGCGACGAGGACGAACGTGCCGAGCGCCGTCCACCGGATCATCTCGGGGCGCCACAGCCCCGACCGGGTCCGCACGCCGGTGGCGAGCCCGTCGGCCAGGTCGTCGAAGTCGACGGGCGGCAACTGGTCGGCGCGGGGACGCAGGTAGACCGTCTCCCCGTCCTGCAGACCGAGCAGCGCGACGGTGCTCTCCTCGTCCAGGGGCGGGCCGCCCAGACGTTGCAGCACCCAGCCGCGGTGCGCCAGGCCGGCGTCGGCCAGGTTGTCACCGAGGTGATGGAGCAGTGCCGGAAGCAGGTCGGCGACCAGCACGTTCGCCGGTACGGCCACCTCGATCTGCCGCCCGGGACCGGACACCACGAGGCGGCACATCTCCGCGGGGGCGGTGACGCTCATGCCCTCACGACGGTCCGCGAACCCCGCCGGTTCAAACTTTTCCCGCGAACTGGTGGGCGACCGCGTTGACCCGAACCGGCCCCGGCTCCGTCGTAGAGGTGTCGGGCGGCGACGCACGCGGGCCCGACGTGAGCGCAGGAGGCGGGCGACGCCCGTGACGTGGAAGGCTGCCCCTTGAGTACGGTGCTGTTCCGACGCCCCGCACGCCGCAACGGCCCGGAGATGCCCTCCGGTGAGATCAGTCTCCAGGAGCCACCGGCCCTGCCCGAGCCGCAACGCAACGGGCTGCGGCAGGCGTTCCTGATGCTGCCGATGGCGCTGATGTCCGGCGTCATGGTGCTGCTCTTCATCAGCCGCAGCGGCGGCGCGTTCACCTGGATCATCCTGGCGCTGATGGCCGTCGCGCTCGGTGGCCTGGTGGTGGGGCAGATCGCCGTCGGCGGCATGGAACGCAAGTCCCGGCTCGGCGGTGACCGCCGTGACTACCTGCGCTACCTGGCGCAGAACCGTAAACGGGTACGCCAGCACGTGCTGCGCCAGCGCGAGGCGAGCGACTGGCAGCACCCGGACCCGCGCGCCCTCTGGTCGCTGGCGATGACGTCCCGCCGGTGGGAGCGGCGCCCCACCCACCCGGACTTCCTGGAGATCCGGGTGGGCACCGGCGAGCAGCGCCTGGCGGTGCGGATCACGCCGTTGCAGACCAAGCCCATCGAGGACCTGGAGCCGCTGGCGGCCAAGTCGCTGCGCCGGTTCATCCGCGCCTACACCACCATCGAGGACCAGCCGATCGCGTTGTTCCTGCGCGGTTTCGCGCAGATCCGGATGGCGGGGGAGAAGGAGCAGACCCGGGCTGTGGTCCGGGCGCTGCTGGCACAGCTGGTGAGTTTCCACGCCCCCGAGGAGGTCCGGCTCGCGCTCTGCGTCGCCGACGACACGGTCGCCGAGTGGGAGTGGACGAAGTGGCTGCCGCACCTGCAACACCCGACCGAGCAGGACGCGGCCGGCGCCGTGCGGCTGGTCGGCAGCACGGTGGAGGAGGTGGAGCAGCGGCTCGGCGAGACCTTCACCGCCCGGCCCCGGTACGAGTCGGGTGCGGCGCCGAGCCGGGACGAGCCGTACGTCGTGGTGATCCGCGACGGTGGACGACTGGGCAACGGCAGTCGGATGGCGACCGCCGGTTACCGCAACGCCGTCCTGATCGACCTCGACGACGCCACCCCGGCCGCCGGCAAGGGCGCGCTCTGCCTGGAGGTCGACGGCGACGACCTGCGCATGGTCCGGCAGGACCGGGTCGGCAGCGAGGTGCGCACCCGGCTGGCCACCCCCGACCGGCTCGGCGCCGCCCAGGCCGCCGTGGTGGCCCGGACGCTGTCCCCGTACCGCCTCGGTGTGGTCACCGAGACCCCGGCGGACACGCTGAAGACCGACTTCGACCTCGGCGCGATGCTGCAGATCGCCGACCTGCGGCAGTTGGACCTCACCCGGCTGTGGGGCGCCCGCACCATCGGGGAGCGGCTGCGGGTGCCGATCGGCATCGACGCCACCGGTCAACCGGTCGCGCTCGACCTGAAGGAGTCCGCGCTCGGCGGCATGGGGCCGCACGGCATGCTCATCGGCGCCACCGGCTCCGGCAAGAGCGAGCTGCTACGCACCCTGGTGCTCGCGCTGGCCACCACGCACTCCTCGGAGACCCTGAACTTCGTCCTCGTCGACTTCAAGGGCGGCGCCACGTTCCTCGGTCTCGACCGGTTGCCGCACACCTCCGCGGTGATCACGAACCTGGCCGACGAGGCGGCGCTGGTCGGCCGGATGCAGGATGCGCTGCACGGCGAGATGGTCCGCCGGCAGGAGCTGCTGCGGCAGGCCGGCGGGTTCAGCTCGGTGCTGGAGTACGAACGGGCCCGTGCCCAGGGCGCTCCGCTGGACCCGCTGCCCACCCTCTTCGTCGTGGTGGACGAGTTCAGCGAGCTGCTCGCCACCCACCGCGACTTCATCGACCTGTTCGTGATGATCGGGCGGCTCGGTCGGTCGCTCGCCGTGCACCTGCTCCTCGCCAGCCAGCGCGTCGACGACGGGCGGATCGCCCAACTGGAGTCCCACCTGTCGTACCGGATCGGGTTGCGGACCTTCTCCGCGATGGAGTCGCGTTCGGTCATCGGGGTGCCGGACGCCTACGAGCTGCCGCCGGCTCCCGGCAACGGGTACCTGCGTACCGACGTGTCGACCCTGATCCGGTTCAAGGCGGGGTACGTGTCGGGGCCGTACCGGACCACGAGCGCCCGGGTGCGGCAGGAGATCGTGCAGCAGCAGGTGGTGCCCTACTCGCTGGACCACGTGCCGTTCCGCGAGCCGGAGCCGGCGCAGATCGAGGAGGCCGTCGAGGAGGCGGCCGACGGCGACGAGACCACCGCCGAACGCAGCGTGCTCAGCGTCGTGGTGGAGCAGCTGGTCGACCAGGGGCCTCCCGCGCACCAGGTGTGGCTGCCGCCGCTGGACGCCTCGCCGACGCTGGACCAGCTGCTGCCGACGCTCGCGCCCGACCCCGAGCGCGGGCTCACCGCCGTCGACTGGCCGGGCAACGGCATGCTCGTCGCGCCGGTGGGCTTCGTCGACAAGCCGTTCGAACAGGTACGGGACCTGCTCCTCGTCGACCTCTCCGGCATCGGCGGGCACGTCGGCATCGCCGGTGGGCCGCGCAGCGGCAAGAGCACCCTGCTCCGTACGCTGATCAGCAGCATCGCCCTGACCCACAGCCCGCGCGAGGTGCAGTTCTACTGCCTCGACTTCGGCGGCGGCGGGCTGGGCGCGCTGGCCGAGCTGCCGCACGTCGGCAGCGTCGCGGGGCGTCTCGACACCGACCGGGTGAGCCGCACCGTCGCCGAGGTGACCGGCCTCATCGTGGACCGGGAGCGCCGCTTCGGCGAGCTCGGCGTCGACGGCATGGGGACCTACCGGAAACTCCGCGCGGAGGGCCAGGTCACCGACGACCCGCACGGCGACGTGTTCCTCGTCGTCGACGGCTGGTTCACCCTGCGCCAGGAGTTCGAGACGCTGGAGAGCGCGGTGCGGCAGATCGCCGCCCAGGGTCTCAACTTCGGTGTCCACCTGGTGCTGACCGCGTCGCGCTGGTCGGAGGTGCACCACGCGATGCGCGACCAGATCGGCACCCGCCTCGAACTGCGTCTCGGTGACCCGGTCGACTCCACCATCGACCTGCGCCTGGCCGCCACCGTGCCGCAGCTGCCCGGTCGTGGCCTCACGCCGGAGAAGCTGCACTTCCTCGCCGCGTTGCCCCGCATCGACGGGTTCGCCGACGCCTCCACGCTGACCGAGGCGGTCCGGGGCCTGACCGCGATGGTGGGGGACTTCTGGGACGGCCCGGCGGCCCCGCCGGTGCGTACGCTGCCCGCGCTGCTCCCCGCCGACTCGCTGCCCGTGCCGGAGGGCGACGTGCGCGTCGCGATCGGCCTGGACGAGGCCGGGATGCAGCCGGTCTGGCACGACTTCGGCGACGTGCCGCACCTGACGGTGCTGGGCGACACCGAGAGCGGCAAGACGAACATGCTGCGCCACCTCGCCCGGTCGGTGATGGCCCGGTACACGCCGGCCGAGGCGCGCATCATGATCGTCGACTACCGCCGGCAGCTGTTCGACGCGGTGCCGCAGGAGTACCGGCTGGGCTACTCCGTCTCCACCGACTCGACGCGGGAGACCGTGGCGGACGCGGTGGCCGGGCTGGGACCGCGCATGCCGGGCGCCGACGTCACCCCGGAGCAGCTGCGCCGGCGGGACTGGTGGAGCGGGCCGCAGCTCTTCGTCCTGGTCGACGACTACGACCTGCTGGCCGGGCACGACAGCCCGTTGATGCCGCTGCTGCCGTACCTGGCGCAGGGCGCGGACATCGGGTTCCACCTGGTGCTGACCCGGGGCGCGGCAAACGTCCTGCGGATGTCGATGGATCCGCTGATGCGCCGGATGCAGGAGACCAACAGCCCGGACGTGGCGCTCTCCTGCCCGCCCACGGAGGGCCCGCTGCTCGGCAACACCAAGCCGCGTCACCTGCCGCCGGGGCGGGCGCTGCTCTGCACCCGGCGGGGCGCGCGGTTGATCCAGACGGCGTGGAGCCCGACGGAGGCGGAGCAGCCGGTCTGACGCCTCCCCGGAGCAGCCGGTCTGACGCCTCCCCGGAGCAGCCGGCCCGCACGACCCGCCTTCTCGGATCCGCCGGCCTGACGCCACCCGTCGGTTCCGGCGGGTGGCGTCAGCGGTGCGCCGCCCGGCCGGGTCTCCGAGCGAGGGTCACGGGCGCCAGCGGCGGCGACGGCCCCACTTGACGGTCATCGCCGCCAGGTACGCGAGCCCGGCCAGACCGACCATGCCGGCGGCCACGGAACCGGCGATCAGCTTCGTCGGCTCGGTCGCCGCGGCCTTCGGCAGTGGCCGCAGCACCTGGGGCTGGGACGGCAGCGGCGTGCGGTCCAGCTCCAGCGCGGTGACCGCGTGGTACAGGTCGAGGGTGCCGTACCCGATGCCCGGCGCGGGCCACGTGCCGAGCGGGTGTTCGGCGGTCAGCTCCAGCCGGTGCCGGACGTCGGCCTGGGAGAGCTTCGGATAGTGGGCGCGGACCAGCGCGGCGGCCCCGGCCGCGTACGCGGCGGCCACCGCCGGGCCGGCGACGGTGTAGTGGCCGTCGCCGCGCGGGGCGACGCTGACCGCGTCGGCGGCGGGTGCCAGCAGGTCGACCCCGGCCTCGGCCGGGGACTTCTCGGTCGGTACGCCCTTGGCGTCGATCCCGCCGACGGCGAGGACGTCGGGGTGGGCGGCCGGATACCAGGGGGCGGGCCTCTGCGTGGTCCCGGCCGGTTGCGTCTTGTCCGAGACCGAGGCGACGAGCACGATGTCCCGGTCGACCGCCTCGCGGATGGCGGCGCGAAGTTCGGCATCGGGATCCGGGGTGCCGACCCCGAGCAGGATGACGTCGGCCTCCGCGGCGGTCGCCGCCCTGATCCCGGCGGCTATCGCGCCCGGGGCAACCTTGCCCTTCCCGTCGACGATGCGGATCGGCACGATGGTCGCCTCGGGCGCCACCCCCACGAAGGCGCTCCCGGTGACGGGGCGGGCCGCCACGATGCCCGCGAGCGCGGTGCCCCGGCCGTAGCAGTCCCGGTCGGCGGCACCGGAGCCCACCACGTCGCTGCCGCGCCGTACCGCCCCGCGCAGGGCCGTCGCGCTGGCGCTCACTCCGGTGTCGACCACCGCCACCACGACGCCTCCGCCTCGCGTCAGCGGCCACACGGCGGACGGCAGCATCCGGCGTACCGCCCACGGTGCGCTGTCGGCCACCGCCGGTGACTCGCCCACGCAGCCCTCGGTGACCTGGGGCAACGCGGGCGGTGGCGCGGCGGCGGTCGTGGCGTGCCGCGCGGCGGTCTGCCCGGTCGCGGCGGCCGGTCCCGCCGGCACCGCCGTCACCGCGCCGACGACCCCGGTGAGCAGCAGCGCCGCGACCACCGCGCGGGACCGAACCGGCGGTGCCACTAGCGCGCGCCGGCCGGGCCGGTCGTGGAGGTGCCGGCGGCGGCCGCCGGAGCTGCCGCCGCGCCGGCGGCGTCCGTCCCGGTGCCCGGGTCGTCCTCGGTCGGCTTCGGATCCTCGGCGGGGGCGGCCGGGTCGCCGCCGGACGTGGAGGCGTCGCCTTCCCGCCCGCTCGGCTCCCCGCGGTGGTCCCCGGCGTCGTCGCCGCTGCCGTCCGGGGCCGTCTCGGTCCCGCCGGGACGCCGGGCCAGCAGCGCGATCGCGGCGATTCCCGCCACGGCCAGCAGCGCGATGACGAGAATCCGCAGCGAGCCGGAGCCGCCACCGTCGTCGGGGGCGGGCGGAGCCTCCTCGGCGAGAGCCGTGACGACCGCCGCGTTCGGGTCGATCATGCCCCAGCCGGTCGCCGGGTCGGCGTCGGGACGTCCGCCCCGGTCGGCCGTGGTCTTGATCCGGTGTGCGACCTGCGCGGCGCTCAGGTTCGGAAACGCGCTCCGGACCAGGGTCGCCGTGCCGGCCACGAACGCGACCGCGTACTGCGATCCGCTGCTGGCGCGTACCCCCGAGCCGCCGGCGCCGAGGCTCGCCACGTCGATGCCCGGCGCGATCACATCGGCGGCGGAGGGCTGGTACTTCGCCGCGGGCTGCCCCTCCGGCCCGACCCCGCCGACGCGCAGCAGGGCCTCCGGCCCGGAACCCTCAGCCGGCGACGGCGAGCCGTCGGTACCGGTCGAGGCGGGAGCCACCACGACCACGTCGTGTTCGGCCGCCCGGCCGATCGCCTCCGCCACCGCCGGGTCGGCGAGGTCGACGAAGGCGCCGAGCGCCACCACGCGGGCACCCGCCGAGACCGCGACCTCGATGGCGGTGGCCGCGTCGGCGGGCTTGGACTGCGGCACGTCGGCCACCACCCGCAGCGGCAGGATGGTGGCCTCCGGCGCGATCCCGACGACCGGCGCGCCCGACGCTCCGGCGTCGGCGGGGCGGGCGCCGATGATGCTCGCCATCGCGGTGCCCGAGCCGAGGCAGTCGACGTCACCGCGGCCGCTGCCGGACGGGATGTCCGCGCCGACGGCGACCCGCCCGCTCAGCTCCGGGAGGCCGGCGTCCACACCGGAGTCGACGACCGCGACGAGGACACCGCCACCGCGGGTACGTCCCCAGGCCTGGTCCGGCGCCATCCGCTCCTGTGCCCAGCCGGAGTCGGGGCGGGACGGCACGGAGTCGGCGCACCGGGACGACGCCGGCGGCCGGACACCTCCGCCGGGCGTGGCCGGCGGCTTGGGCGTGCGGACCGGCGGCACCTGCGGCGCCTGGTCCGGTCCGGACGACGGCGGGCTGGGCAGCGGCCCGATCCGCACCCCGTCCCCGACCGCGTCCCAGGGCAGGACGAGCGTCCAGCCGGTACGCAACTGGCGGGAGTCCGTCAGGGTCTGACCGTCGGCCTGCCGCCGGCCGACGTTGAGCCGGTAGAGCTCCTCGGCCCGGTTGGCGGCGCCGAGCAACCGGCCGGCGATCGCGGCCAGGCTCTCCGCGCCGTCGGCACCCGCCGCCACGGTGTAGTACTTGACGTACGCGCCGCCGCGCGCGTCCGTGCTGTCCGTGCCGGGGGTGGGCGTCGCCGGTGCCGCGACGGAGACCAGCGCCGGGGCGGCAGTGCCCGTTCGCCGATCCGCTCCGCCCACCTGCGGCAGCGCGGCCACCAGGGCCACGCTGCCGAGCAGGATGGGCCAGGTCCGCACCTTCGCCGTCACCACCGGCCTCCTTCGCCTCGCCGTCCGGTCGCGGGTGACCCGCGGTGGAACCGCACGTCGCCCTCACCGACGACGCTGCGCCCCGCCCGCCGGTTCAAAATTCCGGTCCGTGACGCCGAGGAGCGCCGTGATCGTCGGACCGAACCGTCTCAGCGGGCCGCGCCGGTGACCCGTACCGACCAGCGCGACCGCACCACCTCGCCGACGAGCACGGGCACCATCCGGTGGCCGGTACGGGCGGCCAGGCCGCGCGCCGCGGTCAGCTCCGCCCCGCGCAGGCCACCACTGAAGATCACCGCGGGTCCGGCCGGTGTCGCGTCGGCCCCGGCCGCGTCGGCGAACCGTGCCGACCGGCGGTACTCCGGGGGAGCGTCGGGGCCGAGCGCGTCGGCCACCACGAACACCGCCGTACCCGCGGCGTGCAGCTGCGCGGCGAACGCGAGCGCCTGCCGGCGGGCCGCCGGCGCCGCGCCGGTGACGGTGAAGACGTCGGGCGCGGCGGCGAGGTCGACGAAGAGACGCCGCTCGCCGTCCCGGCCGAGGACGACAGGCATCGTGGCGTCGGGAAGCTGCCCGTCGCCGATCCACGCACAGGGCGTCTCCGCGCTGCCGTCGCCCGCGGTGCCGAGCAGGCGTACGTCGAGACGGTCCGGGTCGCCCGTCAGCGACTCGAGCTGCACCGCCAGCCGACCCGAGGCGGTCAGCAGCGAGACCGGGCGCACGACGACCACGGTCGTGGTCGCGCCCTCGACGGTCGGGGCCGGGGCGGTCGCGGTGTCGTCGGGCTCGGTCCCGCCGGTCGGTCCGTCGCTCTCCGGTTCCGCGGCGCCCGCGACGGCCTCGACCTCAGGCTCGACCTCGGCGTCGGGCTGGGGCTCGGCCTCAACCTTGACCTCGGGCTCGACCTCGGGCTCGGGCTCGGCCGTCTGCGGGGCGGCGGGCCGGGGCCGTCCGCCGCCGCGCACCAGCCGCAGCACGACGGCGAGCAGCACCGCCATCACGACCAGCCCGGCGGCGCCGACCAGGTACGGGGTGGCGCTCGCACCGTCCTCCTCGGCCGCCGACCCGTTCGCGGCGGCGTCGGTGGGGGAGGGGAGTGGGCCGACGCGCACGGCCGAGCCCTTCGCGTCGGGCGGCAGTTCGAGGATCCAGCCGGGTTGCAGCGCCGTCAGCGGGTCGGTCAACCTGCCGCCGTCCGGCTGCTCGCGGTCCCGGTTGAGGTCGAAGATCTCCCGGTACCGGTTGCCGTCGCCGAGCGTCTGCACCGCGATCTGGTACAGGTACTCGCGCTGGCCGTCAACGGGCGGGCCGACCACGTAGTAGCGGGGGGTCGCGGGGCTCGCCGGGGCACCGGCCGTCGCCGTGACTCCGCCGGCTCGCGCGGGCGTGCTCGAACCGGCGGCGGTCAGCGCGACCCGGCCGGCGGGCGCGTTCCCGGGCGCGGCCGGGACCGGCGGCGCGGCGTGCGGTGGGGTGGCCAGCGCCGCCACGGGCATGAGCACCGGGGCGAGGCTCAGCACGAGACCGAGCAGCAACCAGGGGCCGCGACGTGATCGCGCGGCGCCGGTCCCGACCGGCGTCGTCCGACCCGCTCGGTGCCGACGAGGTCCGTTCCCGACCCACCTGCCCATTCCGCACCATCCCTCGCGAACGCTCGCCCCGCAGGTTCGGCCCAGACCGTACGCGACCCGGTTCCGGGCCGGCGAACCGAGTTGGACGGTGTCCCGGCCCGGCGTGGGCGGCACCGGATCGTCGCCGCTCGGCCGCGGTCGACGGTCGGTCGGGGGCGGTGCGGGACCCGCCGGGCGTCGGGGTCGGTCGTCGGCAGGTGGCCGGGAAAGCCGTCCGGGCCGCGGCAGCGGCGGCCAGAATGGCCAGGACGCACGGAGACCGAGGGGGAGCGACCAGCGATGGACGACCGGACCGCCGCGACTGTGGTGCTCACCGGGGCGACCAGCGGGATCGGCGCGGCGGCGGCGCGGCTCTTCGCCGGGTCGGTGCGGCGACTGATCGTGCACGGTCCCGAGCCGGCCACGCGGGTGGGGCCGCTGCTCGACGAGCTCCGCTCCGCCGGCCGGGCGGAGATCCGTTACGCGCAGGCCGACTTCGATCGCCTCGACGACGTCGTCGCCCTGGCCGCGCACATCGCGGACGCCACCGATCGGGTCGACGTACTGGTCAACAACGCCGGCCGGCCCGGTGCGCCGCGCCGGCGGCTCAGCGCCGACGGGTTCGAGGCGACGTTGCAGGTCAACTACCTCGCGGCGGCTCTGCTCACCGAGCGCCTGTCGCCCCTCGTGCCCGAGACGGGGCGGGTGGTGCACGTGGCGTCGGCGACGCACCTGTCCGCCACGTTCGACCTGGACGACCCGCAGCTGCGGCGGCGGTACGAGCCGTCCGCCGCGTACGCCCGGTCGAAGCTCGCGCTTGTCGCCCACGCGGTACGGCGGGCATCCCACGTCCGGCCGAGGATCGTGAGCGTGCACCCCGGGGTCGTGGCGACCTCGCTGCTGCACGCGATGTTCGCCGTGCACGGCGAGCCCGCGTCGCACGGCGGCGAGAACGTCGTGGCCGCCGCGCTGCGGCCGGACGTGCCCACCGGCGCGTACCTGGACGAGCAGCGCGTCGCCGAGCCGGCCCGGCAGGTCCGTGACGCGACGTTCCGGGAGGAGCTGCACCGGCTCACGACGACGCTGCTCGGCCCCTGGCTCGACGGTCGCCGCTGACCGGCGGTCCGGCCGCTCGGTGGAATCGCGGTTCGGTCAGGCCGCCGTCAGGAAGGCGGTGAGTGGTTCGACGAGCCGGGCCGGTGCCCGGTTGATGCCGTCGTGACCGCTGCCCGCGACCGGCAGCACCCGCATCCGGGGCAGCACCGGCGTCAGGGCCGCGGCGAGCCTCGGGTAGTGCGGCGGCCCGGCCTGCCCGTAGGCGAAGAGCACCTCGGCGGCGACGCCCGCGTACTGCTCGGGCGGGCCGTCGTGCGCCGCGACCTCGGCGGTCTCGTAGAGCGTCATGTCGAGCAGTTCGCCCATCTCCCGCCCGACGGGATGGCGCAGGAGCAGCCGGGTGAAGGCGGTCTGCACGGCCAGCGGCAGTCGCGACGCGGGCGACTGCGGGTTGCCCGCCGCGCCGACGATCGCGAGCGCCCGGGCCGTCTTGCCGGCGCGCAGCGCCGCCCGCGCGGCCGGGAGGAAGTCGGCCTTGAAGATGCCGTCGACGGAGACGGCCGGATCGTAGAGCGCGAGCCGGGCGATCGGCAGGGTGAGCGCGGCCCGCAGCGCGATGAGGCCACCGGAGCTGTGCCCGACGACTGCGGCCGCCCCGGTGTGCGTGAGCACGGCGCCCAGGTCCTCGATCTCCTGCTGGAGGGTGTAGGGCTCGCGGCGGGCGGGTGCGTCGGCCCGGCCGCGCCGGTTGTAGAGGTGCACGGTGCAGTGCTCGGCGAGGGCGGCGGCGAGCCTGCGGTAGGGCTCGATGGTCACGCCGCCGCCGTGTACGACCACCACGTCCGGGCCGGTGCCGGTGGAGTGGAGCACGATCTTCTCGCCGTCCGGTGCGATGACCCGTTCCATGAGCGCCCACCCTTCCTAAAACTGCGAACGACGTTTGCAGTTTACAGTGGATCGGTGAATGACGCGACCCCGAGAACCGGCCACACCCAGCGGGAGTCGATTTTCCGGCGGTCCGCACGGGGCAGCCGGGGCCCGGCGCCCGCACACAGCCGGGACGACATCGTGACGGCGGCGATCGCGATCGCGGACGCCGACGGGCTGGCGGCGGTCTCGATGCGAGCGGTCGCCGCCCGGCTGGAGACCGGCGCCGCCTCGCTTTACCGCTACCTCTCCTCCCGGGACGACCTGCTCGACCTCATGGCCGACCGGGTGGCCGCCGAGCTGCGCCCGTACCCCGAGCCGGACGGCGACTGGCTGGACACCCTGGTACGGATGGCCCGCGCGCAGCGGGCGGTGCACGAGCGCCACCCGTGGCTGTTCGAGCTGAGCCAACGGGCCTCCGCCGTCGGCCCGGAGGCGCTGGCTTTCTTCGACGCCTGCCTGAAGGTCATGGCGCCGGTGGAGACGACCTCCGCCGCCAAGTTCGAGGCGATCGGCATGATGAACGGCGTGGCGATCCTGTTCGCGCGCAAACGCACCGCCGGCGAGGCCCTCACGTTCGCCGGCTTCGACATCACGTCGTACCCGCATCTGCTCGCCGCGCTCAGCCGGCCGGGCGGCGCGCCGCCGGCCACGGACCTCTTCGAGCGCGCGCTGCGCAGCCTGCTGACCGGTCTCCTCACCCCCTGACGCGACCCGCGCCGTCGCGACGGGGTCACCGCTGTGGCCACCGGGCGCGCTCGCCGCGCGACCGGCCCACCCGCGCCCCTGGATCGACTGACACGACGGCCCATTGCGATCATGCTCCGCAACGTTCCGCCCCCGATGAACGGAGCAGCATCGTTGAACATCCCCCCGATCCGCCGACGCGACGCGGCGCTCGCCGCCGTGCTCGCCCTCGCGCTGGGCGTCGGCACACCGGCGTTCGCCGCCCCGGCCGGTAACGGTGTCCCCGTACCGCCGGCCGGGCCTCCCGCCTCGGCCCCCGTCGGCGTTCCGCACACGATCACCCTGATCAACGGCGACCGGGTCACGGTCACCCCCACCGCCGGCGGCGTCGCCACCGACGTGCGCGGACCGGCCGGTCAGCCGGTCGGCGCCCAGGTCGTCACGTACGGGGAGGACACCTACGTCTACCCCGACTCGATCTCCCGGTACGTCGCGTCCGGGCTGCTGGACCAGCGGCTCTTCAACGTCACCGACCTGATCGAGGACGGCTACGACGACGCGCGCCGCTCCCGGCTGCCGCTCATTCTCAGCTACTCGGACGCCACCGCCCGGGCCAAGGCCGCGCCGACCGGCGCGACCCGCGTCCGGGACCTGCCGAGCGTGCAGGGCGCCGCTGTCGAAGCCGACCGCAGCCAGGCGGCCCGGTTCTGGAGCACCCTCACCGGCACGCCGTCCGGCACCCCGACCGCGAAGCAGTCCTCCGCCGAACCGGTGCGGTTCACCGGCGGCGTGACGAAGGTGTGGCTCGACGGCAAGGTGCGCGCCGCGCTGGCCGACACCACGGCGCAGATCGGCGCGCCGCAGGTCTGGGCCGGTGGCAACACCGGCGCCGGCGTGCCGGTGGCCGTCCTCGACACCGGGGTCGACGCCGAGCACCCGGACCTGGTGGGCCAGGTCACCGAGGCCCGCAGCTTCGTGCCGGGCAAGGAGGTGACCGACCGCAACGGCCACGGGACGCACGTCGCCTCGACGATCGCCGGCACCGGTGCCGCCTCCGGCGGCGCGGAGCGGGGGGTCGCCCCGGGCGTGCGGCTGCACGTCGGCAAGGTCCTCGACGACACCGGCGAGGGGCAGGACTCCTGGATCCTCGGTGGCATGGAGTGGGCCGCCCGGGAGGCGAAGGCCCGCGTCATCAGCATGAGCCTCGGCGGTGACCCCAGCGACGGCACCGACCTGCTGAGCCGGGCGGTCAACCAGCTCAGCGCCGAGACCGGTGCCCTCTTCACCGTCGCCGCCGGCAACTCCGGCCCGGACATGCAGACCGTGGGCGCGCCGGGCAGCGCGGACGCGGCCCTCACCGTGGGCGCGGTGGACACCCTCGACCGGCTCGCCGTCTTCTCCAGCCGCGGGCCGCGCCGGGGCGACAACGCGCTCAAGCCCGACATCACCGCCCCCGGCGTCGACGTGCTCGCCGCCCGCTCGCAGTACGCGCCGGAGGGCGAGGGGCCGTACCAGACCATGAGCGGCACCTCGATGGCGACCCCGCACGTGGCCGGCGCCGCCGCGTTGCTCGCCGCGGTCCATCCGCAGTGGACGGGGCGGCAGCTCAAGGACGCCCTGATGAGCACGAGCAAGGTGACCCGGCAGTACGACGCCTACCGGGGCGGTACGGGTCGGGTCGACGTCGCCGCCGCCGTCTCGGCGACCGTCTTCGCCACCGGTGTCGACTTCACCGGGCTGCGCTGGCCGTACGAGCCCGGGCAGCGGACCGACCAGAAGGTGACCTACACCAACACCGGTGACAGCGCGGTCACCCTCGACCTGAGCGTCGAGGCGCCGACGGCCCCGGCCGGCCTCTTCACCCTCGCCACCGATCAGGTCACCGTGCCCGCCCACGGCACGAGCACGGTCACCGTGCACGGCAACCTGGACCGGTTGGCCGACGAGGACGGCTACGGGTACGCCACAGTGGTCGGTGCCGGTCCGGGCGGCACCCCGCGCCTGCGCAGCCTGGTCGGACTCGACAAGAAGGGGCAGCGCGTCGCGCTGACCATCACCACGAAGGACCGGGACGGTACCGGGCTCACCGGCCAGATCCTGCTCAAGGACATCACCCGGGACGTGGTGCCGGAGCTGCACGAGGTCGACGAGAGCGGCCGGCTCGCCCTGCAGGTACGGCCCGGCACCTACAGCATCCTCATGCAGGCCGACGTGCCCGGCGTGCACGGGCCGCACTCCGTCGGCCGGGCGATGCTGCTCGCCCCCGAGGTCGTCGTCGGCGACGACGCCCGCACCGTCACGTTGGACGCCCGGACCCTGCGACAGGTCACCGCCGTCACTCCGCAGCGGACCAGCCTCGCCGGGCTCGGGGTCCACTACTTCCGGTCCTACCCCGACCGGTACCGGCTCTCCGACAACTACCTCCTCGACCCCCGCTACGACAGCCTCTGGGCCACCCCGACGGGCCGGAAGGTCGAGCAGGGCGCCTTCACCCTGGGCGTGCGCTGGTCCCTGATCCAGCCGCCGCTGACCGTGGCGGGTGCCGGGGACGACTACGACGACCTGCGGATGCAGAGCGGCTCGGCGATCGGCCCGCAGGGGCGGCACAGGCTCGACGCCGTCTTCGTCCCGGGCGACACGCCGGCTGCCGTCACCCGCGCCGGGGTGCGCGGAAAGGTCGTGGTGCTCCGGCACACCGACACGGCCACCGCGCTGGCGCAGGCCGACGCGGCAGCCGCCGCCGGGGCCCAGCTCATGATCATCGTCAACGACGGGTACGGGCGGCTGGACGCCTGGGCGGCGGTGCCGGACCCGAAGACCCCGTTGCCGGTGGCCTCACTCGGCCGTGACCAGGGCGAAGAGCTGATCAAGCGGATCCGGCGGGGCGACGGACGGCTCACCGTCGAGGGGCATGCCACCCCGGAGTACCTCTACGACCTGGTCGACCGGCACGCCGGCGCGGTGCGGGCGGAGCTGACCTACCGCCCGCGCGGCAACGACCTGGCCCGGGTCGACGTGTCGTTCCGCAACCCGAACCCGGGCTCCGGTGTCTGGCTCCGGTACAACGTCTCACCGGACGAGCCCACCAACGCGCTGAGCGCGGTCCCGGTGCCCTTCCCGGCACAGGGCGAGCGCACCGACTGGCTCTCCGCCGAAGCGGGGAACGAGTGGCTGGAGATGGCGAACCTCGCCCCGCTCGTGCTCACCTCCGAGCCGATCGCCTACCCGGCGGGGCGTCGCACCGAGCAGAGCTGGTTCGCGCCGGTGGCCCGGCCGCGGGCGCCGCAGCGCTCGCTGCTGGTCAGCCCGTCGGTGCTGGTCGGTGACTCGCTCATCGTGCACGGACTGCCGAGCTGGGGCGACGCGGAGCCGCACCACCACGGGATGACCTGGGGGGCCGAGGTCGCCCAGACGACCAGCCTCTACCAGGGCACGGAGCTGATCGCGTCGATGCCCGGCGGTGGGCTCGGGGCCGTGGTGGACCCGCAGCGGCCGGTGCGGCTGGTCACCGAGGCGACCCAGGAGGCCGTCTCGCCGTACTCCACCAGCACCGTGACCGAGTGGGGCCTCGGCTTCCCCGACGTGGACCCGGACGCGGTGCGGCAGCTCCCACTGATCCAGCTCGACTACGCGGTGGCGACCGACCCGGCCGGGCGTGCCCGCCGCACCGAGGAGCTGACCGTCTCGGCCGGCCACCTCGCCGGGGCGTGGCACGCCGGGGCGATCCGGACGGTCGGGGTCGAGCTGTCGTACGACGACGGCCGGAGCTGGCAGCGGGTCAGGAAGCTGCGGGCGGAGCACGGCGGCTGGCGGCTTCGGCTCTCCGCCCCGAAGTCGGCGCGGTTCGCGTCACTGCGGGTGACCGCCCGGGACGCCGTCGGCAACACCGTCACCCAGACCGTGGTACGCGCCTTCGGGCTGCGGTAACCATCCCCGTGCGGGCCGGTCGGGGCGGCGACTCCCCGGCCGGCCCGGTGGTTCCGCTCACCGAGCGTGGGCGGGCCCCGAGCGGCCGAACTATGCTTCGACGGTGTTCGACTCGCGCCACATCCGGACCTTCCACGAGGTCGTCCGGACGCGGTCGTACTCGGCGGCGGCGCAGGCGCTCGGCTACACGCAGCCGGCGATCTCCCAGCAGATGAAGGCCCTGGAGCGCGAGGTCGGCACCCCGCTCTTCACCCGGGTGGGGCGGCGGCTGCGGCTCACCGAGGCGGGGGAGACGCTGGCCCGCCACACCGAGCACATCCTCGGCAGCATGTCGGTCGCCCGGGAGCAGATGGCGGCGATCGCGCGGCTGCGCACCGGACTGGTACGGGTGTGCGCGTTCCCCAGCGCCAACGCGACACTGGTGCCGGAGGCGATGGCGCTGCTCGCGGTGGAGCATCCGGGCATCCGGGTGGAGCTGATCGAGGACGAGCCCCCCGACTCGCTGCGGCGCGTGGTGCAGGGCGAGAGCGACGTCACGCTGGCCTTCACCTACCCCGGGCTGCGGGAGGAGGTGCCGGCGGAGCTGGTGGAGATCCCGCTGCTGGAGGACCAGCTCACCGTCCTGCTGCCGGTGGGGCATCCGATGGCCCGCCGCCGCGCCGTCCAGCTCGGCGACCTCGCCGGGGAGCGGTGGATCGCCGGCTGCCTGCGCTGCCGGACGAACTTCGTGCACGAGTGCGCGCAGCTCGGGTTCACGCCCGACATCGTCTTCACCACCGACGACAACCTCGCCGTCCAGGCACTCGTCGCGCAGGGGCTCGGCGTCGCCATGATCCCCGGCCTCAGCCTCTCCTTCCTCCGCCGGGACAAGGTCCGGGGGAGGCCCCTGGCGCCCGCCTCGCGGCGCCAGGTGTCGGCGTACGTCCTGCGTGAGCATCTGCGCATCCCCGCGACGGCCCGGCTGCTGGAGGCGCTGGCGGCGGTGGCCGGGCGACGGGCCGACCCGCTCGAAGCGTGACGCATAAGCGATCCTTGGGGTCGGCCAAGAAACTGTAGTTGGACGTGATGGGTCACGCTCAGTCACCATGGACGTCATGACCACTCCGACCGCCACACCTGTCGCCACCACCGCCCGCCTCGCCCGGCTGGTCGAGGAGGTCCGGGCCGTGGTCGATCGTGGCCTGCCGCCGGACCTGACCGCGTACCTGGTGGGGGAGCGGCTCGCGCCGCACCTGGGCGCCTCCGACCTGCTCACGCCCGAGCAGTGCGCGGGTGATCCGGAGCGCTACCGGCAGCACGTCCTGCATGCGGAGCGTGACGGCGGCTTCTCGATCGTCGCCCTCGTCTGGCTGCCCGGCCAGCGCACCTCCATCCACGACCACGTCGCCTGGTGCGTCACGGGGGTGCACCAGGGCGAGGAGCACGAGCGGCGCTACCGGCTCGTCTCGGACGGCCTCGCCGCCCGGCTCGTCGCGACCCAGGACGTGGTGAACCGGCAGGGCGAGGTGTGCGGCTTCGCGCCTCCCGGCGACATCCACCGGGTCTGGAACGGCGGCGACGGCACGGCGATCTCCCTGCACATCTACGGCGCCGACATCTCCCGCCTCGGGTCCAGCGTCCGGCGCGTGTACGAGCAGCCGACCGACGAGCAGTGAACGGGACACGGCTGCCGGCATGGCACTGACCAGCACGACCACGCACGAGAGCGACCCGACGGGTACGGCGGGCGACGGAACCGGCGCCGACCGGGCCGACGCGCCGAAGCGTGCGGGCGCCGGATCGATCCTTCCCGGGCTGCTCGCCGCCCTCCTCGGGGCGGCCGCCGCCTGGGCGGTGCACTGGCTGGTGCCCGCCGTGCCGGTGCTGACCGCCGCCGTCGTGCTCGGCATCGCCGCCGCGCACCTGCCCGCCGTCCGTGACCGGGTGCGCGGGGCGGCCCGGCCAGGGCTGAGCGTCGCGGGCAAGCGGCTCATGCGGCTGGGCATCGTGCTGCTCGGGCTCAAGCTGAGCCTGCAGGACGTACGCGAACTCGGGTGGCCCAGCCTGGTGATGGTGATCGCCGTGGTGACCGCCACCTTCGTCGGCACCTGGTGGCTGGGCCGCCGGATCGGGCTCCCCGGTGACCAGCCGCTGCTGATCGCCGCGGGCTACGCGATCTGCGGCGCCTCGGCGATCGGGGCGGTCAGCGCGGCGACCCGCAGCGACGAGGAGGACGCGGCCGCGTCGGTCGCCCTGGTGACGCTCTGCGGCACGCTCGCCATCGCCGTGCTCCCGCTGCTGCACCAGCCCCTCGGGCTCGACGACGCCCAGTTCGGCCGCTGGGTCGGTGCGAGTGTGCACGACGTCGGCCAGGTCGTCGCCACCGCGCAGACCGCGGGCCCCGCCGCTCTGGGCGACGCCGTACTGGTGAAGCTCATGCGGGTGGCGCTGCTCGCCCCGCTGGTCGCCGTGGTGGTCCTCGGGCTGCGGCGGCGGGCCGGCGGGCAGGGGGCGGCCGGTGC
>NZ_SMKG01000087.1 GCF_004348525.1 Micromonospora sp. 15K316 | reverse complement strand
GGTTGGGGGTGGGGCGGTCGGCCCACAGCCAGGTCATGCCGGTCATCACGATCCTTCTCAACTCGCTAGTGGATACAACTACCAATATAGGTGACGGGGGCCGACGGGTCCAGGACTTCTACCAAGTTCACGCCGACCGGTCACCCGGCTGACGGCAACGGACCAGCTCCGCGCACACCGCAGCCCAATCCGGGTGCGTCTCCCGCTCCGGCACCGCCGGCCGCTCCCGCCACGGATGCAGGGCACTCAACCCGGCCCGCTCGTCGTACAGCAGCGCCTCCCGCACACACTCGCCGCACGGCTGCTCGCCGTCGTGGTCGAGCTGGAAGTGCCGGCCCAACGCCTCGATCAGGATGCGGTTCCAGTCGACCGCTCGGACCACCTCGTCGTACAGCTCGTCGGCGGCGTCGACAGCACGGTCCCAGTTCTCCCGGGAGATGGTGACCGGCTCGCCGGTGAGCCCGTTCCACGTGTGGACGCCCACGACCCGCTGGGTCAGGCGGCTGACGATGTTCCTGCGGACCGGCATCACGCCTCTTCGGGCTCGGCGGGGACACCCAGGACCCGGCCGGCGTAGAACGCGGCAGCGTAGTTGCTGTTCGGGTTGCCGTCGTAGCGGGCGGCGATCAGGTGCAGGATCGCGTCCTCCTGCCGGTGGTGGTACCAGCTGGTGGTTCTCTCGCCGACCACGAACGTCCACCGGGTGCGGTTGTCCTGGTCGGTGACCTCGACCAGGTGGTCGTCGCCGAGCCGGATGACGTTGGTGACCCGCGAGGTGTTGCGGCGCCGGGGGTCGGAGGGGATGACGAGTTCGGCGACGCGCTGGAACTCCCGCCGCTGCTCGACTATCTCGGCGAGGGCGGCGTCGCGCTGCCGGTCGAAGAAGGACTGCGGTGTGCTGCTCGTGCTGGTCATGTGGGTTACTCCTTCGGGTCGCTGTTTGCGGTCTTCGTCTCGTGCGGCATCTCCACAACCCTTCCGCCGTCGTCCAACAGGTGCGCCATCCGCTCGTCCCCGTACTCGGCGCCCTGCTCGGTGGTCCACGGGAACGGATCCCGCCGCGACTCGGCGGTCTTCCGGTACGTGATGCCGTCATGCTCGATGACGGTGCCGACGATCATCAGCGCCGTTCGGTGGGGCTTGGGCATGGTCACTGCTCCTTTCCGGGCGCCCACGTCCAGGCGCCGTTGAACGCCTCACCCACCCGCCGGACCTTTCCGTCGGCGGCGAGCTGCTGGAGTGCGGTCGACACGGTGTCGGTGGGCAGGCCGAGCCGGTCGGCGAGCTCACCGGCGGTCGGTGGTTCGTCCCGCCATCGGGGCCGGGCCATCAGGGTGAGGACCTTCTCGTCGGTTGTCATGTCACTGCTCCTTCGGGTCGCTGACGGTGATGTAGACGGGCTGCCCGGCGATCCAACCCGCCCAGGTGCCGTCGGTGTAGGTGACGGTGGCGATCTCGCCCCGATCGTCGAGGGTGGCGCTGGCGACGACACCGACGAAGATTCGGTCCCACGGTCCCCGGTACTGGTGCAGGTTCTTCCAGTACGACGGGTCGGCGGCTACCCGGATGTCGAGGTGCCGGCCGATGAGGGCGGTGATGTCAGCGAGTTTCCACGCCATCACCTGGTCGGGGTTGTACACAACCTTGTCCGGCACGTCACTGCTCCTCGGTCTCGTGGACTTGTTCAACATCGGTGGCGCCATCGATCAGCGGGCCGCGCCCCAGTGCGTTTTCCTGCCGCTCGATCTCATCGATCGCGGCCCGGCCGGTGGCGGCGCGGACTACGCCGATGACACGGTCGTGCGCGGGTAGCGCGTAGGTGACACGCCAGAGTGCTTCGGTCGTCATGTCACTGCTCCTTCGGCGCGTCAGCCGTGCACCGGTGCTGCTTGCACTTCGGGCACCACGACGCCACGTCGGACTGCTTGACGGCACTGTGCCCGCAGTCGAGCAGCACCTTCGGCGCGTCGGCCTCGGCGAGCACTTTGCGGCCCGCCTCGGTCAGCTCCCACACCTGCGGGGAGTAGATCGACGGGCCGGTGGACCGGCCGGTCACCGCAAGCCGCGGGTTGGCGTTGGTGAGGTCGTTGCAGGTTCGGGTGACGTTCTGCCCACCGTTGCCCGACCAGATATCCCGGGTCTTCTCCGACTTGGTCCAGCCCCGGTGCCGGCTGACCTCGCCAGCGGCGATGGCGCGCAGCACTGCGAGCCGGGTGGGTGTCATCTTGAGCGACGCCATCGCTTCTCCGTCGGGCTTGACGATGTCGGCCTTACGCATCCGGGTGCTCCTTCTGCTCGGTGCTCGCTGGTCAGCGGTGCCAGCGGTAGACGGAGTCCATGGCCATCACTCCGAGGCGGGTGAGCCGGTAGAAGCCGTCACGGTCCTCGACTGCCTCGATGAGCTTCTGGTCAAGCAGCCAGTTGCGGGTGCGGGTGTCGGGGACCCGGCCGACGGTCCGGTTCCACAGGAGAAGCAGCACCTCGGCGCGGCTCTCGGTGAGCCGCGGCATGTCGACGACGGTGGCGCTGCCGGCGCGGCAGGTGATGCGGTTGCCCCACGGGTCGCGCAGGGCCAGGCGGGTGCCGTAGTTGTTGGTGACGCGGAACATGCCGTGCCAGGCGGTGAGGGTGCCGTGGTAGTTGACGATTGGGTCGGCGGCGAGGTAGCGGGTCATGGTGGGCTCCCATCACTGACTAGCTGTTACATCTACCAAGTTACTCCGGGGCTGGCCCCACCGCAAGGAACTTCTACCGAATTACCTGACGGCAGGGCCGCCGGAGCCAGCCCTACAGGCCAACCCCGGCGTCCAGCACCCGCTGCGCAGCCGACGCATACTCACGCGCCCGCGTCTTCGTCACCCCGAACTCCCCCACCAGCGCCTCAGCGACCGCGTCCAAGCCACGCGGGTGCTCCTGGCGCAGCTCAATCGCCCGCTTCAACATCGGCGCCTCAAACGTGGCGGTCTGGCCCTTGACGGTCACCTCCACCGCGCCGCGGGTCCGCTTCACCGTCACCGACGGCACCACCCGCCGCACCGGCCCCTCTTCCTTCGGCCGCCGGTCGGCCATCTTCGGCGCACCACCGATACCGTCACCCTGCCGGCGGCGCGGGTGCCGCTCGAACCAGGCGACGATGTCCTGCTCCCGGTGCAGCGACCACCACGGCTTCTTCTGCCCCTTGCCCGCGTAGTCGTCCGGCGGCGGGAACGGGTCGTCGGCGTACTTACCCTTCCGGGTGCCGCCCTCACGCAGCGGGATCTCCCTGCGGGACTCGAACAGGTGCTGAGAGATCGTTTTGGGCTGCATCGAGTCGACGCCCTGCACCCGCGCGCCGATCTCGGCGAGGTCGGCGGGAGTCAGGAACGGCTGATCGGGCATCTCGTCGTCCCCCAGAACTTGGTAGTCGATGTCTGGGGCACCATACGTCACTGCGGCGTCCATCGGTGGGCGCACCTCCTGTTCATGTTGATGCCGGTCACGTGCCGCCCCGGGTACCTGGGGTGGTACGTGACCGGCGGGGTTGCTCATCGGCCCGAACGGGCCAGGTCGGCGAACCGCAGCCCCTGGATCGCGTCCAGGGCGGCGCGGCCGTCCGCGTCCACGCCCGAAGCTTCGATGTCCACGCGGTTCACTTCACCGGAGCGGATGAGGGCCAGCAGCTCCACCGCCGCCTGCTGGAACGCGACCACCGCCGCCCGACCTGGCCTCAGCGGGTCGCCCGGGCGAGGCCGGCACTGCGCGATCGGGTGGGGCGGCCGGTTCCCGCACACGGTGGCGGCGAGCGCGGCGTCCCGCTCGGCGGTCGTCGTCGCCGGCTCGTGGCGAACCACCAGCGCGGTTCGCTGCTCCGCGTCACCGCAGCGACCCGTCTCGTCGTACTGCCCCCCGCGCCACCAGTTGCCCTCACGCTCGGCGACGGCCGCGTACAGGTAGATGTGGTGGCCGCAGTGCCGGCAGATGCCGACCTGCGTGCCTTCGCCGTCCGTGTCGATCAGGCCCTGTGTCTCGTCCTCCGCGGCCTCGGCGGTGTCGTCGAACTTGTCGCGGTAGACCGCGTCGTCCGCGTCGTTGGCCGGGGCAAGGTGGTCGAGGACGGCGGCGGCGTCCATGCCGAGCTGCTGGCGCGCCCGGGTCGGCTCCGTCGCGGGCTCCTGGTCGTACGGGGCTTCGCGGCGGGCGAACTTGCCCAGCTCGGCGGTCAGCGTCTTCCGGTATTCCTCGTAGTCGGCCCGGCAGATGGGGCAGGTGGTCGTGTCGATCGACGGGGCGGTGCGGGTGGCGTCGGTGACCTGCTCGCCGCACACGGCGTTCGGGGTCTCGCCCATGCCGGTGAACAGGTGCACCGGCGGTTCCAGCTCGATCGCGCGCAGGCCGGCGTCGGTGGCCCGGTGGAACGGGAAGCCTTCGATCCGGACGATCCACCCCTCCCGCTCGCAGACCGCGTAGGTGGCCTGGTTCGCGCGAACGGCAGGGCGTGTGCCGTCGTAGAAGTATCTGATCAGTGCGGCCTGGCTGCTGCTCGGGCGTGTGGTCATCGGCGGGCTCCTCGGGATTCGCTAGTTGTTACGACTACCAGGGTAGACGGTGGGGACTGGGCGAGCAACGACTTCTACCGAGTTACGCGCGCCAACCCTGCCCCCACCGCCATCCGCATCAGCGGGACGCAGCGACCCGCGTACCGCACGTCGTGCACTTCGGGTTGCGGTAGATCCGGCACCGGCGGCACAGGCCCTCGAACAGCCCGGACGCAACCGGCACGGTCACCGGCTCCGCCACCTCGACCGCCACGGCCGGCACGGTCACGGCCGCCTCAACCCGCACCGGGGCAGCCTGAACGGGAACCTCCGGAGCCGGCCCCGCGGCGGCCGGCGCCGCACCCTGGACCCACTTGTCGACCCACTCCAGGCCCTCCCGGTCCAGCACCCGCTGCGCCCGGGTCACCGCCACGTACGCCAGCATGGCGTCCTCCCGGGGCACCCGGGTCTCCTTCTCCGGGTCGTCCGACTCCTTCGGCTCCTGGAAGTCCGTGGCGATCTGGACGGTGTTCCACTCCCGGCCCTTCGACTTGTGAGCCGTGGACACCACCACGTCGGCGTGCCGCTCGTCGGTGAGCCGGTCGACCAGCGACGCCAACTCGTCCGCCCCGTACCGGTCAATCAGGTTCACCAGCACCTTCAAGTCCGAACCCTCACCGGCCTGCACGTAGTCCTGCACCTCCGACCAGTAGGAGAACGCCATCAGCTCCGGGTGGTCGCACGGACGGCCGGCCATGAGCTGCTGGGCGGCCCGAGCGAACGCCTTGATGTCCTTCCCACCGCCGACCAGCGCGGTACGGCGACCCTTGTCGAGTTCGGCGATGACCCGGGAGATCGCACCGCCGTTGGAGCGGCACAGCACCGCATCGGGGGTGTCGAGGTCGGCCAGGCGGGAGGGGATCTGGTCGAAGCCGGTCAGCCGCAGGTCGGTGCCGTCGACCAGGGACAGCCACTTGTTCGCCTCGTCCGCGACGGCCTGCCCGAACCGGAAGCTCTTGGAGAGGTAGAACCGCTGGCCGTCGAAGTTCTGCATCGCGTCGGTGGCGCCGCGCCAGCCGTAGATGGCCTGGGCGCGGTCGCCGACGAGGATCTGCTGGGCGTTCTGACGGGCCACCAGGCCAGCGACGGCCGGGTTGGAGTCCTGCGCTTCGTCCAGCAGGACGTAGTCGGCATTGAGCTGCGGGTCCGACAGGATCCACATCTTGAGGTACATGTCGTGGGTGAAGCGGAGTCGGCCGTTCTGCTGGGTGAGGTCGGTGTCCCAGGCGCGCTGCGCGATGGGGGCCAGGTGGCGGGCCAGCTCCCGGTGGGCGAGTCGGTCGACGCCCTGCACCAGGGGGACATGCCACGGGGTGATCTGCCGGTCGTCGCTGTAGCAGAACTTCTGGATGGTCTCGCCGACGAGGCGGGCGAGCTGGGCCGGGGCCAGGGTGATCTCGGCGTCCTTGACGACGCCCGCGAGCTTGATGGGCTCGTAGATGCCGAGGATGACGGCGGCCTGGTTGGCGGGGATTCGGGGGCCGTCGAGGCGGGCGCGGTAGTTCCGGCCGACGGCGCCGAAGGCCATGCTGTGGCTGGTCTTGCACATGACGCTGCTGGGGAACTTCTTGGCGGCGTCACCGGCGATGCTGCGGTTGTAGGCCAGGTAGGCGCCGCGCTTGCGGCCGAGGGCGTCGGCGAGGAACTTCAGCGTGGACGTCTTGCCCGTTCCCGCACCGGCCTCGATGGTGATGTTCGCGCCGGTGGCGGCGGCGTCGATGATGTTCTGCTGTTCGCCGGTCGGGGCGTAGCCGCTCATGTCAACTCCCGTATCAGTAGTGGTTACAGCTACTAAGTTACGCCAAGGGGAACCCGGTCGCAACGACTACTACCGAATTCCCCCCGCGCGTCTCACCCGCAGGCCAGCAGGCCACCAGGAGCAGCGACCAGCGGCACGAACCGCACACACCCGCAGCCACCCACACCGCAGCTCCCGTTCCCCAACCCTGGGGCCTGCGAGTAGTCGGGCAACGTCGACACGTGCGACATGCACAGGTGCTGGCACACGCACACCCGCAGGTCGTTGTCCTCGACCCACGACCGGTGCCCTCCACCGGGGCCGGCGGCGTACCAGGCCAGCCACCGGGCTGCCGTGTACGGGTGGCAGACCAACACGACCTTCCCCATCGCGCGGTCGCGCACCTGCACCCGGTAGGCGTCGAGCGAGCCGCCCAGCTCAAACCGGGCTGCGGTGCTGGCAGTGTCAACAGGGCTGGTCATACGGCGCTCCGATTCGGGCTGAGCATGGCGAACAGGTCAAGCTGATAGGTGGCCGGGACGTCGGCGGGCGGCCGTTCCGGGCCGACCGGTGTGCACCCGCACGGGCACACCCACCGGCAGGGACGGCCGGACAGCCACACCTCGGCCGAGGCGACGCCCTTGCCGACGGCGACCTGGCCGCGGCTGGTGGTGATGTACGTGTCGCCGTGTGCGCGGGGCGCGCCACCCCATCCGACGACGTTGCACTGTTCGTGCTGTCCGGCCTGGCAGTGCCCGCACGGCCCCCACTGGCAGGCACACAGGCTGGGGTCGGGGATGCCGTCCACGTACGCCTTCGGGAGGACCACGCTGCGGATCCACGCCGCCGCGTCGGGCGGCACGTAGCTGGTGGTCACGCCTGCCCCCGGTGGCCGCAGCCGTACAGGGTGTCGATGACCGCCCACGACCCGCCCTGCCGCATGGACCGGTACGGCCTGGCCGCGGCCAGGGCCTTGTCGTAGTTGCCCCAGCCGGGCTGGCAGGCGACCGCGTACACGTCGACGCCGAGCCGGTCGGGGGTGGCGGGGTCGGTGAGGCGCTGCCCGTTGTCGCCGATGGTGCGGCGCACGACGTAGCCGACCTGGTTGCGGGTGCTGTGCCCGTCGCAGGAGCGGGCGTCCCGGGCGGTGGTCGGGGTGTAGTCGGCCACCGGCCGGTCGGCGACGACCTGGGCGAGAACGTCGGGGTCGTGGGTGGGCGTGGCGGTCATGGTGGGCTCCTCGTGGTCGATGCGGGGTTCAGGCGGCCAGCACGGCGGCGGCGCGGGTCAGCAGCCGGTCGGCGATCTCGTTGAGCAGGGCTTCCGGCTTGCCGTTGCGGGCCGGGTGGTCGGCGCCGAAGTGGCTTGCCAGGTACGGGCTGCCCGGGTGCCACAACTCGGCCGGGTCGGACACCAGCCCGGTCCACGTGAGGTTGTCGTTCAGCACCTCGGCGACGGCGTAGCTCTGCCGCTCGTAGGAGTCGCGGCGGATCCGGACGCGCACCTTGTGGCCGGTGTCGAGCTTGACGATCCGGGCGAGTTCGTAGCCCTGGCTGTAGAGGTGGAAGGCGTTGTCGAGGACGCGCATGGTGTGTGCTCCTTGCTCGGGTTGGGTGGCCCGCCCCCGGGTGGGGGCGGGCCGGGGGTCGGTTACTTGCCGAAGCACTCGGCGACCTTGCGGGCGACCCGCTTGGCCAGCCGCTGCTCCACCTGCTCGACGGTGGTGCCAGCCTTCGCGGCGAGCGCGGCGGCGATCACCGCGGCGTGCTCCCCGTCCTCGGGGTTCGCGGTCCCGTTTCGTCGGCTGTACTCCGCCCAGAACATCGCGTTCACGTAGGCGATCTCGGCGGAGCGGACGGTCCGCAGCACCGCGCCGTCCACCTTCAGCACCTCGCCGTCGGGGGTGCCGATGAGCTTCGGGTCGTTGATGCGGGCGTGCCGGGCGGCTTCCTGGGCCTGGCGCTCGCGCTCCTGCTTGGTGGGGCGGGGGGGCCGCACGGTCCACTCGACCGGGGCGTTGGGGTAGCACACGGTGCACAGGACGTACGCGCGCCGGTCGAACTTGGCGATCGCCTCGGCCTGGCTGAGTCCGGACAGCTCCGGGTTCCACGCGAACGCGGTGCGCTGGCCGTTGCGGTTGCAGGTGGAGCAGGCCATGTGGGAGTGGATGTGGCCGTTGTGCTGCTGGACGGTGAAGAACCGGGACCAGCCGCCGCGGCGGGCGAACTCGGCGTTGAGGGGCGTCGCCTCGGCCTCGATGGCGGCGAGGGTGTTGACGGCGGTGTCGTACTTGCGGACCAGGTCGGCGTAGGTGTAGCCGGCGGCCATGCGGGGGACCCGCTCGTCGCCGTGGGCGCGGGCGGCGGTGATGGCGTCGGTGTCGCTGGTCGGCCGCTCCCGGCGGGTGCGGGTGACGTAGCGGGGCCGCTCGCCGAGGGCGTAGTGGATGGTCACCGCGGCGGCGGCGATGCTCTGCTCGGCCTGGGCGGCGCGGCGGTCGATGTCGGCGAGCTGGGTGTCGATCTCGACCGGGGTGGCGGTGGTGACGTTCATCGCGGGCTCCTCAACTCGCTAGCGGCTACGTCTACCAATATAGGTGACCGGGTCGCCGCTGTCTCCACAACGACTACCAAGTTTTTCGGTGTTTTCCTCCGGCCACGACGGAGCCCCCGGCACACCTGCACCGGGGGCTCCCGGGGTGGTGTCCAGCGCCACGGAGATCAGCATGTCCGGGCGGTGGCACGCCTTGTGGCTGGCGAACCTGACGGCAAGGGGCAGCGTGGTCTGTCCCACGTACCCCTTGCAGTCGAGGGTGTTCCGGATCAGATAGATGATCACGACTCGTGCGGCTCCATGATCGTGAACACCGGCTCACCGTTGTCGCCCGGCCCAATCGTCAGCGTCAGCTCGACCAGCCTCGGCTGGCGACCCGTACCGGTGCGCGGCACCCGCACGAGCCGGAACGGGACTCGATCGCCGCCGCGGTTCCGGCGAGCGGCGCTGATCGCCATCCACAGGACGTCCCACAGGCGGCCCTTCTCGTCCTGCACGGTGCCTTTGCGCTCGCTGTCGGCGTCGCCCCAGCCGACGCAGTCCTCCCAGGCGGCCCGGGTCAGGGCAACCGGCGCGGCAAATCCTGCTTCGCGGGCCATCGGGCCGGCGTCGACCAGGGCGCCGTCGGCGAGCGCCTGGGCGCGGGTGTAGGCGTGGATGATCTCGGCGTCGGCCCAGAAGTCGGTGCTCATGGAATCTCCTTCGGTCAGCTGCCGTTCCGCTTGCACAGCCTTAATCAATAGCTCGTACATCTACCAAGTTACTGGAGGTGGGGTGACCTAGCATGGAAACGCTGGGCCCTCGTCCATGAACTCGACCACTCGCGCCACCACCGACGCCTCCTCTGCCGCAACGTCATCGGCCAGCCCGTCCACGACCTGCGGCTCAACAGCCAGCAGTGCGGCCACCCGCCGCTTGACCGCGTCGCCCGCGTCCAACACCGCCAACGGGTCGACCGGCTCGCTCACCTCCAGCTCGGTGACAAGCCGGTCGACCGCTGCGTCCTCGTCGAAGTCGCTCACTGGCCGTCATCCGGGACGCGCCGAACGACCCGGCTGCACCACATGAAGGCCAGCGCGGCGACCACCATCAACGGCACGGCCACCGGCATTCGCCATGCTCCGAGCGCCACATCCGGCCCGGCGCCCGGAGCCGCCAGTTCCAGCCCGAGCAACACGATGCCGAAGGCCAGGACCAGGCCGGCGACGTAGCCGCCGACCCGGCACCAGCGCGCCGACCTGCCGGTCAACGCCGGCCCTTCACCGCGGCGGCCAGCGCCTGCCGCGCCTTCTCCACGTCGGCGGCGGCCTGCTGGCCCCCGACGACCTGGGCGAGGTTTTGCGCCGCCTGCCACTCCTTGCCGAGCTGTGTGATGGACTTGCCCATGGCGGGCCCCCTTTCGGGTTGGTCGGCCCGCCCCGCGCGGCGCTGCAATCGCCGATGTGCGGGGCGGTCCTCAATGGGTTGGGGACAGTGGGGGCGGCCGGCTTGCCTGCGGGCCGCCCCCACGCACTGGTCTGCGATGACCCCGCACGGGCCCGGACGCGCTGGCCGGGCCCGGCAGGCTCACGAGCAGACGCGCACTACCGGCGGTTCTGGGCGGCGATCATCCGGGCGGTGCGGCGCGACGCCGCGGTCTCGACGCCGTTGGCCTTGTCCCGCTGCTCCTGCGCCTGCAACCGCAGCGTCTCCGTCACCGACGGGATGGCCGAGTCGGAGCTGTTCGAGTTGTTCGCCATGGGCTCTCCTTCGTGGTTGGTGGGCTGGCCTGTGGTGACCCCACTCGGGCCGGGAGTGCAAGGTCCGGCCCGGCGGGCTCACGTGCAGACGCGGGTTCAGTGGGCGAGAACGGCGAGCGCGAGGGTCACGCCGCACGCGATGCAGGACACCGACCAGGCGACCCGGACGACCGCGCGGCGCAGCCGGTGCCGACGGACCGGTTCGACCGTCGTCGCCTGCCCGGCCTCGACTCCGGCGTCGTAGGCCCGACGGCAGGCGGCCGACACGCGGACCGCTGCGGTGAGGGCTCGCATCGTCCACCAGTGGCTGACGGCGACTCGTCCGGTGCGGGTGAGTTTCAGCAGGGTCCGGTCGACCTCGCCGACCTGGGCGACCAGACCGGCGTCGAGGGCGGCCCGGCCGAGCCACGACACGTCGATGACCCACCGGCCGCCGACGTTGACGACCCGGTAGTCCCGGACGGCGGTCAGCAGCTCACCCATCGGGTCGGTGACCGTGGCGGTGGCCGCGCGGGCGGCGGTGTCTGTGCGGTCGACCGCCGCCCGCGAGGGTGTGTTGCCGGACATCAGGCGACGCCGAGCTGGGAGGCGACGATCGCGGTGTGCCGGGTGGTCTGCCGGGACGGGCGGCGCTGCTTGATCCGGCGGGTCTTCACCTGGCCGTCGTCGGTGGGCAGGTCGATGGTGACGGCGCGGCGGGCGCTGCGGGCGGCGGCGCGGGCGGCACGGCGGGCGGTGACAGTGACGCGGTCCATGACGGTTCTCCTGTCGTGGTGTGGGGGGACTGGTGTGTGTTGGGTGTGTCGGCCCCGCCCCCTGTGGACGGGGCCGACGGTGGTGCGTGGTGTGGTGCTGGTCAGGCGTGGGCCATGCCGGCGGCGAACTCGTCGCGCAGGGTGGCGAAGGTGCGGTCCGACAGGGTGGAGGTGAAGGCCAGCGCCTCGACGCGGTCGAGGGCGGCGTCCAGCTCGGCCACCCGGGGCTCCTGGTCGGCCCGGCCGCGCAGCGGGGCGGCGATGCCGACCAGCCGCTCGCGCACCCGCTCGGCGATGCCCGGGATGCTCACGTCGGCCAGGCCGGCGTCGCGGATGTCGCGGTACACCTCGGCGGCGTCGAGCCGGTTGGTGAACCGGAGGCCGGACAACTCGTCGATGCGGGTGGGTCCGGCGAAGGTGTTGAGGGCGACGCCGCCGCCGACGCACAGGCTGGCGACGAGGGTGATCGTGCCGTACTCCTTGCTGTGCTGTTCGCCGGGCTGGGTGAGCTTGCTGATCATGTCGGGGGCCTTCCCGATCCGGGGGCTTGGCCGGTGTTTTGCCCCACCGGCCAAGCCCGCTAGCGCTTACATCTACCAAGTTAGGTGGAGGCACCCACCGTGTCAAGGACGAAACACCAACCTGGTTGGGAAAGTTGTCAGCCCACCGGGTGGCGTGGGAATATCCACGCATGGACAAACACAGAGACGCCCTGACCAGGAAGGGAAGGGCCTACGTACGCGCCAAGGAACGCGCCGACAAGCTGGTCGCCGGCCCACGCGATGAGCTGGTGCAGGCCGCCCGCGAGGCGTACGCCGACGGCATGAAGAAGGCCGACATCCTGCGCGCCATGGGCCACGCCTGGTCCACGACCTGGCTGGACACGGTGCTCAAAGACGTGCAGCGGAAGCCGAAACCAGACGCCGACTGACCCGCCGAAACAAGTGCGGGCCGGGCAGGTGGGCAAACACCTGGGCTCCCGGCCCGACTAACCCAGAGAGGCCCTGGGCTGTGCAAGAGAGTATCAACCCCGGTACCCAGCCGGAACCGCCAGCAGCAGCGGGGAGAGCCAGTCGCCCCGCGTCGGGGCGGTGGTTCACCGACGTCTACCGCGACGCCGTGTGGGAGTCGGAAGACCTCAACGCCGACCAGAAGGCGGTGGCCGAGACCTACGCCCGGCACGCCCGCAACGCGGCCGGCGACAAGGGCGCCGACGCCGACCTGACCTGGTTAACGTACCCGCGGCTGATGGCGAAGGCGGGCATCCGACGGCGGGCGAAGGTTCCTGCGATCGTCGCCGCCCTGGTCGACGCCGGCTGGCTGGCGGTCGTGCACCAGGCCGCCCGGCGGCCGACGCTGTACCGGCTGACGATCCCGGCTCGTAGTTCCGACGCTGGAACCACCGACAGCCCCGGTAGTACCGACGGTGGAACCACCGACGGGGGGTCGAGCGACACCCCCGGTAGTTCCGACGGTGGAACCACCGTAGTTCCACATCGGCACCTTGGTAGTTCCACTTCTGCCGCTGGTAGTTCCAACGGCGGTACGCAACCACTACCACCACAAGAACCACTAACCCCCACCCCCAGGGCGGAGGGGGCGGACGCCGAGCGCGACGATCCGCATCGGGCCGCAGCCGTTGCTCTGGTCGACCCCTACCGGGCCGACATGACCGTGCCCGACGCGCGGACGCTCACCCGGGCGATCGCCGACGCGCTACGACACGGCTGGCCCGCCACTGAGATTGAAGCCGTGCTGGCCCGGAAACTGGCCGGGCTGAACGATGTGGGCCTCGGTCTGCTCAGGCGCATCCAGAAGCTCGGACCGCCGCCGACGCCCGACGAGATACCGAACCGGTCCACCCCCCGTGCGGCCAGCGGCCAGCCATTCCGCAACCTTGATGACCAGGCGTACCTCGATTGGGTCGGACAGGACCAACTCGAACCGGGGGAAGCGGCATGACCGCACCCGCACCACCGACCGGTCCGGGCTGGGACGTGTCGAAGTGGAGGGTCGATGTCGTAGACGGGGCGGGCCGCCCTGACGTATCTTGGTAGATGTAACCGCTAGTGAGGTGAGGGGTTGAGACGACGACCTTCGACGGCATCACCTACGTCATCCCCTGCGGCGGCGGGCTGCGCGGTCGCCGGTGCAACCGACGCTCTCCGCGCTCGCGCATCGATAGAAGTAACAGCTAGCTATTTGGAGGATTCGTGACCGACATCGCCGACCTGACCGTAGCCGTGCGGAACCTGAACGACGCGGACCTCGCCGCGGTCGTCGCCGCCGGCACCGCCGAGCAGGCCCGCCGCGCCGCCGCCCTCGACCGGGCTCGCCGCGCCGCCGCCTACCGCATCGCAGCCTCCGGCCCGGACGACCCCCGGTGGACGCCGCATATGTGGGACGGGGCTCGGCTCGCCGCCGGACCCGCGGTCGGCCTGAAAGGCTTCATCGCCGGCCGCTGCGAGGACGGCTGCGAGCAGGTCGACGGCGAGCCCCGCTGGACGCTGTACGGCGTCGGCGGCGGGCCCCTGTGGACGTGTGTGCCCCGCGAGCACCTGCGGCCGGTCCCGACCGTGCGGCGTCCCGGCGGCCAGGGCCGGGCGCGCTGCGACTACTCGTGCCTGTGCTGCATGGGCGACCCCCGGCAGCACCTCGCAGAGGCGGCGCGGGCGTGACCGCCCTGTTCGCCGAGCTGGGCGCGCTGGTGCACCTGCTCGACTCCGGCCGGGTACCGGCCCCGCACGGCCTACACCTGAACTTCCTGGCGAGCGATGCCGCCTGGGTGCGGGCGATCGCCGCCGACCCGGACACCGCCACGCAGGTCGGGCTGGACCCGCACGTCATCGTCGCCCCCGGCCGGCTGTTCAACGGCACCGAGTACACGGAGGTGCGGCTGTCGTGGACGAGCGACTCGGACAACCCCGACCGGGAGCGGATGGTCGCAGCGGTGCGCGCCCTGGCTGACCTGCTGCGCGCCGGGGCGATGCCGGTGCCGCTGCGGCTGGACGCGATGCACGCGCTCACCGAGGTCGGGTTGCCGGCGCAGCGCAGCGTCGACCAGGCCGCCACGGTGCTCGGGGAGCGGCCGGTGCGGCTGCAAGGGTCGGTGTTCGTGGTGTCGCGGCTGGGCCGGACCGTGTCGTACACCGTGCACGGGTTCGAGTGGTGACCGGCGTGTTGGAGTTGCTGGCGACGCGAGGGCTTCCGGCGTCAGGCAAGACCCGGTTCGCCCGCGGCTGGGTGGCCGAGGATCCGTCCGCCCGTGCCCGGGTGAGCAGGGACGACACCCGGGCGATGCTGCACGGCGGCTGGCTCGGCACCAGCTGGCAGGAGCGGCAGGTGACGGTCGTGACGCACGGGGCAATCCTCGACCTGCTGCGCCAGGGAGTGTCCGTGGTGGAGGACGGCACCAACCTGGCCGATAAGCACCTGGTCGCGCTGTGGGACATCGCGGAGCGGACAGGCGCCGCGTTCCGGGTGGTGGACCTGACGGATGTGCCGTTCGAGGTGTGTGTGGCTCGGGACGCGGTTCGGCCCAGGTCGACGCGGGTGGGTCGGGAGTCGATGCTGCGGATGTTCGAGCGGCACTTGCAGGGGCGGCCTCGGCCGTTGCCGTTGCCGCCGCTGGTGCGGTCGGCGCTTGAAACTCGGTAGAAGTCGTAGACCGGGTGCCCATCGCGTCGTATATTGGTAGTGGTAACCGCTAGTGATTCGGATGGTTGGCGTGGACGAGTTTTCGATGATCGGCCCCTACTACTGCGACGGCCGCGAGCAGCCCGGCTGCCCCAACTGCACCCGCCAGTCGGCGGGGGTGCCGCTGCCGTGAGCCAGCAGACCGCCGTCACCCTCAACCCTCGCTACGCCGTCCCCCGCGACGCCGACCAACTCACCTGCACCCAGGTCCCTGCCGGTACGTGGGCCGTCAAGGTCCGCCAGCACGGCGACCAGACCACCGCCTACGCGGTGCCCCGCCACACCACCACCGGCCGCGCGTTCGTCCTCGCCACCGGCACCAACGCCCCGGCGGTGTTCGGTGCGGCGATCCGCTGGACCAGCCAGGCCAAGACCCTCACCTGCCGCATGGACCGGGTCGTGTTCGCCGGATACGGCAACGCCACCCACGAGCAGACAACCGACCTCGACGGCCTCGCGGCCGTCACCGACACCGTGGAGGCCCGATGACCCTTCGACCTGGCCCGGCACCGAGAGGAACGAGGCTGACATGACCAACCTGCACCCGACCAAGACCCGGCTGCGGCTACTCCGCGACGTCGCCGACGGCAACGTGTGGTTCTCCCCGCACAGCAGCGCGGTACAGAACCGGGCCACCACCCCGGCCAGCAACGTGCTCTCGGCGACCGCCGAGCAGCGGCAGGCCGGCTGGATCACCGCCGACATCCGCGAAGGCGCGGACACCCTCGGCCACTACCCGTACCGGCCGACCGGCACCGGCTGGAACCTGCTCGCCCAGCACCTGCCCGACGCTGGCCCGATCCCCCCGGTGTGGCTGCTCGACGTGGATGGCGTGGTCAACGCCGACTCCCCGCAGTGGGGGGTCAAAACCACCACGGGCAAGGCTCACGCCGCCGGATTCACCGCGACCTACGAGCAGGTGCGGTCGTGAAGCGCCGGCCCCGTGACATCGGCACGGCCGCGGAGTCGGCCACGGTGAAGTTCCTCGTCGCCAACGGCTTCCCGCACGCCGAGCGGCGCAGCCTCCGCGCCAGCGACCTCGTCATCGAGAAGTGGATGGCGGAACTCGCCGTCGAGGTGACCAACGCGCGCGCCATGGCCGGCATCCTCGTCGTCCAGCGCGCCGGAGTCGGGCCGGCCAACGCCGGCCGGTGGTGGGCGTACACGACCTCGGCTCAGCTCGCCGCCCTCACCGGAGACCCGTACCCGACGACGGGCCGATTCGGCTTCCCGGTGCGGATGTTGCTCGCCGACGCCGTCACCCTGCTGCGCGCCGCCGGCTACGGCGAGCCCGAGGCCCGGCCGGTGGTGGCCCCGTACGACGGCACCCGCCACGACGACATCGAGAACGTGCCCTTCCCCGGACTGGAGGCCGTGAAGTGAGCGCGTGGGAGGTCGCCGCGGCTACCGGACACCGCCCCCAGCACCTCACCGCCGAGGAGCGGCGATGGATTCGCGCCGAGCTGAAGCGGATCGCAGTCAAGCTCCGCGACGAACACGGCACCGCCACCGGCGTCTCCGGTATGGCGCTCGGCACGGACCTGTGGTGGGCCGACGAGACCGACACGGCCGGGATGAAGCTCTGGGCGCACGTCCCGTTCCCGCAGCAGCCGAACCCATGGCGAGACGAGGACAAGACCGAGTGGCGCCGCCTGCTCGACCGGGCCGCGAAGGTCACCACCTACGGCGACCACTACGACGTGAAGCTCCTCCATGCCCGCAACGACGGGATGCTCGCCGCCGGCTCCGTGATCGTCGCCGTGCACAAGCGGTCGAAGACCACCGGCGGCACCGCGAGCGCCGTCCGCAAGGCGGAGCGACTCGGGCTGCCGATCATCCGCATCGACCCGGAGCGGCGAACGGTGACGCTTTCACCCGGCGCAACCCATGCCCACGCATAGCCCCAGAAGCACCGTTCAGATGGCACAGAACGATCAAGGAGAAGTCGTGACGCACACCCGGACACACGCCAGCATCGCCCTCGCCAACCCGTTCCTTGCCTGCGACCTCTGCGGGCAGACGGTGACCGCGTGGCACCCGGCCAAGTGCGGGTGTAACGGAGACGTCTACAACCTGCCCTGCGAGCACCGCGCTGGCGTGACGAGCGCCTGCCCCTCGTGGAGTCCGGTGGATGGCTGCCAGTGCAGCCCGCAGCACACCGTCAACCCGAGGTTCGGCCGGCGCAACCCGCACTGCTCGAACTGCGGCGACGAGCGTGGCGGCGACTTCGGGCACGAGGCGCACGAGTGTCAGTACCGGCCCGGCATGACCGCCGAGGAGCTGGCCAAGACGATGTCGTCGAAGAAGGCCACCCGGTACTGGGGCGTGATGATCGACCGCTACTTCGAGCGGCAGTTGGTCCAGCCGTGACGTCCCTCGCCGCCGTGCCGCAGCCGGGCGACCCGCACGCCCGGCCCGGCTCAGCTCTCGTCCTTGCGGCGCAGCGTCCGGGCGTCGGGCACGCCGCGTTCGCGGGCGATGCGGCCGACGTGGTTGCGGTGGTAGCCGGCGGCGGCGGCGACCTGCTCGACGGGGGCCTTGTCCCGGACGGCGTCGGCGATGGCCGCGTGGAGGGCTTCGGTGGCGCGCTCGACGGCTTCGTCTCGGGCTTGGCGGGCTTCGCGGATGCGGTCGATGTGATCCATGTTCCGACTATGCCACATCAGGGTTGCATTGGACTAGGGAGGTATGCAACACTGATGTTGCAAGCGAGAGAGCGAACAGGGGAGACGGAAATGGCGATCTACTGCGGAGCGTGCAAGGGCTGGCACATCGGCGGCCAGCAGGTCGAGAAGTGCCACGGGCTCCCCATCCGCAGCACCAGCCCCGGCATCGCCCTCGACGGCACCACCCGCTGGACCACCAAGGAAGCCGCCGAGGCCGCCCACGCCGCGCTCGTGGCCCACTGGGACGCCCTCGCCGACGCTCAGGCGGCCTGATGCCCACCGCCGCCGACCTCGACCGGGTGGCTCAGGCCGCCCGGTTCACCAGCGTCGAAGCCGTCCGACTGCACCTGCGCCGCGTCATCGAGCGCATCAACCAGCAGGGCAACCGGGTCATCGGCTACATGGACGCCGGCCGGACCCACGACGACTACACGCAGGTTGTCCAGCAGATCAGCGAGTTGGCCGGCGAGGCGCTGACGTTGGCCGCGCAACTGGACGTGCTGGCGTCCATCGCCCGAAGCATGGAGGAATCCCGCCGTGACTGACGTCGCCGCCCTGCCGCAGCCGTCCACCGACCCGCAGACCGTTAGGAGACCGCGATGATCCGGATTCACCTGTTCCGGTGGTGGAGACGTTGGCAGCTCGACATCGGCACGCGGCGAGGGTGGCTGTCCGTAGGAGCGGACTGGCGTGAGGGTGTTCGGCCCATCCTCTACCTCTCGCCCGACGCCACTCCGCAGCGCGCGACGTTCAACATCAATCGGGACTCCCGTGACTGACCTTGTCGTCGTGCCGCAGCCGGGCGACCCGCACGCCCGGCCCGACACCGATGCCGACACGGAGCGGATCTGCGGCCACTGCCGCACACCGATGCGGGGTTACGCCCGGCTCGGCGACATCTGGCTCTGCCACCCAGACGACGGCCTCGACTGCTACCGGATGGTCACTCTCTACGGCCACGGCGCACCGTGCTTCCCGTGCGCGTCGATCCACTACCAGGGAGCCGATCGTGATTGACCTTGTCCCGCTTCCGCCCGAGGGCGACCCGTACGCCCGGCTCCTGGCCGCCTACCTCGACGGCCGCCGCAGCCCCCACACCGCCGACACCTACCGCCGCGACATCACCCACGGAGGCACGCGATGAAATCCAACCGACTCGCCGGCCACACCCTGCCGAACGAGGGTCGGCTCTACGACCGAGGCATCTACCTGGTTCGCGAGGGGGCAATCCGCTGCTCCTGCGGCGACGTGTCCCCGTTCCTGCCCAACGCCACCGCCCGCAGACGCTGGCACCGGGAGCACAAGGCTGCTGTTCGGGCTGCCGCTGATCCGCGATAACTCCCCGACCGCACGAACCACCAACCCGACCCCCGAAGCGAAGGAGCCCAACATGACCACCAGCTACCTGCCCGCCAACGTGACCGTCCGCGAGGAATGGGCCGTCCGCTCCGACGACGGCAACATCTACCGCGTCAAGGACGACTCCCGCGCCGCCGCCGAGCGGGAAGCGGCGCTGCTCCAGCGGGGCGTGGACGGTGAGCCGGGTGAGCCCGGTGCCGCTCCGGCGCACCGGTATGTGATGGAGACGCCCGAGGGGACCGCGGAGACCGGGTGGCGTTCGCCGCTGCACTGGACGCCGCCGGCCACCGTCTGACCCGCCCCAACCGAAGGAGACAACCCATGGCTCACTGCCTCCACGCCCTGTGCATACTCGACAGCCCGAACGGTCCATGCCTGACCGAACCCCAGACGGAACCGGCGGTGATCGACGCCGCCCACCTGGCCCGGCAGCGTGCGTTTTCGGAGCGCACGTTCGGGCCCGGCCCTCGCACGGCCGGAATCCTCGACCACATCCGCAAGGAGTTGGCGGAGATCGCGGCGGCGCCCGGCGACCTCGGTGAGTGGGTCGACGTCGTCATCCTCGCGTTGGATGGGGCGTGGCGTGCCGGGCATGAGCCGCAGGCCATCGTCGACGCGATCGTGGCGAAGCAGGCGAAGAATGAGGCCCGCACGTGGCCGGACTGGCGGACCGTGGCACCCGACCGGGCGATCGAGCATGACCGCGGCGCCGACATCCCGCCGCCGGCGTTGGATGAGTCCGACCCGCGTTACGCGGCGCCGTTCCTGGCCGGGATGCAGGCCGCCCGGATGGCGATCGTGAAGCGGGGCTGGACGACTGACGCGCCGATGACGACCGCGGAGGCGGTGGCGGTGATCGGCCGGGAACGTGCCGAGTTGATCCATTTCCTCACCATCCCCGACCAGCCGTAGCCCGTGTGTCGGCGTCCGGGTGTGCGCGCCGGGCGCCGACACCCCAACCCTCTCGGAGGAGAATCCCCACCATGCCCACACCAGCCCCGAGCATCCTCGACACGATCGACAACGCCATCGCCGACTGGGAGACGTCCGCCGACGCGATGCGGTGGACACCCGAAGCCCCCGAACAGCCCACCGGGCTCGTCATCCACACACCGACGCTTGAGCAGCTCGCCACCGCAGCTCAGATCGCTGCCGCCGGGGACGTGTTCGCCCGGATAGGTGCGCACTTCGAGCAGATCCGGAGGGCTCTCGAACCTGCGTGGCGGGCACTCGCGCCGCTCGTCGAGGCCGACCGGGAGTTGCAGCGGCGACAGCGGGTGTCGCGGATCCGCCGTGAGTACGGGCGGCGGCGCCGGTGACCACCCCCTGGCGGTCAATGTGATCGCGGCCGAACGGCACCTCCCAGTGTGGACCAGGAAGGACTAGCGTCGCCGCATGCGCGTGATCGTCTACGTTCCCGACGGCCGCGGAGCAGCCCGTATCCGTCGAGCAGTCGAACAGGAAGTCGAACGCCGTGGCCACGAGCTCGTCGGCAGCACCAACAGCCCGGCCACTGCGCGAGCCGCCCTGTCCAACAACGTTGCGGACGTAGCCGCCGGCCGCCCAAACCACCTGCTGGAGCTGGCGCCATGGGCTATGGCCGTCCCAGCCCGGTCGACCCCGACTGCCGCCGGGCTTCTCGTAGTGCCGTTCCTGCCCCTGCTGTGGTTGCACGACTGGGTCAAGCGCCGCCCGCCGTCAAGGGGTGCGACTGTGGCTGGTGCGGCTGCGGTACTTGTCGGGGCGACCGTCGCACTGGCGGCCGGGCTGGGCGGCGGCGAGCCGGGGCCGGGCGGTCCGGCGGCTGCCGCGGTGTCGCCTCCGGCAGCCCAGGTTTCGGCTGTCGCCATGCCGCCGGCCGCTCCCCCGTCTCCGGCGTCGAGCGGCCCGGCGTCCACGGCGCCCGCCCCGGCTGGGCCAGCGCTGGCACCCAGCCGGACCGATGATCGGGGTGCGGGGTCGACGCCGGGGGCGGCTGACCGGACGGCCCGACCCACGGCCACCGCCCCGCCTGGCGGAGGCACGACACCCTCGTCCACCACGGCCCCGAAGCCGCCGCAGTCCCCGAAGCCCTCGCAGTCGCCGCAGTCCCCGCACGGCGGACCGTCACCGGTGGCCGACCCCAGTCCAGGACCTGACCCCGGTCAGGACTCTGATCAGGACTGCATCATCCATCTAGACGTGCTTGGCATAGAGATTCGGCTCTGCCCATAGCGGCCGTTCGGGCAGGACTATCGCGTAACGGCATCCGAACGGACGGTACCGGCACTGGTACGCGCTCGGGCAGCCTGTGTCCGCGTCCGCACGGTGGGTGGTCGGGCGGCCACACCAGCCGACGCGGCAAACCCATCGCGTCGTTCACCCTGCGTCGCGGTGAAAGTTGCAAACTGTAAGAATCGAATGACACGGGAAAGGTAACTGAACACGCACGGCCGCACCCGGAGGCGGCCAGCACTGCGCCCAGACCCGGCACACGATCCCTGTGGGGGAGGATCTGATGCCCAACGCGCATCACCAGCAGAACCGCCGCGCCCGGCTCCCGCTACCCGTAGCCGCCAACGCGCCCGCGGCTGTCTACCGCCGCACCGGCGGCGGCATCACCCCCACCTCGACGGGCTGACCCCCGCCACCACCAGGCACCGGCCACAGCGCCAGGCCGGCGCCTGCCGCCGCACACCCACCACCTGCGGCGAGGAGGCGGCAGAGCCCCACACGGTTCTGCGCGTCTCCGATCCGCACGCACCGCCTGATCGGAGCCCCATCGATGATGACGCACCTCCCGCCGTTTCCTCCGGAGACAGAAGAGGACCGGCACGACCACGCCGCCCAGCAGCGAGCGCAGCGACTCGCCCAACTCCTGGAAGAGCGACGCCTCGGCGCCCCGCCACGCCTGTACGTCCGCGCCACCGTCGCCCTCGCCGCCGCCGCCGCCATCGACTGGGTGGCCGTCGCCTACCACATCGGCCTGACTGCGGGCCTCGACCCGCTCATCGGTGTACACCTGGCCGTCGGTTCAACCCTCAGCGTCATCGCGGTCTGCCTCGGCATGGGCTGGGTCGTCATGGTCGACAAGTGCCGGCGGGAGCAGCAGCGCGACGAGATCGACGCGCTGCGGCACCAAGACCTGGCCGACCTGGTCGGCTGGGTCATCGAGCAGTCACGCCAGCGGGAGTGGCAAAGCTACGCCGTCGGCGTCCGAGAAGGCCGCCGACAGTTCCTCGACTCCCCCACCGACCCGACGCAACTCGGCGTCGACAGCCCGGGGGTGCTGCCGTTCGGTCACCGCAACGGCAGCCGCGCCCAGGGTCACCGGTGAGGTTAAACGCCCCGCATCACGTCGATGCGGTCGTACGCCCGCTGGGCCCGCACCCCCCGGGCTGACGAGCCGTAGTGCCGCAGCATCTGCTGCGACTCCCACCCGTTCAGCTCCATCAGGTCACCTTCGGCCCCTCCGGCGTCCAGCCAGTTGTGGGTGAACGTGTGCCGGAACAGGTGCGGGTGGATGTCCATGCCGAGCCGGGTGCCCCGCCGCTTGACGATCTGCCGCACTCCAGACGGGGTCATCGGCTGGTTCCGGCGGACACCGATCCACAGCGCGTCGACGACCTGGGCGGCCTTGTGCTCGGCCCGCTTGCGCAGGTACCGGTCGAGCGCGAGAGCCGCCTTCGCGTCGAACCGCACAACCCGCTCCTTGCCGCCCTTGCCGACCACGGCAGCGGTGCGGCGCACGATGTTGACGTCGCCCACCCGAAGGTTCGTGATCTCCGCGAGGCGGCAGCCGGTGCACGCGAACAACCGCAGCAGGGCTGCGTCACGCCGCGACTCGAAATCCCGGCCCTTCTCCGCGTCCCGGATCAGCGCGGCGAGCTGGTCGATTTCGATGACCGCTTTCCGTTGCGCACCGACCTTGGGTGGCGGCGGGGGCTTGAACTTGTCGAACGGGTTCGGTGCCTCTTCTTCGTCGGCGTACCACTTGAAGAACGCCTGCAATGCCCGGCCGATGTTGTTCCGGTAGCCGCGGGCGTATTCGATGTCCTGCATGTGCACGAAGAACGCGCGCAGCTCGTCCCGGGTGACTTGGCCCCAGGCGCGGACCTGGGTGTCGCGGAGCAGCCAGCCGGCGAACCATGTGGCGGCGTCGGTGTAGATCCGGCGGGTGTTGGTCGACTTCTCGGCGACTTGGAGGGATAGGTCGAAGGAGTCGATCCACGGCTGGAACGGTCCGAGGTTGGTGGGGAGTTTCCCCCGTTTGCTGGGCACTGCTCACAACCCCCTGGTCGTGTGGAAGTCGTCCACGCCCCGGGCGGGTCGTGCAGCACTCGCGTAGCACCCTGACTCTTGCCGCCGGGTGGCGGTGTCGGTGGGTGTGTCGTCGGGGAGTCCCATGCGGGGGAGCCCTCCGGCGGCGTCGTGCGTCTCGTGGACGTAGAAGGTGTCCGGATTGAGTCGTATTGCACCGGCGCTGGGTGCAGCCGAGGAAACGGACACGGGGGACATGCTAAGCCGAACTCCGAGGCATAGGCGAGTGCTCCGTGAGCGGCTAAGCATACGGATGGCGCTGGCTGGTGCCAGCGTTTCCGCAGGTGGTGCCTGTTTGGAGCCCCCGGCCGGGATCGAACCGGCGACATCTCGCTTACAAGGTGAAGGGCCGCGAGCGGTTAAGCGTGAGCGTGTGGGCTGGGGTGTTGTGGGTGCGGGAAACGCATAGGCGAGTGCTCGCT
>NZ_SMKG01000086.1 GCF_004348525.1 Micromonospora sp. 15K316 | reverse complement strand
GCCCCGGACCGCCCCACCCCGGTGATCATGAAGTTGTTGCGCGGACACGCCGATGCAACGCGCGATAACTTCATGATCAACCGCGCTTGAAGGTCGGCGGGGCCGGGTGCGGTCAGGTGTCACGGGTGGGAGTTTCGGCGGCGGTGCGGAGGTTCGGGGCGCTCGCCGGTTCGGCGATGCCACCCGGGGCCTCCGCGATGGCCGGGTCGTGGGCGGTCTCCGCGGCGACCAGCGGCTGATCCGGCGGCATGACGTCGGGCACCTTGGGTACGACGATCACCGCCGTCCCGTACGCGCAGATCTCCATCCACATCTCACCGCAGTCCCGGCTGTCGAAGCGCATGCCGATCACGGCGTTGGCGCCGATCCGGCGGGCCTCCTCGCCGAGCCGGGCCACCGAGTCGGTACGCCACCGGGTGAGGTTGTCCGGGGCCATCGGGTCGTACGCGCCACCGCGCAGGTTCTTGACGCCCTCGCGGTACGGGTTCCTGGTCCTTGCCATCGAGGAGACCACCTCGCCGAGAATCTGGCGGATCTCGTAGCCGGGCAGTTGGTCCGTCGTCACGACCAGCACGATTCCGATGCTGTCAGGGTGAGCGACCACCCGATCGCGAGCCTTGTTCACCTGATCGGATGCTGAAAAACGGCGCGGCGCGGACGGCCGACGCTTGGTCGACCATCCGCGCCGCCCGGGGCGCTAACCGTCAGACACCGGCCACCGAGGTGATCCAGGACCGGTTGTACGCGACACTGCCGTAGTTCTGGATGTTCACGCCGTCGGCGGTCGAGGCGACGCCGACCTGCCGGCCGTTGTAGAACTGCGGCCCGCCCGAGTCGCCCCGCCACGCGTTGCCGTTGATCCGCGAGCTGCGGATCGCCTGGCCGCCGTACGCGTCGGTGGCGCTGTTGCTGGTCACCTGCACGTTGGCGGTCTTCAGCACCGTCGACGCCGAGCAGCCGCTGTAGCAGGTCATGCCCCAGCCGTAGATCGAGTTGGTCGAGCCGATCGGCGGGTTGCTGGTCGCCAGGGTCACGGTGGAGGTGCTCACCGCGCTGGAGAGGCGCATCAGGGCCAGGTCGTAGCGGGTGTAGGTGGCCGAGACGCTGCGGGTCACGCCGCCGGAGGTGCGGTTGACGCTGCCGATACGGACCGACATCGTGCCGCTGATGCAGTGCCGGGCGGTGAGCACCCACTGCGAGGCGATCACGCTGCCGGAGCAGGTGAACGAGCCGTTGCTGAACACCGCGGCGGCCCACGGGGCGGACGAGACGGTGCCGCCGCCGATGATGGGCTGGGGGCCGGCGGGAGCCGCGGTCGCGCCGGAGGCGGCGCCGACGACGCCGATCATCGCCGTGCTGATCGCCACGAGCAGGGAGCGGATGCGCATGGGGTGGACTCCTTGAGGGAGGGGTGGTACCCGGGGTCGCCGGGCGGGGCAACCGGCGGCGCGGGATCCCAGGCCGCCGTATCATCGAGCTCTGTCGATGTAGAGTAGGGGCAGCCGGACAGCTTTTCAAGATTTCCTTTTGGACTCCGTGACATAACGATTCGGCCATAGCGCGAGTCGTATATGCCCTGGTGGAGGCTGTGCCGGGCGGCGCGGAGTGTTCCACGACACGTGTGTCGGGGAGTTGTCCGCAGCGCGGCCCGAGCGGGGCCCGGCCGGTGCGGGCGCACCGCCATCTGCCAGGTAGGCTGGCTGCGCTCGCCCGTTGTGGGTCGGCACCCAACTGCGTACACAGTCAGGAGTGCCCAGTGCCTCGCGTCGTCGTCGACGTCATGCTCAAGCCCGAGATCCTCGATCCGCAGGGCCAGGCCGTCGCAAACGCGCTGCCGCGGCTCGGCGTCAGCGACGTCGCCTCGGTCCGGATCGGTAGGCGGATCGAGATCGAGTTCACCGGTGAACCGGACCTGGACCGGGCCCGGGAGATCGCCGACAAGCTGCTCGCCAACCCGGTCATCGAGGACTTCACCGTCCGCCTGGTCGAGGCCGACGAGACCGCGGGCGCCCGGTCGTGACCGCGCGGGTCGGAGTAGTCACCTTCCCCGGCTCGCTCGACGACGGGGACGCCGCCCGCGCCGTGCGGGTCGCCGGCGCCGAGCCGGTCCGGCTCTGGCACGGCGACCCCGCCCTGCACGGGGTCGACGCGGTCGTCCTTCCCGGCGGCTTCTCCTACGGCGACTACCTGCGCTGCGGCGCGATCGCCCGGTTCGCCCCGGTGATGGAGACGGTCGTCGACGCGGCCCGCGGTGGCCTGCCGGTGCTCGGCATCTGCAACGGCTTCCAGATCCTCTGCGAGGCGCACCTGCTGCCCGGCGCGCTCACCCGCAACCAGCACCTGCACTTCCGCAACCGCGACCAGGTCCTGCGGATCGAGACGGTCGGCACCGCCTGGACGAACACGTTCCAGCCGGGCCAGGAGGTGCTGATCCCGGTCAAGAACGGCGAGGGCTGCTACGTCGCCGACGCCGCGACGCTGGACCAGCTCGAGGCCGAGGGCCGGGTGGTGGCCCGCTACCTCGGCGGCAACCCGAACGGGTCGCAGCGCGACATCGCGGCGATCACCAACGAGGCCGGGAACGTGGTCGGCATCATGCCCCACCCGGAGCACGCCGTGGAGGAACTCACCGGCCCCTCGCTGGACGGCCTCGGCTTCTTCACCTCCGTCCTCAAGCACCTGGTAGGGGCGCCGGCGTGACCGTCGGCGACAGGATCATCGGTCAGCTCGACCGCCCGGCGGGCGGCCACGAGCGCAGCGAGGAGAGGTCATGACCACCCATCCGGATCCGGTACGGGAGACGCCGGAGGCCTTCCCGGCCGCTGCGCCGCAGCCGGCGGAGCCGGACGCGGCCACCGTCGTGCCGCCGGCCGCTCCGGCCCAGCCGGCCCCCGGCGCGTGGACCGACGGCGTGGACACCGTGCCGCGCGCGGCCGGCACCCCGGGCGAACTCCAGCCCTACACCGAACTCGGCCTCAAGGACGACGAGTACGACCGCATCCGGCAGATCCTCAGCCGGCGGCCCACCCAGGCCGAGCTGGCCATGTACTCGATCATGTGGAGCGAGCACTGCTCGTACAAGTCCAGCAAGGTGCACCTGCGCCAGTTCGGCGAGAAGGCCCCGCCGAGCGACCGGCTGCTCGCCGGCATCGGTGAGAACGCGGGCGTGGTGCAGGTCTCCGACGAGTTGGCCGTCACCTTCAAGGTCGAGTCGCACAACCACCCGAGCTTCGTCGAGCCGTACCAGGGCGCGGCCACGGGCGTCGGCGGCATCGTGCGCGACATCCTCGCCATGGGCGCCCGCCCGGTAGCGGTCATGGACCCGCTGCGGTTCGGCGCGGCCGACCACCCCGACACCGCCCGCGTGCTGCCCGGCGTGGTCGCCGGCGTCGGCGGCTACGGCAACTGCCTCGGCCTGCCCAACATCGGTGGCGAGGTCGTCTTCGACCCCACCTACCAGGGCAACCCGCTGGTCAACGCGCTCTGCCTCGGGGTGCTGCCGGTCGACCGGCTGCAGAAGAAGGAGGCCGCCGGCCCCGGCAACGTGGTGGTCCTGATGGGCGCCAAGACCGGCCGGGACGGCATCGGCGGCGTCTCGGTGCTGGCCAGCGCGACCTTCGACGAGGGCAGCGAGGAGCGTCGCCCCTCCGTCCAGGTCGGCGACCCCTTCATGGAGAAGCTGCTCATCGAGGCCTGCCTAGAGCTGTACGACGCCGAGCTGGTCGTCGGCATCCAGGACCTCGGCGGTGCCGGCCTGACCTGCGCCCTCACCGAGACCGCCGCGGCGGCCGGCACCGGCATGCGGGTCTGGCTGGAGCGGGTGCCGCTGCGCGAGCCCTCGATGGAGCCGCACGAGATCCTGGCCAGCGAGTCGCAGGAGCGGATGCTGCTGGTGGTCGAGCCGGAGAAGCTCGACGCCGTGCTCAAGACCGCCGACAAGTGGGGCGTCTGGGCGACCGCCATCGGCGAGGTCACCGCGCCGTCCCCGGACGGCCAGCCGGGCCGGCTCGTCATCACCTGGCGCGACCAGCTGGTGGTCGACGTGCCGCCGGGCTCGCTTGTCGACGACGGTCCGGTCTACGCCCGCCCGATGCGGGAGCCGGCCGACCTGATCCTGCTCCAGGCCGACCGCGCCGAGACCCTGCCGCGCCCGAGCGACCCGGAGGCGCTGCGGGAGACCGTCCTGCGCATGATCGCCTCGCCGAACCTGGCCGACAAGACCTGGGTCACCGAGCAGTACGACAGGTACGTGCTGGGCAACACCGTGCTCGCCCAGCCGGAGGACTCGGGTGTGATCCGCATCGACGAGCGGACCGGGCTCGGGGTGGCGCTCTCCGTGGACGGCAACGGCCGCTACGCCCGCCTCGACCCGTACCACGGGACGAAGCTCGCGCTGGCCGAGGCGTACCGGAACGTGGCGGTGGCCGGGGCGACGCCGATCGCGGTCACCAACTGCCTGAACTTCGGGTCCCCCGAGGACCCGGCGGTGATGTGGCAGTTCGCGGAGGCCGTGCGCGGCCTCGCGGACGGCTGCGCCGAGCTGGGCATCCCGGTGACCGGCGGCAACGTCAGCTTCTACAACCAGACCGGCGCCGCGGCGATCCACCCGACCCCGGTGGTCGGTGTGCTCGGTGTGCTGGAGAACGTGGCCGACCGGGTGCCGATGGGCTTCGTGCCCCGGCCCGACGGTGACCACGACCACCTCTACCTGCTCGGTGAGACGCACGTCGAGCTCTCCGGCTCGGAGTGGGCCTGGGTGACCCACGAGCACCTCGGCGGTATCCCGCCGCAGGTCGATCTCGCCCGGGAGAAGGCGCTGGCGGACCTGCTGGCGGCGGCGGCCCGGGTCGGTCACCTGAGCTCGGCGCACGACCTCTCCGACGGTGGGCTCGCGCAGAGCCTGGTCGAGTCCACCCTGCGTCGCGGGGTCGGCGCCCGGATCGCGCTCCCGGAGCAGTTCACCGGCGGTTCGATGCCGTTCGTCTACCTGTTCAGCGAGTCCGCCGGGCGGGTGCTGGTCTCGGTGCCGCGCGGGCACGAGAAGGCGTTCACGGCGCTCTGCGCGGAGCACGGGGTGCCGGCCGAGCGGATCGGCGTCACCGACCCGACCGGCGGCGCGCTGGAGGTGCACGGCCAGTTCCGGATCGGCCTGGACGAGCTGCGGACCGCCCACACCGGCACCCTGCCGCGGCTCTTCGGCGGTGCGGCGCTGGTCGAGGTGCCGGCTCCCGCGACCGGGGTCGCCGGTGCCGTCGAGGCGGTGCCGCTGCCGGTCAGCGACCCGAACGCCGAGCTCGCCCCGGTGGATCCGGAGAGTGTCGACTCCGAACCGATCGCCTCGGCCGGCCCGGTCGCGCCGGTGGCGGACGTGCCCGCCGGAGCGGTCGGGTCCAGCGCGTCGGACACGCCAGGCGACGGTGGGGCGTCCGACCCCGACTCCGGTGACACCGAGCAGCCGCCGACGCCTGACGAGCGCTGAGGCGCTGGCGTTGGCCGTCTACGCCCAACCCGGTTCAGGTGCCCGGTTCGACTGGGGCCTGACCGGGGCGGCGGAGCTCGGCCGGGTCTGCGCCGCGCTGGTGGTGGTGGACGTCCTCTCGTTCACCACCGCCGTCGAGGTGGCGGTCAGCCGGGGGACGCGGGTGCACCCGTTCCCGTGGGGCGAGCAGGCCGCCGAGTACGGACGCCGGATCGGCGCCACCGTGGCGGTGGGCCGCCGGCAGGTCAGCCCGGAGCAGCCGTGGTCGCTCTCGCCGGTGTCGCTCAGCACGGCACCGGTCGTCGCCGATCTGGTGCTGCCGTCGCCGAACGGTTCGGCGATCAGCGCGGCGGCGAGCGCCACCGGGCTGCCGGTGGTGGCGGCCTGCCTGCGTAACGCGCGCGCCGTCGGGCGATGGCTGCGCGGCCAGGGGTACGGCTCGACAGACGCGCCGGTCGGTGTGATCGCCGCCGGTGAACGCTGGCCGGACGGCTCACTCCGCCCCGGCGTGGAGGACCAGCTCGGCGCGGCCAGCGTGCTCGACGCCCTCTCCGGCGTACCGGGTGGGCTCTCCGTCGAGGCGGCCATGGCGCTCGCCGCGTTGGCGAGCACTCCCGACGTACCCGCCGCGGTCCGCGGCTGCGTCTCCGGCCGGGAACTCGCCGAGGACGGCTTCGCCGGGGACGTGGAGCTCGCGGTGCAGCTCGACGTCTCCGACGTGGTGCCGGTGCTGCGCCAGGGAGTCTTCTCCGCCGCCTGAGCGGCCGCCGCTGCCCGGCACGACTCATCGGCCGGGTGCCGCGGGCTCCACCACCCGGTTTCCCCGCGTCGGCCCGGGCGACGTCCGGTGCGCTGCTGCCGCCATCGACCCGGTCGCCCCCGCACCGGGCAGCTCCGTCGAGCGGCTTCCGTGTGCTGTCGCCGCGCCATGCGGCTTCCGTCCGTCGCCACGGCCTCCCCAGCTATGCGGAACGGGCCGCCCGGTTCCTCCGGGCGGCCCGTTCGCTCGCATCTGCGGCACCTGCCGTGGTGGCTGCCGTCGTCTCCAGGTCAGCTCGTCAGGTGGACCGGCGAGCCGGCCGGCTCAGTCGTCCAGCCAGTCCAGCCGGCGGCCGCCCCGCTCCGCGTCGCGGCTCCGGCCACCCTGCTGGTCGCCGTAGTAGCCGCCCTGGTCGTAGCCAAGGTCGTCGTAGCCGCGCTGGGTCGGGGGCTCCTGGCCGTAGCCGCCGTGCTGCGTGGGCGGCTCCTGACCGTAGCCGCCCTGCTGCGTCGGAGGCTCCTGGCCGTAGCCGCCCTGCTGGCCGTAACCGGCCTGGCCGTAGCCGCCGCCCTGGTCGTAGCCGGGGTCGTCGTAGCCGCCACGCTGGGTCGCCGGCTCCTGGCCGTAGCCGCCCGGCTGGCCGTACCCGCCGCCCGGCTGGTCGTACCCGCCGCGCTGGTCGTAGCCGGCTGTCGACTCCGCGCCCCGGCCGTACGGCGCAGCGTCCGGCTGGCCGTAGCCCTGCCCCTGACCCTGCTCGTAGACGCCGGTGGCGTACGGGTCGGCCGGCGCCGGGTACTGGGTGTTGTCACCGGTGTACCGGCCGGTCGGCTCGTCGTAGCGCTGCTCGCCGTAACCGGCGCCGCCGGAGGCGGGCGGGTAACCCGCGCCGCCGGCCGGAGCGGCGTAGTCACGGCTGCCGTAGCCCTCGCCGGACGAGGGCGCGTTGCCGTAGCCGCCGTCGCCGTAACCCGCGTCGCCGGCACCGGCGCCGTAGCCACCGCCCGAGCCCGGGGCGTTGCCGTAGCCGCCGTCGCCGTCGTAGCCGCCACCCGAGGCGGGGGCGTTGCCGTAGCCGCCCGCGCCGTAGCCGGCCGGCTCGTCGCCGTAGCCGCTGCCGGACCAGCCCGGGCCACCGTCGCCGCCGCCGTACGGCTGCGCGGGCGGCGCGCCGTACGGGTCGGGAGGCACGTCGTCGACGACCGGACGGTGCATCATCGTCGGCGCCTCGCTCAGGGCGGCGCCACCGCCCGCGACCATCGTCGGGTCCGGGCCGCCGCCGACCCGGTTGACCACCCGGGTCTGGTCGTCGGCGCCGCGGAAGCCGCCTCGGGCGGCCGGGACCGCGCCGGCACCGGCGGGAGCGTCGTCGTCGGCGTCGTCCGGGTTCTCCTTGCGCTTCATCCAGAGCAGCACGATGGTGCCCACACCCGCGGCCACGAGCAGACCGCCGAGCAGGATGATCACGTACTGCCCGAAGCCGCCGCCCGAGTCCTCGTTCGAGGCGTTGGCCGCCGCGCCCTCGGTCGCCTCCGGCGTCTCGTCGGTGGCCTCATCGGTGGCCTCGTCGGTCGGCTCGTCCGTGGGCTCCGCCGACTCGGTGGCCGACGGGGTGGCGCTCGGCGTCACCTCCACCTTGACCGCCAGGTTGATCCGCTGGCCGCTGATCGACTGGTTGGGGCCGGCGTTGAAGCTGTTGACCTTCTGGACTCCGTCGAAGCTGGCGCCGACGTCGATCCGGCCCGGGGTGATCGGCTTGGAGCTGGTGCCGGTGAAGCGCCAGTTGCCGTCGCTGTCCGAGGTGGTCTCGTAGCGGTGGCCGCCGGTGTCCTGAAGCGCGACGTATGCGCCCTTCACCGGCTTGCCGTTCGCCTGGATCACGACCTTGCCGGAGACCGAGCGCACCGTCTGCACCTCGGGCGGCGCCGCCTTGGCCTTCACCGTGACCGTCGTCGAGCCGTCAACGGTGCCGCCGAGGCCGCCAGCCTTGGCCGTGACGGTGATGCGGGCGGACCCGTTCTGCGCGTCGTCGGCCACCTTGAACTTGGCCGTGTAGGTGCGGCTCTCCGTGACATTGCCCTGGTCACACCCCTCGATGCACTGCACCTTGGAGTTGCTGGAGCTGACCGTGACGTCGACCCTCTGGTCGTCAGCGTCAAGGTTGTAGCTCACCGTGACCTCGCCGCCCGCCTGGACGGTGCCCGGGGAGGCCGAGACGTTGGTGACGCTAGGGGCGGCCAGGGCTGGTGTGGCGGGGAGGGCGATTAGGGCGCCGGCAACCAGCGCTACGACCACACCGGCCCGCTGCTTCCAGGCACGTCGGTGTGTTGACACGTCCACCGCCTTCCGGACTGACTTCCCGCTCCGGCGGGTGCCGGGCCGGGGGATCATCACGGTTCGAATACGCCGTCGGCAACTATGCCTTGTCCGACTGTCCGGGCGCGACCCAGGGCCAGCGTCAGGCTTGATGGCCTGAGGTCGTATCGTCCCGTCGTGTCCTCTCCGCACATTAAGTCCGCCGCGGTCGCGGCAGCGCTGTCGGCGCTCGACCAGGGGCGGGTCGCCGAACGGCCGGTCCTCCGGGAAGCGGTCCGGACCCTGCTGACTGCCCTTGCGGAGCGCGCGCCCGGCCGATCGGTGGAGGTGCGCGTCCCACCATACGGTGCGATCCAGTGTCTGCCCGGTCCCCGACACACCCGCGGTACCCCGCCGAACGTGGTGGAGATGGATCCGCAGACCTGGCTCGCGGTCGCCACCGGCCGGCTCGGCTGGGCGGAGGCGGTCACGGAGGGTCGCGTACTGGTGAGCGGAAACCGAGCGGATCTCGCGCCTCATCTACCGCTCTAGCTGCGTCGATGAGCGGGGCCGGTAACGGGTCGCACGCTTTTCGTGACTTTCTGTATTGACGGCGATTCGCGTACACTGTCAGGCGAAACCAGTGGTCGCGGCCGAGGGGTGCGGATCCCACCCGTGATCCCGCCAGGCCCGACAGACCCCAGCAAGAGGGAGCGGCAGGTGCCCCGAGGCGACGGCCGGCTGAGCCACGACCTTGATCCCCAGCGACCGGGCCCCCAGGACGCGTGCGGCGTCTTCGGGGTCTGGGCTCCGGGGGAAGAAGTCGCCAATCTGACCTATTTCGGCCTCTATGCCCTCCAGCATCGTGGCCAGGAGGCAGCCGGCATCGCGGTGAGCGACGGCTCGGGCGTGGTGGTCTACAAGGACCTCGGCCTGGTCGCGCAGGTCTTCGACGAGCCGACGCTGGCCAGCCTGCGCGGGCACGTGGCGATCGGGCACGCCCGCTACTCGACCACCGGCGGCTCGACCTGGGAGAACGCCCAGCCGACCCTCCGCTCGACCACGTCCGGCACCACTATCGCGCTGGCGCACAACGGCAACCTGGTCAACACCGCGGAGCTTCAGCGTGAGGTCAGCGAGCGGGGCATCGCCAACGACGGATCGACGAACGACACCTCCCTGGTGACCATGCTGCTGGCCAGCCGGCCGGATCTCTCCGTCGAGGCGGCCGCGCTGGAGGTGCTGCCGCAGCTGCGGGGCGCGTTCAGCTTCGTCTTCATGGACGAGTCGACGCTCTACGCGGCCCGTGACCCGCACGGCGTACGCCCGCTGGTGCTCGGCCGTCTCGAGCGCGGCTGGGTGGTGGCGAGCGAGACCGCCGCGCTCGACATCGTCGGCGCGAGCGTGGTCCGCGAGGTCGAGCCGGGCGAGTTGATCGCCATCGACGAGGACGGCCTGCGCTCCACCCGGTTCGCGGTGCCCGAGCCGAAGGGCTGCCTCTTCGAGTACGTCTACATCGCCCGGCCGGACGCGACCATCGCCGGCCGGAACGTGCACTCCGCCCGGGTGCAGATCGGCCGCCAGCTGGCCCGGGAGCACCCGGTCGACGCCGACCTCGTCATCCCCGTCCCGGAGTCCGGCACGCCGGCCGCGATCGGCTACGCCGAGGAGTCCGGGATCACCTACGGCCAGGGCCTGATGAAGAACCCGTACGTCGGCCGGACCTTCATCCAGCCGTCGCAGACCCTGCGTCAGCTCGGCATCCGCCTCAAGCTGAACCCGCTGCGCGAGAACGTCCGGGGCAAGCGGATCGTGGTCGTCGACGACTCGATCGTGCGGGGCAACACCCAGCGCGCCATCGTGCGGATGCTGCGCGAGGCGGGTGCCCTCGAGGTGCACGTCCGCATCTCGTCACCACCGGTGCGCTGGCCCTGCTTCTACGGCATCGACTTCGCCACCCGCGCCGAGCTGCTGGCCAACGGGCTGGACAACGAAGGCATCCGGCGCTCGATCGGCGCCGACACGCTGGGGTACGTCTCGCTGTCCGGTCTGATCGCCGCGACCGAGCAGCCGAAGACCCGGCTCTGCCGTGCGTGCTTCGATGGGGAGTACCCCATCGAGCTCCCGGCGGGCAACCTGATCGGCAAGCACGTGCTCGAGGGGGTGGGCCGTCGGGTCGCCGCGAGCGCCCCGGACGCCCCGGAGCACACCACCTCTCCGCTCGTCGCCACTCCGGGCGGCGCTTCCGTCCAACGCCCGTAGCACCACGGGGCGTCGCCACCGCAACGGCGGCGCCAGAAACACAAAGGGGAGAACCGTGACGCACGTGTCCGAGCGCAGTGGCGCAGGTACCAGCCCGACCGGAGCCGGCGGCGACCGCCAGCCCTGGACGGCGGGTGCCGGACGCCAGGCGCGCAAACGCTCGGCCTCGTACGCTGACGCGGGCGTGTCGATCGAGGCGGGCGATCGCGCCGTCGAGCTGCTCAAGTCCAAGGTGCGGCAGACCCGGCGGCCCGAGGTGCTGGGCGACCTGGGCGGCTTCGCCGGCCTCTTCCGGCTGGACACGAAGAAGTACAAGAACCCGATCCTCGCCTCGTCGACCGACGGTGTCGGCACCAAGCTGGTGATCGCCCAGCAGATGGACATCCACGACACGGTCGGCATCGACCTGGTCGCGATGGTCGTCGACGACCTGGTCGCCTGCGGCGCGGAACCGCTCTTCCTGCTGGACTACATCGCCACCGGCGAGGTGGTGCCGGACAAGGTCGCCGAGATCGGCGCCGGCATCGCCGACGGCTGCCGCTACGCGGGCTGCGCGCTGCTCGGCGGCGAGACGGCCGAGCACCCGGGTGTGCTGCGTCCGGACGAGTACGACATCTCCGCCACCGGCGTCGGCGTGGTGGAGGAGAGCGAGATCCTCAGCCCGGAGCGGGTCGAGGTGGGCGACGTGGTGATCGCCATGCGCTCCTCCGGCCTGCACTCCAACGGCTACTCGCTGGTCCGGCACGTGCTGCTCGGCGCCGGCCGGATGCGGCTCGACGTGGTGATCGACGACTTCGGCCGGCAGCGCACCCTCGGTGAGGAGCTGCTCACCCCGACCAAGATCTACGCGCAGGACTGCCTCAAGCTCATCGCCGAGGCCGAGGTGCGGGCGCTCGCCCACGTCACCGGTGGCGGCATCCCGGGCAACCTGGTGCGGATCCTGCCGGAGAACGTTGACGCGGTGGTCAACCGCTCCACGTGGCGTCCGCAGCCGATCTTCGACCTCGTCCAGTCGAAGGGCCGGATCGAGGATCCGGAGATGGAGGCGACCTTCAACATGGGCGTCGGCATGTTCGCGATCGTCTCCGCCGAGGATGCCGACCGTGCCCTGGCGACGCTCACCGGTCGCGGTGTCGAGGCGTGGCAGGCCGGCGAGATCATCGAGGGCGCCGGGAACGTTCAGATGATCGGCCAGCACACCCGCGGCTGATCACGCTCCGCTGATCATACGACCACCTGATCAGGGGTTCACCCGAGTAGCCATCGCCGCCTAGCCTGTAGGGCACCCTCATGCCCGGCAAGGGAGGTCGATGGCTGCTCGGGAACTGTCGTTCAGCGGAATGCGCGGCGTGGCCGCGGTTCCGTCGTACGTCGTGATGCAGCCCACCACCCTCTGCAACCTCGACTGTGCGTACTGCTACCTGCCGCTGCGGGCCGCCGATCGCCGGATGCCGGTCGAGGTGGCCGAGGCGGTGGCCGCGTCGGTGAACCCGTGGTCGACCGCCGGGCGGTTCTCGGTGGTGTGGCACGGCGGTGAGCCCCTGGCGGCCGGCCGGGAGCACCTGGCGGCGCTGATGGCGCCGTTCGGCCCCGAGGTCGAGCACCACGTGCAGACCAACGCGACGCTCCTCGACGACGCCTGGTGCGACTTCTTCGTGGCACACCAGGTCCGGGTGAGCGTGAGCGTGGACGGCCCCCGGGAGCGCAACGGCGACCGGGTGACCCGGGGCGGCCGGCCGGCGTACGACCGGATCGTGCGCGGGGTGGCGGCGCTGCGCCGGCGGGGGCTCCCCTTCTCCGCGCTCGCGGTCGTCTCCCGCCCGACGCCGGGGCTCGCCGCGGAGCTCTACGAGTACTTCCTCGACCTCGGCTGTGACGTGCTCGGCGTCAACATCGAGGAGACGGAGGGGGTGAACACCCGCGGCAACGCGCACGAGGCGGCCGACGTGACGACCTTCTGGGCCGAGCTGGTGGCCGCCTGGCGCCGGGAGCCCCGGATCCACCTGCGCGAGGTCGAGTGGACCCTGCGGTACGCGGCGGCGGTCCTGGACGGCGTGGCGGACGAGGTGCTGCCCCGTCAGCTGGACCCGATCCCCACGGTCGGCTACGACGGCTCGGTGACCGTGCTCTCCCCGGAGCTGGCCGGCTTCACCGATCCGAGGTACGGCGACTTCAGCAGCGGCAACGTACTGGAGACCCCGCTGGCCGAGATCCTGGCCGGCGCGGAGCGGACGGCCTGGGTGGGCGAGTTCCTCGACGGTGTCGAGGCGTGCCGTTCCAGCTGTCCCTACTTCGGCTTCTGTGGTGGTGGCCACGCCGCCAACCGCTACTTCGAGCTGGGGCGTTTCGACGGTACGGAGACCGAGCACTGCCGCAACAGCAAGATCCGCCTACTGGAGGGAGTGTTGGAGCATGCCCGAGACCACCAGTCACCGGCAGCCTGAGCGCGCGGCGGTCGCCGTTCCCACGGGAGTCGCCGAGCGGGTGCGGGACGCCGCCCCGGGGCTCAACGCTCTGCTGCGCGAGGCCGAGACCGCGCGACAGCTCCGTTCAGAGGCGGCGGGCGCGTGCGATTCGGGCGCGGTCTGCGCCTGGAACCACTTCGAGAACATCCCGACGTTCTACAACTGGAACAACCGGCCGCGTTGAGAAGCGCGGTACCGGGATCAGGGGCCTGTCCGGCGTGTCGGCACGGCAGGTCCCTGATCGTCGGTCGTTACACCGCTGCGAGCGGGCACATGCGTGAGCACGCGGGGCTACCGCGTGCTCAGCTGTGTCGAGAGGTCAGCGGGTCGGACGGACCCATGGATCCGGGTCGTCGTCCGCGTGATCCTCATCATCGTCGTCGACATACTCTTTGTAGTCGTCGTCGAAGTTGTGCTCAGACTTACCAGCACCCGCCAGTTCACGCTGCAAGGCGGTGAGGTCGGTGTTCGGGGAGTGGTACTTCAACTCCCGGGCCACCTTCGTCTGCTTGGCCTTAGCACGGCCGCGCCCCATGGCTCGACCCCCTCGCACAGAATGCGGGGCAGCCCGAAGGCGGGCCCCGATGACGTCAGGCATCTCTCGTGGCTCTTACGGTACATGGGGATGCCACCGTTCGGCACCTCGGGTTACCGTCTACCGGCCCTGCGCGTCGCGGTGGCCCGGCCGTCACCCAGTGTACCCGGTAAGGAGCGGAATCGTGAGCGCCCGTGACACCGGGCAAAACGCCACGAAACTGACCCCGGCCTCAGCTTAACGGCCCGTCGTACGGTTCGGGCTCTCCCGGGGGCGGGTCGTTTCCGCTCCGCCCCCCGGGACACCGGAATCAGGGCAGGTGGATCGTGCGCAGGCGGCCCACCTCGGCCATCCGCCGCTCGGCCAGCCGGTCCGCCGCCACCGCCGGCGGGACTCCCTCGGCGTCGGCCAGCTTGAGGATCTCCCGGGTGGTGTCGTAGATCCGGGTGGCCCGCATCTTGGCCCGGTCGAAGTTGAAGCCCTCGATCTCGTCGGCGACCTGGATCACACCGCCGGCGTTGACCACGTAGTCCGGCGCGTAGAGGATGCCCCGGTCGGCCAGCAGCTTCTCGATCCCCGGGTGGGCGAGCTGGTTGTTCGCCGCACCGGCGACCACCTTCGCCCGCAGGGCCGGCACGGTCTCGTCGTTCAGCGCGCCGCCGAGCGCGCAGGGGGCGTACACGTCGAGGTCCGAGGCGACCAGCAGGGAGATGTCGTCGAGCAGGGTGACCTGGGGGTGGGTCGTGCGGGCCCACTCGAGCGCCCGCGGGTTCACGTCGGTGGCCACCACCTCGGCGCCGTCGTCGAGCAGGTGCCCGACCAGGTACTTGCCGACCTTGCCCAGCCCGGCCACGCCGACCCGCTTGCCGTGCAGCGTGGGCGCGCCCCAGACGTGCTCGGCCGCCGCCCGCATGCCCTGGAAGACGCCCCAGGCCGTGAGGATGGAGGAGTCACCGGCACCGCCGTGCTCGACGCTGCGGCCGGTCACGTAGCGGGTCTCCCGAGCGATCACGTCCATGTCCGGCACGTAGGTGCCGACGTCGCACGCGGTGTAGTAGCGGCCGTTCAGCGACTCGACGAAGCGGCCGTACGCGCGCAGCAGCGCCTCGGTCTTGATCTGCTCCGGGTCACCCCAGATGACCGCCTTGCCGCCGCCCAGGTCCAGCCCGGCGAGGGCGTTCTTGTACGCCATGCCCCGGGACAGGTCCAGCACGTCGGCGAGGGCGGCCTCCTCGCTCTCGTACGGGTAGAAGCGGGTGCCGCCGAGCGCCGGCCCCAGCGCGGTGGAGTAGATCCCGATGATCGCCTTGAGGCCGGTCTGCTTGTCCTGGCAGAAGACGACCTGTTCGTGGCCGGTCGATCCGGGGTCGTCGGTGCTGGCGAATACGCCCATGACTGGCTCCTGGTGTCGGTGCGTCCTTGTGGGGCGCGGACCTGACGGACGCCGGCGGGGATGCTGCCGGTGAGGTTGAGCCTAATATCGGCCGTCGGCGGCCTCTCGTCCACGGCGTGCTGGTAGCGCTGGCGGCGGTGAGGGCGGTGTTCGTGGGAGGATCGCGCCGTGCCGTCGCTCTTCGCTTCTTATCTGCGCGTGTACGAGCCGCTGACCGCCTTCGACCGCGATCGCCAGTCGTACTGGCGGCGATACGTGTCCGAGGGGCGGGCGATCGCCCCGGTGGAGGGGCCGGGCCGGCAGCGGACGGCGGTGATCGAGGCGCTCGGCGCGGGCTGGACGCGCCTGCCGGACCTGCCCGAGGAGGCGTACGTCCTGGAGACGGAGGACACGCTCCTGGTCTGCCCGTGGAATCTGCGGATCCGGGTGGCCGAGGCGGCGTTGAGTGCCCGGGACGGCGTACCGCCGGTGCTCGCCGACGCCTTCGTGCCCCCGGTGCTCGCCGGTCAGGCCAAGGCGGTGGTGGACGACTGGCGCAGCGGCGCTCGGGTGCTGGAGCACGGCGTGCCGCGGCTGCACGAGCAGATCGCCACCTGGGGGGTGCCGTTGCGGTGGTTCGTCCTGTTCGACCCCGAGGAGCGGGAGCTGGTCACCGGCCCGGGGCGGCGGGCGTTGCGCTACCGGACGGAGATCTCCAACGCGCGGCGGCGGTCGTCGCGGGCGCTGGCGGTGTTGCGCAAGTCCGTGGGCGAGGCGCCGATCACCGAGGCGGTCGAGGAGGCCGCCCGCTGGCTGGAGGAGTTCCACCCGCGGTCGATGGTGGAGCTCGACTACGGCGGCCTGGTCGACCTGCTGCCGGACGAGACGCTCACCGCCGACGACTCGCCGGAGCTGGTCGCGGCGGGTCTGGCGGGGCTCTCCCGGGGTGAGGCCGAGGAGGCGTCGGCCGCGTACGACAAGCTGGTCGCGCGGTGGCGGGCGGTGCAGTTGCTGGAGAGATGCAACTAAGACATATCGCCCACAGAGCGCTCCCAAGGCGAGGGGTGCTCGTAGTTGATGCTTCACGAACCGTGATCATGAGTCCGAATAAGGTACTTTCTGCCGTGTAAAAGTCGCATAAATCGGGCATGGTTCATCCGTCCGTCTAGGGACGTTCGGCCGTTCGGCCCATGTCGGACATCGGGGACTAGCCGGACCATGGGAGACGCGTCGGCCGGCGGGACCCCGGCCGATGTCTATACATGTGGAGGAGTGACCGATGGCATCGCGAACGCACGAACCAGAGCCGCTACTCACGCCGGCCGAGGTGGCGTCGATGTTCCGTGTCGACCCGAAGACGGTGACCCGGTGGGCAAAGGCGGGCAAGCTGTCCGCCATCCGCACCCTCGGCGGTCACCGCCGGTACCGCGAGTCGGAGGTCAGGGCCCTGCTGCAGGGGCAGATTCCCCAGCAGCGCCAGGGGGACTGAGCCGGCACCACGTTCGACGGGTAAGGGCGGTGGACTTCGGTCCGCCGCCCTTCCTCGTTTCACGCCTCGGTCAGAGTGATCCGGATGCCGACCGTCCCGCCCTCACCCCGGCGGAACCGGCTGCCCAGCAGCGTGAGCCGGCCCAGCAGCCGGTACTTGTGCTTCAGCAGGCTCCGGATCCGGAGGCTGCCGGCGTGGTCGTAGAGGCTCGCGTGGGCCGGCACCGAGGCGCCGTGCGGCCGGCCCCGCACGTCGCACGGCGCCACGGTCACCGTGCCGTTGTTACGGATCCGCTTGACCTTGCCGGAGTCCGCGGCCGTCCAGACCGCCAGGCCGTCGCCGTCGCGAACCGACCAGACCGGAGTCGAAACCGCCCGACCGTCCCTGCGGAACGTCGTGAGCAGGATGTACTTCTCCGCCGACAGCCGATCCAGCATCTCCACGCCGCCAGGATAAGGCCGTACGGCTGATTGACCGACCGGATAGCTCGAACCGCACGACGGCGCGTCGCGTACTGGAAAATGGGTCTGACCTGCGGCGGAACCCCCGACACCCGGCCGCTGGGGAACGCGGGGTCCGCCGTCGGCCTGCCTCGTGACTCAGACCTGGACGGTCGGCGGCAGCGGCTCCGGCGGGATGCCGCCGTCACCGTCGACCACCTCGTCCGGGGTGCCGTCCTCGTCGAGGTCCACCATGGTGACGTCCACCGCGCCGTCGTGGTCGGTGTCGAACTGGAACAGGTCCGCCTTCCCGTCGCCGTCGGTGTCCGCCACCCACACGTCGGTCCGGCCATCGTTGTTGGTGTCCGCGCGCAGCAGGTCGACCCGCTCGTTCCCCCGGGTCTCCACCGTTGCGGTGGTCTCCACGTCCGCGACGCCCTCGGTTGCCTCAGTCATCGGCTGGTCCTTCCCTGAAGTTGACGGCTGTCTCGTACCCGATCCGCCGCGCCCCCACGCGGGGCGCCGCCGTCGGGGCTCTTAGGGTCGCACCATGAGGCAGTGGAGCGGACCGTCGGCCGCGGGTGATCCCCGCCCCGCCGTCGGACGCAGCGGGGAGGCATGGTGAGCGATCGGTTCGTCGTGGTCGGAGCCGGCACGATGGGGCTCGGTATCGCGTACGTGGCGGCAGGTGCCGGGCACGCCGTCGAGCTGGTGGAGGTCGACCCCGGACGGGGTGCGGCGGCCGTCGCCCGGCTCGGCGAGCTCTGGGAGCGGGCGGTCGAGCGCGGCAAGCTCACCGCTGACGAGGCGGAGGCCAACCGCGGTCGGGTGGCCCTGCGCGCCGCCCTCACCGAGGTGGCCGAGGAGCCGGACGTGGTGGTGGAGGCGGTGCCGGAGCGGCTCGACCTCAAACGCGCGGTGCTGCGCGACGCCGAGGCGTTGCGGCCGGCTCTGCTGGGCAGCAACACGTCGAGCATCTCCATCGGAGAGCTCGCCGCCGACCTGGCCCGCCCGGAGAGCTTCGTCGGGCTGCACTTCTTCAACCCCGTCTGGGCGATGGCCCTGCTCGAGGTCGTGGTCGGCCCGGCCACCGCCGACGAGACCACCACGGCGGCCGTCGCGCTCGCGGCCCGGCTCGGCAAGGACCCCGTCGTCGTACGCGACATGCCGGGCTTCGCCACCTCGCGGCTCGGTGTCACGCTCGGCCTGGAGGCGATCCGGATGGTCGCCGACGGGGTGGCCGGCCCCGCCGACATCGACAAGGCGATGGTGCTCGGCTACCGGCACCCCATCGGGCCGCTGGAGTTGACCGACCTGGTCGGGCTCGACGTCCGGCTGGACATCGCCCGCACCCTCCAGGCCGCCTACGGCGACCGCTTCGCGCCGCCGCCGCTGCTGGAGGAGATGGTCGCCGCCGGCCGGCTGGGCAAGAAGTCCGGCCAGGGCTTCTACTCCTGGGAAGGTGGCGTGAAGCGGTGAGCGGGCTACGGATCGAGGAACACCCCGACCGGCTGGTGGTGACCCTGGACCGGCCGGAGAAGCGCAACGCCATCGACGCCGACCTGATCGCCGAGCTGCACGCGGTCTGTGCCGAGCTGGAGGCCCGTCCCCGGCTGCTGCTGCTCACCGGTGGGACGGAGGGCATCTTCGCCGGCGGCGCCGACATCGGGCAGCTGCGTGAGCGGGGCCGGCTGGACGCCCTCGCCGCGATCAACTCGGCCGCCTTCGCCCGGATCCGGGCGCTGCCCATGCCGACCGTCGCCGCCGTGGACGGGCCGGCGCTGGGCGGCGGCGCCGAGCTGGCGTACGCCTGCGACCTGCGGATCTGCACCGAGCGTGCGGTCTTCGGGCAGCCGGAGGTGCGGTTGGGCATCCTGGCCGGCGCCGGCGCGACCCACCGGCTTCCCGCGCTGATCGGCGAGGCCCGGGCCAAGGAGCTGCTCTTCACCGGGCGGCGGGTCGACGCGGCGGAGGCGCTACGGATCGGGTTGGTCAACCGGGTCGTGGCGGAACCGGGGGAGCTGCTGCCGACCGCGCACGGCCTGCTCGACGAGATGGCCAAGGGGTCGGCGCTGGCCCTACGGCTGACCAAGCTGGCGGTGGACGCCCCGGCGGCCGCCCACCCCCAGCTCGACCTGGTCAGTCAGGCGGTGCTCTTCGAGGACGAGGAGAAGCGCCGCCGGATGACGGAGTTCCTGGAGCGCAGAAGCGCGCGCTGACACCGGGCGGCGGTGACGCCGCCGCGCCGCGGACCGGCCGTCAGGTCCGACGCCCCGTCGGGTGCCGGAGGGCTCCGGACGACGAGAAGGGTCGCACCGGTTTCCCGGTGCGACCCTTCTCGTCGATCGCGCTGCCGCGCTCAGTGCCGGATCTGCACGCCCGCGTCGGCCAGCGCCTGGATCACCTGAGCCGACTCGGCGAAGCCGATCACCAGTACGGCGTCCGCGCCGAAGTCCTTGACCTCCTTGGCACCGGCGTTGAAGTCCACCGGCGGGGCCGACTCGCCCTCCGGTGGCTCGTAGGTGAGCAGCTTGAGGCGGTCGGCGCCGATCCCCGCCTTCTCCAGCTCCGCCTTCACCACGGCCTGGAGACCCTCACCGTAGGAGTCCTTCCGGGCGACGATCGAGATCCGCTGCGAGCCGTCCCGCAGGATCACGTCGGCCAGGGCGCGGCCCTGGAGGCTGTCCGGCGGGGCGGTACGGAAGAAGAGGCCCTTGTCCTCGGCCGTGGTCAGGCCGTCGTCCGTGCTGGACGGAGAGAAGAGGATCTTGCCGGCCTGCACCGTCTCGGGCAGCACCGCGAGGGAGATCCCCGAGCTCGCGGCGCCGATGATGACGTCCGCCCCGGCTCCGATCAGCTCCGCCACGGTCGCCTTCGCCTTGGTGGCGCTGGTGCCGTCGTCGCCCTCGATCCAGGTCACCTTCTTGCCCAGCACGCCACCCGCGGCGTTGATCTCCTTGATCGCGAGCGCGGCGCCGGCGGCCATCGGCGGGTACGCCAGAGCCAGGTCACCGGTCTTGGGCCACAGACCGGCGATGACCAGCGGAGTCCCGGGTGCCGCGTCGTCGCCCTGCTTCTTCCCCTTCGGCGGGGCCTTGGTGCTCGCGGCCGACTCGTCCCCCGCCCCCACGAACTCGGTCTTGCCGTCGTTGAGCTGTTGCCCGTCGAAGTGCAGGGTGCCGTAGCTCGTGGTGGCCGGCTCGCCGACGTCGGTGAAACCGGATCGGGTCACCGAGACGCCCCGGTACTCGATGTCCTGCCCCTCCCGAGCCATGCTCAGGCAGGTGGCCATGTCCTCGCACCGCTCGCCGCCGTTGGTGACGCCCACGACCTGCTCAGCGATCTTGGTGGAGTCCGTGCTGCCCGCCAGCTGCGCGGCGAGCGCGCTGATCATGATGGCGTCGTACGTCTCCGCCGCGTAGAGGTAGTCGGTCAACTTCGGATCGACGGACCGTAGCCGATCCTTGAATTCGTCGGGCAGCGGCGTCAATGGCGTGGTGCCCTTCATGCCGTCGACGAGATCGGCGCGATCCTTCAACTCAGCCGGGAAGGAGTTGAGCATGTTGCCGTCGGTCCCGTAGAGGCGTACCTGTTGGGCCGTCCCCTCCTCGGGCTTGTCACTCCCGCATGCGCTGGTGGCGAGCAGGATCGTGGCGCAGGCGGCCAGTGCGGCCGTCCGGGAGCCGCGCGATACGAGCATCTTCGTCCTTCCATCGGCGAAGGTCCGCTGCGCACATTAGCGTGCTCACGTCAGGCGCGGGACCGTGGAGCCGGGTCATTCCGCAGGTCGCCCCCACTGGCCACGGAGAGTAGCGATCGATGGGGATGCCCGTCCCTCCTTGACCGGCCCGCCTACTGTGCCCTGCGTGACGGAACTGCCACAGCAGACGCTCGACGACGCGACCGCCGTGCTCCGCTCGGCGCTGACCGGGGACGGCGATGCCGTGGTGGGCGCGTTCGACGAGGTGGTCGACCGGTCCGGCCTCGCCGGGGCGTACGGGGTCGCGTGGTGCCTCGCGGCCACCATGGTCGGCGATCCCGGGCCCGCCGGTTCCTGCGCGCTGGACTTCCCCGGCATCGACGAGGCCGGCTACGACACCCGCTGGGTGGCCCGCTTCGTCAGCGCGTACGCCAACCGGGACGCCGACACCGGTCAGGCGCTCTTCGGCGCCGCGGCCGCCGACGGCCTCCTCCCCGACTGCCTGCTCACCCTCGCCGGGTCGACCGTCGCCACGCTGCGCAGCCGCGTCCCGTGAGCCGGCCGCCCGGCGGCGCGGTGTGATAGCTCTGAGGGCATGTCCGAGGCCATGCTGAGCAAGGTCCGTAAGTTGCTGGCCCAGGCCGAGGACCCGGCCTGCACCCCCGCCGAATCGGCGGCGTTCATGGCGAAGGCGACCGAGTTGATCGCCCGTTACGGCGTCGACCGGGCGTTGCTCGCGGCCCGGGACCCGGCCACCGACCCGGTCGGCGACCGCGTGGTCGAGGTCACCGCCCCGTACGCCCGGGACAAGGCCGGGCTGCTCGCCGCGGTCGCTGATCCGCTGCGCTGCCGGTGCGTACGTCGCCGGCACGGCAGCGGATTCGCGATGCACCTGTTCGGCTTCGCGAGCGACCTGGAGCGGGCCGAGCTGCTCTACACCTCGCTGCTGGTCCAGGCCGCGCACGGGCTGGCCGGGGCGCCCGTACCGCCGGGTGAGCAGCCGGGTAGCTTCCGCCGCTCCTGGCTGGCCGGCTTCGCCCAGGTGATCGGGGCGCGGCTGCGGGCCGCCGAGACGGAGGCGGCAGCCGGCTCGGGCGAGCCGGGTGTGGCGCTCGTCCTGGCCGACCGTTCCGACCGGGTGCAGCGGAGACTCGCCGAGGTGTACCCGCGCCTACGCAGCGCGCCGCGCCGGCGGCTGGCCGGCACCGGGTTCGCGTCGGGCGCGGAGGCGGGACGCCGGGCCGACCTGGGCGGCCGTGAGGTACGCACGGGAGCGCGCGCCGATCTCCGCCTCGGCCGCTGACGCCGGGGCTGCCGATCCGGGTGGCGGCTGGCCCCGTTGTCAGCCCAGGGGCGGACGGCGACCGTCGACCGTCGCGACGTAGCGGGAGAGCAGTTCGTGCCAGCCGGCGGTGAGTGCCTGCCGGTAACCCTCGGCCGCCTCGCCGTGCCGGTCGAAGTGACGGTGCTCCAGCTCGACCCGGGTCTGCTCCGGTGCCTCGGTGAGGAAGACCACCTCGACCTCGCTCGCCCTGGCCGGGTCCGGCACCGGTACGCGGTCCGGCCCGATCTGCCAGGTGAAGACCAGCCGGCGGGGCGGATCCCAGGTGAGCACCCGCCCCCAGTCGGCCCGGAAGCCGTACGGGCCGATCTCGTAGAGCATCCCGCCCGCCCACGGCTCCATGCCCAGCTCGGAGAGCGCCTCCGGGCCGGACCAGGTGTACTCCCTGACCCACCAGTCGGTCAGCGCACCGGCGAAGACCGCGAAGGCCCGCTCGGTGGGGGCGGAGATGAGCAGGCTGCACCGCAGGTGGAACCGCTCGACGTCCTGCCGGATGTCGGCCGGGTCCGTCAACTCCTGTCCCATAGGCCCGGACCATACCGGCTGATGCCCAGGTGCGCAGCGGACGAATGTTCCGCGTCGGACGCGCGCGGCCGCTCGGCGCCGAGGGCTGTCGAGGCGCGACGGTGCGGGCGCCGCGTCGACGGTAGGCCGGTGCCCGGCTTCCGGGGTCGGGCTGCCGTGGCGTCGGCGGGCGGCCGCTGGGCGGCTTCCGGGGTCGGGCTGCCGGCCGGGCCGACGAAGGGCGGCGGCGCCGGCGCAGGGATGGCAGGGCAGGAAGCGGGTAAGCCCGCCCGGTCGGGGCCGGGGCGAGCCGGGCCAGCCGAGCCGGGAGCGGGACGGGATGAGCAGCGGGAGCGAGCGCGGGCAGGCGGGCCGGGATCCGGCCCGGCCGGACCAGGAGCGGTGGGGCGGCGCTGCGGCCGGGCGCCGGGAGGACGCGCCGGAACGGCACGTACGCGAGGGGCGCTGGCCGACCGAGGCCGACCGGCCGCTGCGGCCCGGGGAGCCGGACGTCCTGCTGGACGTGCCGGAGCTGCGCGTCGGTGAGCTGCGCTTGGCCGTCGACGGCCTGGACGCCGATCTCTCCCTCCGGGCCCGGCTGGCGAACCTCGTGGTGCTGGACGCCGGCGTCCGGGTCCGGCTGGACGCGGTCGAGCTCGACGTCAAGGACGTGCTGGCCGAGGTGCTGCTCAAGGTGCGGCTGGAGCGGCTGGCGGAGATTCTCGAACGGGCGTTGGACACGCTCGACCGGAACCCGCAGCTCATCGAGGCGATCGCGGACAGCGCGCATGCGGCGCTCGACGACGCCGGGCGGGCCGCGCAGCAGGTGACCGGCCGTGCGGAACAGCTCGACCGGGTGGCCGACCGGCTGGGGCGGGACGTCGGCTCGATCAGTGCACGGGCCGAGTGGACCGGGGAGGGGCCCATCGCCCGGGAGGTGTCCCAGCCGTCGCGACCGGAGCGACCCGGCGAGGGCGGCGCGGCCCGGCCGGCTGCACGGCCCGGCGGCGAGCCGCAGCGAGAGCCGGGTGCGGGTGGTCAGCGGCCGCAGGGCCCGCCGGCCGGCGGGGAGGCGCGCCGGCAGCAGTCCGGTGGCGAGCCGCAGGGGCGAGAGCCGGGTGCGGGTGGTCAGCGGCCGCAGGGCCCGCAGGCCGGCAGGGAGGCGCGCGGGCGGCAGCCCGGCGGTGGCGAGCCGGGCCGGGCGAAACCCGGCGAGACGCCACCCGGACGGCAGGCCGGTGAGCAGCCGGGCGGGGCGCGACCCGGCGCGGCGCCGAGCGGGCAGGGGG
>NZ_SMKG01000085.1 GCF_004348525.1 Micromonospora sp. 15K316 | reverse complement strand
AGGAGTCGAAGCTGCACAACCTGGGTCACCTCGGCGACGCCAACGACCACGACTCGCTGGGCCTGTTCCAGCAGCGCCCCACCTCCGGTTGGGGTACGCCGGAGCAGATCACCGACCCGCAGTACTCGACCACCGCGTTCCTGAAGGGTCTCAAGCAGGTCGACGGCTGGCAGGACATGCCCCTGACCGACGCCGCGCAGACCGTGCAGGTGTCGGCCTACCCGGACGCCTACGCCCAGTGGGAACAGCAGGCCGCCGACCTCGTCGCCCAGTACTGGAACAGCTGACAACCACACAGCACCACAGCACGACCACACAGCAACACAGCACGACCCGACCGCTGGCCGGCACCCACCACGGGTGCCGGCCAGCGACACATCCGCACACAGAACGGAAGCGACACGAACAAGCGGAACGGTCGGAACGGTCACCCCGAGGGTCGGGCGTACGGGAGGAGCCGGCGCAGACACCGGATCTCGGACAGTTCCGCTCGCGGTGACCCGTCACGTGTCCAAGATCCGTGCGTGGCGGCGGAGACGAGATGGTTCCGGGAGGTGGGAAGAAGCGCGGGCGCGGGTACGTTGTGTGGGGTGTCGGTGTGCTCAGTGTCCCCGGGCCTCACCTGATAAATGCCTTCGCGGAATACCGTTCGGCTGGAGCCGCGTCGCGCCACTCGCCGCGAGGCGACCTACACACCGGCACTCCAAGCGCCGCCCTCGACCGTCTGGTCGGGGGCGGCGCTGTCGTTTCCGGCGCCGCTCCGTACGGCAGAATGCCGGGATGAGTGTCGAGTCGTCCTGGGCGGCGCAGTCCGGTGTCGTCGTACTGCCCAGCGGTGCCGCGGTCCGCGGGCGGCGAATCGCCGATGAGGCGTCCCCGGCGGACTTCGCACTGCTGCTGGCTCCCGGTCCGGCACCGGACTGGCCGCACCGGCGAATCCGGTGGCCCGACTTCTGGGTTCCGGTCGACCGCGCCGACGCCCTGGACGCCCTCAGTGAGGCGCTGCGCCGCGCACATGCCGGCGAGCGTGTCGAGGTGGCCTGCCGTGGCGGCCAGGGTCGTACCGGCACCGCCCTGGCCGCGCTCGCGGTGCTCGACGGTATGCCCGCCGAGCGGGTGGTGGAGTGGGTGCGCGCCCACTACCGGCCGCGGGCGGTGGAGACGCCCTGGCAGCGACGGTGGCTGCGCCGCCTCGTGTGACGGCGCACGAGGCGGATCGGCTGCCGACCGGTCGCCGTCAGAGCCGGTTCACGCCGGGCGGTCAGTCAGCGACGTACTGCCCCGGTTTGCCCGTTTTCGGGATTAGGGTGCTGGCATGAGAGATCGGCTGCTGACCACCACGGCGACCGCCGCGCTGCTCACCGTCGGCGCCGCCGTTCCCGCTGCGGCGGCGCCGCCCACCGCCGCCCGCGCCGGCCGTGCCGTACCGGCGGGCGTCGCAGCGGCCGTGCCGTGCCCGCGGGCGGCCGTTCCGGCGCCTTCCCGGCCCGCGCGCCCGTCCCCGCCGCCGGCCGGTGCGCGCGACCGTGCCGTCGGGGGTACGGCGCTGGCCACCGCCGGGCTGATCGTGCCGCCGGGGGCGCCCACGCCACCCCGGGTCACCGCCACCTCGTGGCTCGTGGCCGACCTGGACACCGGTCAGGTGCTGGGCGGCTGTGGTCCGCACGAGCACGGTCCACCGGCGAGTGTGCAGAAGCTCCTTCTCGCCGCGACGATGCTGCCCCGGCTGGACCCGAAGCAGGTCGTCACGGTCACCGACGAGGACATGGACTTCGAGCCGGGCTCCTCCGCGGTCGGCCTGGTCGAGGGCGGGCGGTACACCGTCGAGACGGTCTGGCTCGGGCTGCTGCTGAACTCGGGCAACGACGCGGCCAACGTGCTGGCGCGGCTCGGCGGGGGCGCCGACGGCGCGGCCGGCGGGGTACGCGAGATGAACGAGTACGCGCACCGGCTCGGCGCGCTCCAGACGCACGCGGTCACCCCCTCCGGACTGGACGGGCGCGGGCAGTTCACCAGCGTGTACGACCTGGCGTTGATCGCCCGGGCGTGCTTCGCCGACCCGACCTTCCGGCGGTACACGTTGACCGAGCTGGCCCGGATCCCGGCTCAGCCGGCGCAGCACACCAAGGGCTTCCAGATCCAGAACGAGAACCGGCTCATCTTCGACTACCCGGGAGCGTTGGGCGGTAAGACCGGCTACACCGACCTGGCCCGGCACACCTACGTAGGGGCGGCCGAGCGGGGTGGCCGGCGGCTGGTCGTCACGCTGCTCGGCGCCGAATCTGAACCGAGGCGCGGGTGGGAGCAGGGCGCGGCGCTGCTGGACTGGGGCTTCGCGCTGCCGGCGACGGCCGCGGTGGGGCGGTTGGTCGAGCCGGGGGAGCTGATCGCGACGCCGACGCCGGACCCGACTCCCACCACCGCCACCGGCGAGGCGCGGCCGGCCGCCGCGAGTGGCGCGGTCGGCGGTGGAAGATCGAGCTCCTGGTCGGTGGGGGCGCTCGTCGCCACGGCGAGCGTGGTCCTGCTGACCGGCCTGCTGTGGCGCCGCCGTGCGGGGCGTCGGGGCGGCGCCTGAGCCGGAGGCGAGCAGCTCGCGATGCGCGCCGGCGGACGCTGCCATGCCGGTGGCGCGGGAGCGGGTAGCGGTCCGGACGACGCGCCCGGAGCAGGTCGCGCATCGACAACCGCCGACGGATGTCCATAGACTCCGGTCGCTCCGGCACCACGAGTCCAGGAGGATGCCCGTGTCGCGTGAACCTCGACCGCTGCCTGTCCCCGCCCCGCGTCGCGCGCGGCGTACGCTGCCGCGTCTCGGCAGCGTGGCGCTGCTCGCCGGTGCGCTGGTCGCCGCCGGCGCCACCGCCGCGGTGGCCGCGCCCGCCACGGCGACCGGCGTCGGCGTCGTACCGGCCGCCGCCCAGGGGGGCCCGCGTACCACCCCCGGTCCCTGCGGCTACACGGCGACTCCGGAGGATCCGGCGGTCCGGCCGGTTCCGCTGCCGCCCGACCCCCGCCGTACCCCGGACAAGGGTCGCGTGCGGGTGACGCTCCGCACCAACCACGGATCCATCGGGTTGACCTTGGACCGGGCGGCGGCGCCGTGCACGGTGCAGAGCTTCCTGCACCTGACCCGGCACCGCTTCTACGACCGGACCTCGTGCCACCGGCTGACCGCGTACCCGACGCTGAGCGTCCTGCAGTGCGGCGATCCGTCCGGCACCGGCTCGGGCGGGCCGGGTTACCGCTACCGGGACGAGCTGCCGACCGATCTGCCGCCGGCGCCCACCGACCCGACGGGCGAGCGGCGACTCTACGCGCGGGGCACCCTCGCCATGGCCAACGCCGGCCCGGACACCAACGGGAGCCAGTTCTTCCTGGTGTACGCCGACTCGGCGCTGCGGCCGAACTACACGGTCTTCGGTTCGGTGGACGCGGCCGGGCTCGCCACGCTCGACCGGATCGCGGCCGGGGGGATCGCCCCGACCGCGGAGGACCCGGCCCCGGTCGACGGCGCCCCGGCCCTGCCGGTGGAGATCCGCAAGGCCGTACGGCACCACCACTGACGCCTGCCGAGGTGGGGGATCCCGGCACGACCGGGCCGGGGTCTCCCGCCGGCATGACCCGCGCCCGAGCGGGGATGACCCTGGCGGGTGCGAGGGGGGTGTGGATGGCGGCGTACGTCCGGCACCGGCGGGTCCTCGTGGACGGCGTCGAGGTGTTCTACCGGGAGGCGGGGCCGGCGGGGGCCCCGGTCGTCCTGCTGCCGCACGGCTATCCCTGCTCGTCGTTCCAGTTCCGCAACCTGATGACCGCTCTGGGCGACCGGTGGCGGCTCGTCGCGCCGGACCTGCCGGGCTTCGGCTACAGCGCCACGCCCGACCCGGCGGACTTCGCCTACACCTTCGCCGGCTACGGGCGCTTCCTGCGTCGCTTCGTGGACACCCTGGGTCTGCGGCGGTACGCGATCTACCTGCACGACTACGGCTCGCAGCACGGGTTCCGGCTCGCCATGTCGGCACCGGAGCGGGTGGCCGCGCTGATCGTGCAGAACGGGGACGTCTACCTCGACGAGTTCGGCCCGAAGTACGTGCCGCTGCGGCGCTACTGGGCGGACCCCACGCCGCGGGGACGCGCGGAGCTGGCCGGCAACGTCAGCGAGGAGGGGTTCCGCGACGAGTTCGTCGGGGAACTGCCCGAGCGGCTGGTCGACCGGGTCAGCCCCGACCTGTGGACGCTCGCCTGGGCGCAGCTGCGTACGCCGCCGCGTCCGGAGATCATCGTCGGGCTCTTCACCGATCAGGCCAACACGCTCGCCGATTTTCCGGCCATCCAGGCGTACCTGCGGGAGCGCCGGCCGCCCACGCTGATCGTCTGGGGACCCCACGACGGCTACATGCCGGCCGCCGCGGCGCGGGCGTACCTGCGTGACCTGCCCGACGCCGAGCTGCATCTGCTCGACGGCGGGCACTGGGCGTTGGAGACGAACCTGGACGAGGTGGTGGCCCTGGCCCGGGACTTCCTGAACCGCGTCCATCCGCCGGGCTGAGCCGGGGTCCTGCCGGCGCCACCACCGTGACGGCTAGGGCGAGAAGGGCCGGACCGGTGGGGGGAGCGAGGGCGCCGGCGCGCAGGACGCGCGGACGACCAGCTCGGTGGGCAGCCGGACGTGCGTGTCGCGTTCGACGCCACCGATCAGGTCGATGAGCAGCCGCAGTGCCTCGGCGCCCATGCGTTGCAGGGGCTGCGCGATCGTGGTCAGCGGCGGGTTGACCAGCGCCGACTCCGGGATGTTGTCGAAGCCGATGACGGACAGGTCGTCGGGCACGGTGAGGCCGACCTTCCGCGCCACATCCACCGTGGAGATCGCGGAGAGGTCATTTCCGGCGAAGACGGCGGTCGGCCGCTGCGGGAGCGCGAGCAGTTCGGCGGCCGTGGTGGCTGCGCTCTCGATCCGGAACCCTCCGACGCGCACGAGTCTCTCGTCGACCGGCACTCCGGCGTCGGCCATGGCCCTGCGGAAGCCCGCCTCGCGCAGGCGGGCCGACTCCAGGTCCGGGCGTCCACTGATGTGCCCGATGCGGCGGTGGCCGAGCGACAGCAGGTAGTTGGTCGCGAGTACGGCGCCGGCGAAATTGTCGGAGTCGACGGTGGGCAGGCCGGAGGGACCGGTGTGCGGGTCGACGGCCACCACGTGGAAGCCCTGCTTGGTCTCGACCACGGTCGGCGTGACGATGACGGCCCCGTCGATGAGGGTCCCGGAGAGGCGGGCCAGCGAGCGCCGTTCCCAGCCGATGGCCGTCCCGTCGCCGTCGCCCCCGGAGTAGGCCAGCAGCTGGTAGCCGGTGCCGCCGACCTCCTTGGAGGCCCCCTTGAGCAGCTCTGTCGAGAACGGCTCGAACTCGGCGACCAGGATGCCCAGGACGTTCGTGCGGTGGCTGCGCAGGCTCTGGGCCCCCAGGCTGGCCTCGTATCCGAGCTGGTGGATGACCTGCCGTACGCGCTCCACGGTCGCCTGGGCGACGCCGTATCGGTTGTTGACGACCTTCGACACGGTAGCCACCGAGACGCCGGCCGTTCGGGCCACGTCCGACATCTTGACACGCTCCGGGAAGGTCACGCCGACGATGATAGAGGGCCCACGGGGACGTCTCATCGGGGTTTCGAAAACGTTATCGACAACGGTTGACACTCGGTTACGGGGCTGTAAAACTCGCCGCACCTGATTCCCGCCACTGCTAGTCGAGGAGACGTGTCGATGGCGATGAAGCACCGCGCGGGCGCCGGCCTGGCGCTGTTCCTTACCACCGCACTGCTCGTCGCCGGGTGTAACGGCGGCGACAGCGAAGCCCCCGCCGAGAGCGAGCTCTACCAGAACCCGGTGACTCTGACCTGGTGGCACAACGCCTCCCAGGAGGGGCCTCTGAAGACCTACTGGGAGAAGGTCGCCAAGGACTTCTCCGCGCTCCACCCGACCGTCAAGGTCCAGATCGAGGCGATCGAGACCAACCAGCTCCAGCGCACCCGGCTGCCTGCCGCGCTGCTGAGCAACGACCCGCCGGACGTCTTCCAGGCGTGGGGTGGCGGTGAGATGCGTGAGCAGGTGGAGGCCGACTACCTGAAGGACCTGAGCGAGCAGGCCAAGACGGAGATCGCCGAGATCGGTAGCGCCGCCGAGATCTGGAAGGTGAACGGCAAGCAGTACGGTCTGCCGTACCGCATGGGCATCGAAGGCGTCTGGTACAACAAGGAGATGTTCGCGAAGGCGGGCATCGCCGCGCCTCCGACCACCTTCGACGAACTCAACGACGCGGTCACCAAGCTCAAGGCCATCAACGTCATCCCGATCGCCCTGGGCGCCGGTGACAAGTGGCCCGCCGCCCACTGGTGGTACAACTTCGCGCTGCGCGCCTGCTCGGTCGACACCCTCAAGAAGGCCTCCGCCGAGCTCGTCTTCGACGACCCCTGCTTCGTCAAGGCCGGCCAGGACCTCAAGACCTTCATCGGCACCAACCCGTTCCAGCCGAACTACATCGCCACCCCTGGGCAGAACGACGCGACGAGCGCCAACGGCCTGCTGGCCAACGGCAAGGCCGCGATGGAACTCATGGGCGACTGGAACCGGGGCACCCTCGACACCGTCGCCGAGGACCGGGAGGCGCTCGGCAAGTTCATCGGCTGGTTCCCCGTACCGGCGATCTCCGGTTCCGCCGGCGACCCGAAGGCGGCCCTCGGCGGCGGTGACGGATTCGCCTGCGCCAAGCAGGCCCCGGCCGAGTGCGTCGAGTTCCTCAGATACCTCGTGAGCCCGGAGGTGCAGAAGGGATACGCCGAGACCGGCACCGGTCTGCCCGTCAGCAAGGCCGCCGGAGCCGGCGTCACCGACCCGGCCCTGAAGTCCATCCTGGACGCCACCTCCAACGCGACCTACGTGCAGCTCTGGCTGGACACGGCCTTCGGCAGCACCGTCGGGAACGCGATGAACGACGCCATCGTCGCGATGTTCGCCGGCAACGGGACCGCCGAGCAGGTCGTCGACGCGATGAAGGCGGCCGCGAAGAAGTGACCTCCACCAACCCGACCCTGAGCCCCGCCGGCGGTGCCGACGCGCCGCCGGCGGGCCTCCGGCCGAACCGGCACTCGTCCCTTCGGGCCGCGCAGACCCGGCGCAAGTGGTACGAGATCATCGGGCTCACCCTGCCCGCGGTCATCGTCTACGTGATGTTCGTGCTGGTCCCGATGGGGTTCGCGGTCTACTACAGCCTCTTCCGCTGGCGAGGGATCGGGCCGCCGACCGACTACGTCGGATTCGACAACTACGTGCTCGCCTTCCAGGACCCGATCTTCCTCGACGCGCTGCGCAACAACGCCATCATCGTGGTCGGATCGCTGGTCGTCCAGGGCCCCATCGCGCTGGCCGTGGCCCTGCTGCTGAACCGGCGTTTCCGTGGACGCGCCGTGTTCCGCCTGCTCGTCTTCGTGCCCTACGTGCTCGCCGAAGTCACCGCCGGCATCATGTGGAAGCTGCTCCTGACCGACAACGGGACGGTCGACGCGCTGCTGCGGTCGCTGGGCCTGGGCAGCCTGGTGCGGGCGTGGCTCGCCGACCTCGACGTGGTCATCTGGACGATGCTGTTCGTCCTCACCTGGAAGTACGTCGGCTTCGCCATCATCCTGCTGCTGGCCGGCCTGTCGAACGTACCGCAGGAGCTGACCGAGGCGGCCGCGATCGACGGCGCGAGCTGGTGGCAGACCCAGCGTCACGTCATGCTCCCGCTGCTGGGGCCGACGATCCGGATCTGGATGTTCCTCTCGATGATCGGTTCGTTGCAGGCCTTCGAGGTCATCTGGGTGACCTCGGTGCCGGCGGTGCGGTCGCTCGGCGCCTCGGCCACCATGGCCACGTACATGGTGGACAACGGCTTCTTCGCTCGGCTCTGGGGCTACGGCAACGCGGTGGCCGTGATCCTGTTCGTCATCTCGTTCGTCGCGGCGCTGCTGTTCCAGCGTTTCCTGCTCCGCCGTGACATCGAGGGCGCCGTCACCGGAAGGGTGAACTGACAGTGGCCGCTGACCCGTACCCGTCCGTGACCCGACGCCCGGTGGCGTGGAGCACCCCCCTCACCTACGCGCTGGCCCTCGCGGTCGCGGCCGTGTCGATCGCCCCGGTGGTCTACGTGATCATCGGCGGCTTCCGCACCACCCCGCAGATCATCGCGGACCCGGCCGGCCTGCCCGACCCGTGGGTCTGGGACAACTACGTCAGAGTGCTGACGCAGAGCGACTTCTGGAAACAAGCGCTCAACAGCGCGGTGATCGCGCTGGGCACCACTGTCGGCGTCGTGGTGCTCGGCGTCTGCGCGGCGTTCGTGCTCGCCCGATACACCTTCCGCGGGCGTGAGGGTCTCTACACCTTCTTCACCCTCGGCCTGCTCTTCCCCTCCGGCGCGGCGATCCTGCCGCTGTACCTGATGCTGCGCGACCTGACCCTCATCAACTCCTACTACGCGGTGATCCTCCCGCAGATCGCCTTCTCACTGCCCCTCACGATCGTCATCCTGCGTCCCTTCCTCTCCGCCATCCCCCGCGAACTGGAGGACGCCGCCGCGATCGACGGTGCCGGCCGGTTGGGTTTCCTCTGGCGCATCCTGCTGCCGCTGTCGCGTCCCGCGCTCGTCACCGTCGGGGTCCTCGCGTTCGTGGCCAGCTGGAACGCGTTCCTCCTGCCGCTGCTCGTCCTCGGCGACGTCGACCTGCACACCCTGCCGCTGGGCGTGCAGAACTTCTCGAGCCAGTACACCTCCGACACGGCCGGAATCCTCGCCTTCACGTCGCTGGCGATGTTGCCGGCACTTCTCTTCTTCACCTTCGCCGAGAAGCAGATCGTCGGCGGCCTGCAGGGTGCGGTCAAGGGCTGAACAGCAGCCCTGCGAGCCGCAGGAGGGGAGACGCAGTATGACCGTTTACCTGTATGCCCATCGGGCGTTGCCCGGGTTGATGGGCGTCGGAGGAAAGTGACCGACAACGTGACCGTGGACATCAAACCAGGCACCGCCATCTGGAACGACAGCACCTACGACCTGCCCACCCGGGTCGACGCCCTGGTCGGCGAGATGACCCTGCACGAGAAGATCGCCCAGCTCTACGGAGTCTGGGTGGGGGCCTCCGCCGACGGCGGTGAGGTCGCCCCGTACCAGCACGAGATGGAGGAGCCGGTCGACCTCGACGCGCTGCTGCCGGCCGGCCTCGGTCAGCTGACCCGGCCGTTCGGCACCGCTCCGGTGGACCCGGCGCTGGGCGCGCTCTCGCTGGTGCGGACCCAGCAGCGCATCGTCGAGACGAACCGGTTCGGCATCCCGGCCCTCGCGCACGAGGAGTGCCTGGCCGGCTTCGCCACCTGGGGGGCCACCGCGTACCCGGTGCCGCTCTCCTGGGGAGCCACCTTCGACCCGGTGCTGATCCGGCGGATGGCCGCGGCCATCGGCGACGACATGCGTCGTCTCGGCGTGCACCAAGGGCTCGCGCCGGTGCTCGACGTCGTCCGCGACGCCCGCTGGGGGCGGGTCGAGGAGACCGTCGGAGAGGACCCCTACCTGGTGGGTACGGTCGCCACCGCGTACATCCAGGGGCTGGAGTCGGCGGGGGTGGTCGCCACCCTGAAGCACTTCGTGGGCTACTCCGCCTCCCGCGCCGGGCGCAACCACGCCCCGGTCGGCATGGGCCCGCGCGAACGCGCCGACGTCATGCTGCCGCCGTTCGAGATGGCGGTACGCGAGAGCGGCGTCCGCTCGGTGATGCACGCCTACACCGACACCGACGGGATTCCCTCGGCCGCCGACGAGCAGCTGCTCACCGGTCTGCTCCGGGAGACCTGGGGCTTCACCGGCACCGTGGTCGCCGACTACTTCGGCATCGCGTTCCTGCACGCCCTGCACGGGGTGGCCGGCAGCTGGGGCGAGGCCGCCGGCGCCGCCCTCGCCGCCGGGGTGGACGTCGAGCTGCCCACCGTGAAGACGTTCGGTGAGCCGCTGCGCGCGGCGCTCGCCACCGGCGACGTGCCCGAGGAGCTGATCGACCGGGCGGTGCGCCGGGTGCTGTTGCAGAAGGCCCAGCTCGGGCTCCTAGACGCCGGCTGGAGTCCGGTACCGCCGGCGCTCGACGGCGTCGACCTCAGCGACCCGGAGACGCTCCGTGGCCGTGTCGACCTGGACCCGCCGGCCAACCGGGCACTCGCCCGGCAGGTGGCCGAGGAGGCCGTCGTCCTGCTGCGCAATGAGGGTCTCCTGCCGCTGGCCACGCCCGGGCGGATCGCGGTGATCGGGCCGCAGGCGGAGAACCCGACCGCGGTGCTCGGCTGCTACTCCTTCCCGCTGCACGTCGGCGCCAAGCACCCGCAGGTGCCGCTCGGGATCGAACTGCCCACGCTGGTCGCGGCGCTGCGCGCCGAGTTCCCGGCCACCGAGGTGCTGGTGGAGGCCGGCGCCAGCGTCGACGGGTCGGAGACCGACGGCTTCGCGGCGGCCGTCGAGGCGGCCCGGGGCGCGGACGTGGTGATCGCCGCGCTCGGCGACCGGGCCGGGCTCTTCGGCCGGGGCACCAGCGGCGAGGGTTGCGACGCCGAGTCGCTGGCCCTGCCGGGTGTGCAGCAGCAACTGCTCGACACGCTGCTCGACACCGGGACGCCGGTGGTGGTCGCGATGATCGCCGGTCGCCCGTACGCGCTCGGCCGCGCGGTCGACGAGGCCGCCGCCATCGTGCAGTCCTTCTTCCCGGGCGAGGAGGGCATGGCGGCGATCGCCGGGGTGCTCGGCGGCCGGGTCGAACCGCAGGGGCGGCTGCCGATCGGTGTGCCGCGCCGGCCGGGTGGGCAACCCGGGACGTACCTCACCGCGCGGCTCGGTCAGGTCAGCGACGTCTCCAACATCGACCCGACCCCGGCGTACGGGTTCGGACACGGGCTCAGCTACACCCGATTCGACTGGTCCGACCTCACCCTCGAACGGAGGGTGGCGCAGACCCACGGCGAGTTCCGGCTGAGCTTCACGGTGCGCAACGCCGGTGACCGGTGGGGCAGCGAGGTCGTGCAGTTGTACGCGCACGACCCGGTCGCCTCGGTGGTGCAGCCGGTGCAACGGCTGATCGGCTACGAGCGGGTACGACTCGACCCGGGGGCCGCGTGCCGCGTCGAGCTGACCGTGCCGGCCGACCTGTTCTCGTTCACCGGAAAGGACGGGCGGCGGATCGTCGAGCCGGGCGAGCTGGAGCTACGGCTGGCCGCGTCGAGCACCGACGCCCGACTGGTCGCGCCGGTCGAGCTGCGCGGACCGGTCCGGTACGTCGACCACACCAGGCGGCTGCACCCGGAGATCACGGTCACGCCGGTCGAGGGCTGACCGGGCGTGTACACCGACCTGCCCGAGGAGCAGCTGCGCGCGCACCGCAGCGGCGTACGGGACCCGGAGGACTTCGACCGGTTCTGGGCGGAGACGCTGGCCGAGGCCCGGTCGGCCGGCGCCGCCGTCCGGGTCGAGCCGGTGCCGACCGGTCTGGCCGGCATCGACGTCTTCGACGTGACCTTCCCCGGCTTCGCCGGCCAGCCCGTCCGGGCCTGGTTGCGGGTGCCGATCGGCGCCGGGGCGCCTCTGCCGGCCGTCGTGCAGTACGCCGGGTACGGCGGCGGGCGGGGTCACCCGCTGGCGAACCTGCTCTGGGCCGCGGCCGGGTACGCGCACCTGCAGATGGACACCCGCGGGCAGGGCTCGGGGTGGAGCCGGGGTGACACCCCCGACCCCGCCGTGGCGGGCCCGGAGGCGCCCGGGGTGATGACCCGGGGCATCGCCGAGCCCCGTACGTACTACTACCGGCGTCTGATCACCGACGCGGTCCGGGCGGTGGACGCCGCCCGGACCCTGCCGGCGGTCGACCCGCAGCGGGTCGCGACGCTCGGGCACAGCCAGGGCGGCGCGCTGGCGCTCGCGGCCGGCGCGCTCGTGCCCGACCTGCGCGCGGTCGTCGCCGGGGTGCCGTTCCTCTGCGACGTTCCGCGCGCCATCGTGGTGACCGACACCCGCCCGTACCGGGAGGTGCGTGACTACCTGGCCGTCCACCGGGACGCCGAGGAGCGGGTGTTGACGACCCTGGCGTACGTCGACGGGGTGAACTTCGCCCGCCGCTGCCACCTGCCGGCGCGCTACTCGGTGGCGTTGATGGACGACATCGTGCCGCCGTCGACGGTGTTCGCCGCCGTCAACGCGCACGCCGGGCCGGCGGAGCTCTCCGTGTGGCGCTACAACGGTCACGAGGCGGGCGGGATCGAGGACGACGCGGCGGCGCTGCGATTCCTCGGCACGCACCTGGCGGCCGACGCCGACCCGGCACCGGAGGCCGGTGGCGGCTGATAGACAGGACGGGTGGGCGGGTCAGGTGCGGTGCGAGGCGGCCGGCTCCGCTGCGCGGCCCAAGTCAGCGCGGCGCTGCTGACGGTCGGTGCGCTGCTCGCCGGTTGCTCGCGGCCGGAGCCCCGGCCCGCGCCGACGCCACCGGTCCCGCAGCCGTCGCCGAGCGGCCCGGCGGGCGGCACGCCGTCGGCGTCCGCCACCGGGCAGCCGCGGCTACCCGGCTTCGTGGTCCTCGGCGACGTCGATCCGCGCATCCTCACCGACATCCGGTACGCCACCGAGCACAACTTCGTCGGCCGTCCGATCACCGGCTACCGGGAGCCGCTCTGCCTGCTCACCCGCCGGGCGGCGGAGGCACTGCGCCGGGTGCAGGACGCCGCCCTGGCCGGCGGGCACAGCCTCAAGGTGTACGACTGCTACCGCCCGGTGCCGGCCGTGGACGACTTCGTCGCGTGGTCCAAGCGCCCCGACGAGCAGCAGACGAAGGCCGAGTTCTACCCGCACGTGGCGAAGTCCCGGCTCTTCGCCGACGGGTACATCGGCGCGCCGACCGCGCACAGCCGGGGCAGCACGATGGACCTGACGCTGGTCGCGGTGCCGGCCGCCAGCCAGCCGCCGTTCGTACCCGGCCGACCGCTGGTGTCGTGCACCGCGCCGCGCGCCCAGCGTTTCCCCGACAACAGCATCGACATGGGCACCGGCTTCGACTGCTTCGATCCGCGGGCGCGGACGGCCGCCTCGGGAATCAGTGGCACCGCGCGGGAGAACCGGAGGCTGCTCGAACGGTTAATGAGCGACGCCGGGTTCGTCAACTACCCCGGCGAGTGGTGGCACTACAGGTACGAGGACGAGCCCTATCCGGACACCTTCTTCGACGCCCCGGTGGCCCGCTCGTCGGTCGACTGAACCGGCCCACCGGCGGACCGGGCCGGATCCCTCAGGCGATCGGCGGCGTCGGTGGGCGCTGACCGCCACACCGAGTGGACGAGCGGTGGCCGGTAATTCCGATTGCGGGTCGCGCGGGGTCCGCATACCGTCGTTTCCGCAAGGTCAACCGAGCGGAACGCCAGGGAGTACGCCGTGTCGCGACGCATCAACACCCGAGCCGTGCGGCCCACGCCGCAGGGCGGTGCGTGGCCGGCCACAGGCGAGGAGACCCGGGGCCGGGGCCGGTTCGTGGGGGGCCGGTGTCGGGGAAGGCGGCGGCGCGACTGACGCGCCCGCGTACACACGCAGCCGCCCACCCCGCCGGGGTCCGGGCGGTTTTTTCGTCCGCGGCTCCGGCACCGGGCGGGTCGAGGGGGTCACCCGCCCGGGCACGGGCCGTTGGAGCAGCGGAAGCTCACCCGGTTCTCACCCGGGAGGTCACGGGTTCGAATCCCGTACGGCCTACGTGCCGGCGCGCGGCGCCGGACGGTATCGCGGTTGTAGCGCAGCCTGGCAGCGCGTCACCTCGCCATGGTGAAGGTCGCCGGTTCGATTCCGGCCAGCCGCTCCGACACGAGTCGAGCACGAGACGAGGAGACGACTATGGGTTTCACCCCGCTGGCCGGTACCCGCGCGCCGGTACGGGTCTGGACCGACCCGTACGGCATCGAGCCGCAGGCGGCGAAGCAGTTGCGCAACAAAGGGGCACTGCCCTGGGTGGAGGGCGTCGCGGTGATGCCGGACGTCCACTTCGGCAAGGGCGCCACGGTCGGCTCGGTGATCGCGATGCGGCAGGCCGTCTCGCCGGCGGCGGTCGGCGTGGACATCGGCTGCGGTATGTCGGCGGTGCGTACCTCGCTCACCGCAGCCGATCTGCCGGACGACCTGGCGGGGCTGCGTTCGGCGATCGAGGCGGTCATCCCGGTCGGCTTCGCGCAGCGGGAGAAGGCCGTCGACCCGCGGCGGGTACGCGGCCTGGAGCAGGGCGGCTGGGACGGCTTCTGGCGGCGGTTCGCGGATCTCGACCGTCGGGTGGCGCAGCTGGAGGTACGCGCGCAGCGGCAGCTCGGCACGCTCGGCGGCGGCAACCACTTCATCGAGGTCTGCCTCGAGCAGGGCGGCGCCGACGAGGGGCGGGTGTGGCTGATGCTGCACTCCGGGTCGCGCAACATCGGCAAGGAGCTGGCCGAGCGGCACATCGGGGTCGCCCGCCGGCTGCCGCACAACGCCGACCTGCCGGACCGGGACCTCGCGGTCTTCCTCGCCGGCACGCCGGAGATGGAGGCGTACCGCCGGGACCTGTTCTGGGCGCAGGAGTACGCGCGGCGCAACCGTGCCGTGATGCTGGCGGTGCTCTGCAACGTGGTCCGGGACCGGTTCCCGCAGGTGCGCTACGACGAGGCGATCTCCTGCCACCACAACTACGTGGCGGAGGAGAGCTACGGCGGGGTGGACGTGCTGGTGACCCGCAAGGGCGCGATCCGGGCCGGCCGGGGGGACCTGGGCATCATCCCGGGGTCGATGGGCACCGGGTCGTACATCGTGCGGGGCAAGGGCAACCCGGACGCCTACTGCTCGGCGTCGCACGGGGCGGGGCGGCGGATGTCGCGGGCGCAGGCGAAGCGCACCTTCGACACCGACGACCTGGCGGCGCAGACGGCGGGCGTGGAGTGCCGCAAGGACGCCGGGGTGGTGGACGAGATTCCCGGCGCGTACAAGGACATCACCGAGGTGATGGCGCGGCAGGAGGACCTGGTCGAGGTGGTCGCGCACCTCAAGCAGGTGGTCTGCGTGAAGGGTTGAGTTGCCGGCGGCGGCCGTGGGGCCGCCGCCGGCACCGTGGTCAGGCGCGGAACGCGTTGAGCACCATCTCGCCGTAGCGGCGCCACAGCGCGGGATCCCACTGGTCGAGCATGATGAGTTGCCGGATCGTTCCGCAGAGCACGACTCGTACGTCGAGTTGGTCGGCGTCCGCACGGATCCGGCCCGACGGCTTGGCCGCTTCGAACAGCCGGCCGACCAGGTCCAGCAGATGGCTCGCCGGGGCGAGCCGGGCCTCGAAGAAGACCGTGGCGAGCACCCGGTCCTGGGCAAGGCGTTCGAACAGGTCGGGTACGTAGTCACGCAGTGCCTGACGGACGTCGGTGTCGTCGAGGGCGGTGAGCGTGCGGTGCTCCAGGACTCGGAGCTGTTCCCGGGCGAGCGTGAGGATCAGATCGTCCTTGCTGGGGTAGCTGCGGTAGACGGTGGCTCGGCCGACTCCGGCCCGCTCCGCGACCTGGGGCACGGTGACCTGTAGTCCGTGTTCGCCGAAGAGTTCCCGGGCGGCCGCGATGACCTTCTCGTGATTGCGGCGCGCGTCGAGGCGTCGATGGGACGGCTCCGCCCCGGTCGGTTCCGGGCTGCGGTCGGGCGCGGTCATGAGGCTCAGTCTGCCTGGGCGGTGGTGGTCACGGGTGGGGGCGACGTCAGGCGGCGGAGTCGTCGGACAGCACCGTGTCGTCCGAGTACACCTTGGTGAGCTCGACGTCGAGCACCGTGCAGACCCGGCCGAACGCCCAGTAGTAACCGATCACCTGGAGCACCTCGACGATCTCCCGCTCGCTGAGGAACTGCCGTACCTCGGCGAAGAGCTCGTCCGGGACGCGCGGGTGCCGCACCACCTCGGCGGTGAACCGGATCAGTGCCCGGTCGTACGGCGTGAGCTCGCCGCTGTCGATCTCCCGCGCCGCGATGATCTCCCGTACCCGTTCCGGCACGCCGGCAGCCGCCGCCATCGGCTGATGCTGGGCCGCCTCGAACTCGCAGTCGGTGTGCTCGGCCACCGTCAGGATCACCAGCTCCCGCGAGCGGTCCGGCAGCTCCAGCTGGGTGAAGAGCGTCCTCGCGAACTGGATGAACGGCTTCACCGTGCCGGCCGAGTGGCTCAGCATCTTGACCAGCGGATCCGGCGGGAGGGTCGACAGGAAATCGCGCAGGTCGTCGGGGTGGCGCTTCGGGTCGGGGTCGGTGAGGCGGGGCACGTCGGTCTCCGATCTGTTCAGGCGGTCGGGGTGGTCTCGTCCGGCGCCAGGTCGAATCCCGTCTCGCTGAGGTGCCGGAACCGGCCGTCCTCCGCGAAGGAGCCGAAGACGGAGATCTCCCGCCGGGCGGTGGTGCCGTCCGTCATCGTGATCTCGTAGACGTGCCGTTCGGCGTAGGTGGTGCCGTGCCGGATCTCGTCGAGCACCGTCACCGTGCCGCTGACCACCCGGTCCCGCATCCCGGCGACGAGCTGGGTGAACTCGGCGCGATCGAGCGTCTTGCCGTCGCTGCGATGGGTGTAGTCCGGCGCGTAGTACGCGTCCAGGGCGTCGTCCAACGCGCGGGTGGGCGCGAGGGCCAGTTCGTTGAGGGCGTCGCTGAGGCGCACCTGGTCTGCCACTCGAAGCTTCTTTCGTCCGGCGACTCTTACCGGACCACCTAGTCCGGTTGCTGTCGACGACGGTACCGGACTACCTGGTCCGCTTGCCGTCGGGTCGAGGGTGATCGCCGTCATGCCGAGAGCGGCTCCACGCCGATGGGCGTGGAGCCGCGTGATCCGGGCTTCCCGGGGTGTCCCGGCCAGGGCGCCGGTGGCCGTCCTAGCGGGTGGCTCAGTGCAGGTGGGTCTTCCAGTCCGCCGGTACCCGGCCGCGCGGACCGGGCGCCGGCTGGTCGAGCGGGTGCGACTGCGGCTCGGCCAGCTCCGGCCCGCCCTCCAGGAACTGGTCGTTGGAGTAGTCCCAGAACCACGACTCGCCGGGCTCGAAGCTCTGGATGACGGGGTGGCCGGTCGCGGCGGCGTGCGCGGTCGCGTGCTGGCTCGGCGAGGAGTCGCAGCAGCCGATGTGGCCGCAGGCCGCGCAGCGGCGCAGGTGGAACCACCACCCACCGGAGGCGTCGCACTCCAGGCAGCCGGTGCCGCTCGGCGGTACGGCGGGGTTGACCGGTGCGGTCACGTCCGCCGGCTCCGCACCGGAATCGAATTGGTCACCCACGACGCCTTCCCTCCCCGTCCACGGCTCCGGTCGTCGGTCGCTGCTGAACCGCACGCCCCACCGGGCCGCCCGAGCTCGCAGTCTGGCACCCGGCGGCAGCGGGCTCCAGCCCGCCCCCTCGCGGTGTGTCCTGGCCGACGGCGTGTCCCAGCCGGTCTTGATCGACCCGACGTCGAGGCGGTCAGAAGGTCGACTTCGGCGCCGTGGCCCCCTGCGTGACCCGGGTCGGGCCGGCCGCCGACGGGCGGACGTCGACGTCGAAGATCTCGGTGGGGAGGTAGACGGTCGCGCAGGAGTTCGGGATGTCCACCACCCCGGAGAAGCGGCCCTCGATGGGTGCCGCACCCAGGATCAGGTACGCCTGCTCGGGGCTGTACCCGAACTTCGTGAGGTAGTCGATCGCGTGCAGGCAGGCGCGTTGGAACGCCAGTTGTGAGTCGAGGTAGCGCTGCTCCCCGTCCAGCGTCACCGAGATGCCGGAGAAGGCGAGCCACTGGCTGTACTGCGGGTTGTTGTTGCCGGGCAGGAAGATCGCGTTCTCCGACACCCCGTACGTCCGCATCCCGTCCTTGATCAGGTCGACGTGCAGGTCGATGAAGCCACCCATCTCGATCGCGCCGCAGAACGTGATCTCCCCGTCGCCCTGGGAGAAGTGCAGATCCCCCACGGAGAGGTTGGCGCCGGGCACGTAGACCGGATAGAAGATCCGGGATCCCTTGGTGAGGTTCTTGATGTCCTGGTTCCCGCCGTTCTCCCGCGGCGGGGCGGTCCGCGCCGCCGACGCGGCGGCCCGTTCGTAATCGGAGCCGCTCAGCGAACCGAGCACCGCGTCCTGCGGCAGCGGCGGCAGCGCCAGCGGCGGCACCCGGTCCGGGTCGGTCTCGGCCAGCGCCTGCTCCCGCCGGTTCCACCTGCCGAGGAGATCCGCGGAGGGGGCCGTGCCCATCAGGCCGGGGTGGACCATGCCGGTGAAGGAGACGCCGGGGATGTGCCGCGACGTGGCCCGCTGCCCGGTGAAGTCCCAGATCGCCTTGTACGCGTCGGGGAACTGGTCGGTGAGGAAGCCGCCGCCGTTCTGCCTGGCGAAGATGCCCGTGTAGCCCCAGCCCTGGCCGGCGAGCGGACCGGAATCCTCCTGCGGAATCGGGCCGACGTCGAGGATGTCGACCATCAGCAGGTCACCGGGCTCGGCGCCCTGCACGGCGAACGGGCCGCTCAGCGCGTGCACGATGGAGAGCGGCGCGTCGCGGACGTCGTCCGCGGAGTCGTCGTTGTGGATCTCGCCGTCGAACCACTCCCGGCAGTGCACCCGGAACGTCGCGCCCGGCTTGACGGTGGCCACGGGCGGGATGTCGGGGTGCCACCGGTTGTGTCCGATCTTCTCCTGCTCCGTGAACCGTTTCGTCGAGTCCAAGGCAAAGATGACCTCGGGCATCTGCCGCTTCCCTTCGTCACACCGTCCGCCGCGGTGGTGATCTTCGGTCTGGTCGGCGGGCTCCCGTGGCTGCGGGTGCCGCCGGTGCTGTCACAACCGGGGCAGTCGCGCCCGAGCCGGATGAGCCGGCGCGGCCACAGCGGGTCGCCCTCCGGGAATGCGCGACACGACCTCCGGCGTCTCCGCGCTCCTCGCCGCTCCGTCGAGGGCGGCACCGAGCGCGCGAGGCGTCCGGGCCAGCCCGGGCGCGGACCAGACCCGGGCGGCCCGCCCCTGACAGGCGGGGCAGCTGAGCGTCGCTCCGGCCTCGCCGAGGGGGAGGCGCACCTCGAAGTCACCGTCACGCGGACACCGGTACTCGTACGTCGCCACGCGACCTCCTCGCCCGCCATCGCCGTTCGTGCCTCCGGCGTGGAACCTGGGCGCCGCGCCGGCCAGGTCAAGAATCGGACGCATCCGCACGCGCCGCAGCCCAACGTGCGTGGTCGGCCGCGATCGGGTGACGGTGCGGGGTGGTGGCGGTGCGGTCGGCCGGTTCAGCCCAGGTGGGCCGGGCCGCCGGTGGGCACGTCCTGCCGGCGCACCCTGATCAGGAACAGGGTGGTCAGGCCGGAGAGCAGGATCAGCCCGGTAGCCCAGGCGAACGCCACCGCGTAGCCGTGCAGCAGCGCCCGGACCTGGGTGACCGGATCCGGCGTACGGGTCGCCAGGTAGCCGGCGACGGCGCTGGTGTAGAGCGTGTTGAGCAGTGCGGTGCCGAGCGACCCGCCGACCTGTTGGGTGGCGTTGAGGGTGGCGCTGGCCGCGCCCGCGTCGTGCTCCGGGACCCCGTAGAGGGCGAGGCTGGACAGGGGCACGAAGGTGAAGCCGAGTCCGAGGCCGAGGACGATCTGGGCGGGCAGCAGGAGGGCGACGAAGGAGGTGTCGACGTCCACCTGGGTGAGCGCCACCATGCCACCCGCCGCGAGCACCGCGCCGCCGAGCATGAGCGGCTTGGCTCCGATGCGGGGCAGCAGTTGGCTGGCGCCGCCCGCGGCGATCAGCACGCCGGCGGTGACCGGAAGCGAGGCGAGGCCGGCCTCCAGCGGCGTGTAGCGGAGCACCGTCTGCAGGTAGATGGTCAGGAACAGGAACGCCCCGAACAGGCCGGCGCCGATCAGCGTGGAGGCCAGGTACGCGCCGCCGCGGTTGCGGTCCAGCAGGATCCGCATCGGCAGCAGGGGGTTCCTGGTGCGGAGCTCGATCAGTACGAACACGGCGAGCAGCGCCACGCCGACCAGGATGAAGGTGAGCGTCACGGGGGCGGTCCAGCCGTCCTCGGCGGCCTGGGTGAAGCCGTACACCAGGCTCACGAGGCCGGCGGTGACGACCAGCGCGCCCGGTACGTCGTACCGGGTGTCGCCGTGCGCCCGGCTCTCCGGCACCAGCGGAAGCGCGGCGACCAGCGCCACCGCGGCGACCGGGATGTTGACCAGCAGGCACCAGCGCCAGCTGGCGTACTCCGTGAGCACCCCGCCGAGCAGGAGGCCGACGGCGGAGCCGCCACCGGCGATCGCGCCGTAGACGGCGAACGCCTTGGCGCGTTCCCGGGTCTCGGTGAAGAGGACGGTGAGCAGCGCCAGCGAGGCCGGCGCGAGCAGCGCGCCGAAGGCGCCCTGCAGGGCGCGGGCGCCGAACAGCATGGCCCCGTCGCCGGCGAGACCGCCGATGGCGGAGGCGAGCGCGAAGCCCACCGTCCCGACCACGAAGGCCCGCTTGCGACCCCAGTAGTCGGCGATCCGGCCGCCGAGCAGCAGCAGACCACCGAAGGTCAGCGTGTACGCGGTCACCACCCACTGCCGGTTGGCGTCGCTGATGCCGAGGTCGGCCTGGGCGTGGGGGAGCGCGATGTTCACGATGGTGGCGTCGAGCACCACCATCAGTTGGGCGATGGCGATGACGGCGAGCGCCGCCCAGCGCTGCGGGTGCCCGCCGGTCTCCGCCTCGGCGTCGGGCGCGCCAGGGCTGGTCGAGGTCGTTCCGGGCATGGCGAAGCCTTCCGTGCGGACTCGGTACCGGCTCGGCGCGTCAGGACGGTCGTGCTCGCGCAACCGCCGGCGGTCGCCATCAGGTCCCCGACGCGCCCGCGTTCGGCTGCCGGCGCTGGCCGTCCCGCCCCTCGCGAATTGCCTTCGCGTCCGACGCTAACGGCGGGATCCGGGCCGCGCAGCGGCTTCGCAGATCCGTCCCCGGTCGGGTCGTGCCCGAATCGGCGTGCGGGTGCGAGCGGCACCGGTACGCGGACCACGTTCAGCTGGCGACCACTGGTCGAACTCTTCGCCGCCGGCCTCTCCGCGCCGGCCGCGACCACCTAGACCTGGGGCGGGACGGACGGCATCGCGCCGCTCGTGGTCGGCGGCTGCCGGCCGGCGAGAACTACTCCCTTCGTGGTCTACCGCTCCGGCTGCACCGGCTCACTGACCAAGGTCAACCGGGCGGTCACCGCCGCGCACTGCCCGACCCCGTCGCCCGTACGGGTGGGCAGCGTCAGCCGCACCAGTGGCGGAACGGTCGTCGGGTGACCCGGGCGGTCAACCGGCGCGACGGATCCATCCGTTTACGGCGACCTGACGGCGATCCGGTTCTGGTTCGACACCCAGGTCGGTGGCGTGCCGTCCTGACCGGACGGTGCATTCCGGACGATGGGGGGACGTCGCGACGGCGTCCCCCGCTTCCGGTCGGAGAGCGGTCGAGGGAGCGTCACCGTACGGGGGAATCCCGGCCAGCCGCAGTGTGCGGTAGCGTGCCTCCCATATCGAACCCTCCCGAGGTGAACCCATGCGTGTGGTGGCCGCGCTCGCCCTGACTCTCGCGATGGCGCCCGCGCCGCAGCCGTCGACGTCCCCGTCGGCGCCCGATGGTCTCCTCGGCGGTCTGGTGGGCGGCCTCGGTGACCTGGTGGACGGCCTGCTGGGCGCGGGCGACCCGCCGCCGACCGACCCGCCGCCGACCGACCCGCCGTCGGCCGGGCCGACCGCGGCCCCGACGACGCCGGGCCCGTCCGCCACCTCGATCCCCACGCCTGGTCCGATCATTCCGTCGGGGCTGGGACCGAGCGGCGCGCCGACGAGCCGCCCGGCCGGCCTGCCGGGTCACGTGGTGCGACCCGGTCGTGACGGCGGGCCCGACGTCGTGGTGACCGTCGTGCCGCAGCCCGCCGGTGCGCCGGAGGCGGCGCCGTCCATCTCGGACGGTCTCGCCGTGCCGACCGTCGTGCGGACCGACCCGGTGCTGCGCTGGGCCGCGCTGCTCTTCGCCATCGGCGTCCTGGCGTTGCCGGTGGTCCTGCTCGTGCGTCGGCGCCCCGCGCCCACCGCCGCGCCGCCGGCTCCGACTCCGGCACCGGCCCGGGTCGGGCCGGTGCCGCCCGGGCCGGACGACACCGCCGAGAACGTGACCCGGCTCCCCACGAACCTGAACGCGATCTACGAACTCGGCCGCCTCGACGAGCGGCTCGCTCAGGAGCGCGACCGCCGCTCCTGAGCCGCGCGGGCGTCTTCGCCCCGCGCCCGGTCCGCCTCGCTCGGTTTCCGTCCCGGGACCGGTCCGCCTCGCTCGGTTTCGGTCCCGGGACCGGTCCGCCTCGGCCGGTCCTGCTCGCGCCCGGTCTTTCTCGGGTCCCGCTCACGGCCGATCTCTCTCGGCCGGTCCTGCTCGCGCCCGGTCTTTCTCGGGTCCCGCTCACGGCCGATCTCTCTCGGCCGGTCCTGCTCGCGCCGGGTCTCTCCCGGCTGCTCCTGCTCGTGATCGGTTCGTCTCGGCCGTTCTCTCCGCCGGTTCGCCCCGGGGTCGGTCCGTCTCGCTCGCACCGAACCCGGTCGATGGACTGCCCGGGCGTGCGTTGGCGTGGGGCGCGTGGTTCCCGTCGGCAAAGCGGTCGGGCTGACCGTAATTGCGCCGGAGTGTCGGACCGTCGGCGCTTTGGTGCCTGCCGGCCGGATCGACGACGGTGCTGGTCAGAGCGATTGGAAACGTTTTCGTAACGAGCCCTTGACCTCTCGGCGAAGCCGGGGGCAGACTCCCCGGAAACGTTTACAGCGATCGGGCGGAGGTACGGTACGTGGGTCGTAAACGTTTACAGGAGCCAGCGGACGGCCGGCCGACGGTGCATACCGTGGCCGCCCGGGCCGGCGTCTCCATCGCGTCCGCCTCCCGCGTCCTCAACGGCGTCGGCGGCAGCCCGGAGACCGTCCGCAAGGTGCGCGCCGCGGCCGCCGAGGTGGGGTACGTACCGAACGCCATCGCCCGCTCACTCCAGTCCCAGCGCACCGGCCTGATCGCGCTCGCCGTCGAGGACATCGGCAACCCGGTCTACGTGGCGATGATGCGGGCCATCGAGGCGGTGGTCGCCTCGTCCGGCCGGCAACTGGTGGTGCACGCCACCGGCGGGCGGATCGACAACGAGACGACTCTGCTGCGCCGGCTCGCCAACCGCTATGTCGACGGGATGATCATCTCGCCGATCCGGGTGACCGACGACCACCTCGGCGCACTGGTCGCCAGCCCGGTGCCGGTGGTGGTCGTCGGCCAGCTCGGTGCGGACGCCCCGATCGACAACGTACGCACCGACTCCCGGCACGGCGTCGCGCTCGCCGTGGACCACCTGCTCGCCACCGGTCGCCGCCGGGTCGGCTTCGTGAACGGGCCGCTCGACACCGTCCCGGGCGCCGCCCGGGACGCCGGCTTCCGCACCGCACTCGCCCGGCACGGCATCGAGCTCGACGAGGACCTCGTCGAGGTGGGCGACTTCCAGTACGCGGCCGGCCGCGCCGCCGCCGTGCGGCTGCTCGCCCGGGCCGCGCCGGACGCGCTGATCTGCGCCAACGACCTCATCGCCGTCGGCGCGCTGCACGCGCTACTGGCCACCGGCCGCCGGGTGCCCCAGGACGTCGCGCTGGTCGGCATGGACGACACCGAACTGGCCCAGATGATGTTCCCCCAGCTCTCCAGCGTCTCGCTCGGTTCGGCCGAACGGGGGCGTCGGGCCGCCGAGCTGCTGCTGCAACGCATCGCCGACCCGGCCCTGCCGCCGCGGCGCGAGCAGGTGCAGCCCAACCTCGCCGTCCGCGCCTCCAGCGCCACGACGCCACCGTCGCCGCGGCCGAGCGCCGACCCGTTCGCCGGGCCGGCCGAGCCCACACC
>NZ_SMKG01000084.1 GCF_004348525.1 Micromonospora sp. 15K316 | reverse complement strand
GGGGTAGGGGATGGGGTGGGGTTAGAGGTCGAGGGCGGTGGCGATCTCGGTGCGCAGGCGGGTGATGGCCTGCTGCGCGCGGGTGCGGGCCGCGGCGACGTCGCCGCCCGCGACCGGCTCCACCACCTCCAGGTACGCCTTCAGCTTCGGCTCGGTGCCGGACGGGCGGATCACCACCCGGGCGGCGGCGGTACGCAGGATCACGACGTCCGCCTCGGGGAGCAGGTCCTCGGCCGCCTCGACCGGCTGCCCGAGCAGAGCGGTCGGCGTCGCCGCCCGGATCCGGGCCATCGCATCGGCGATCTGCCGCAGATCGTCCACCCGCACCGAGAGCTGGTCGGTGTGGTGCACCCCGAACTCGGCGGCCAGCTCGTCGAGCCGATCGGTGAGGGAGCGCCCCTGCGCCTTCAGCCCGGCAGCCAGTTCGGCGACGGTCAGCGCGGCGCTGATCCCGTCCTTGTCGCGGACGAGCTCCGGCGCGACACAGTAGCCGAGCGCCTCCTCGTACCCGAAGACCAGCGGCTCCGTCCCGCCGCCCGCCCGGACGATCCACTTGAACCCGGTCAGCGTCTCGTCGTACGGCAGGCCACGTGCGGCGCACATCGCCCGCAGCAGTGACGACGACACGATCGTGGTGGCGTAAAGCCCCTTGACCCCGCGACGCATCAGGTGGTCGGCGAGCAGCACACCCACCTCGTCACCCCGGAGCATCCGCCAGCCGGATCCGCCGTCGCGTACCGCCACCGCGCAGCGGTCCGCGTCCGGGTCGTTCGCGATGGCGAGGTCCGCGTCGGTGGCGTTCGCCAGCGCTACCAGCAGGTCCACCGCGCCCGGCTCCTCCGGGTTGGGGAAGGAGACGGTGGGGAAGGCCGGGTCCGGTTCGGCCTGCTCCGGCACGATCCCCGGCACCGGGAAGCCGGCCCGGGCGAAGGCCGCGGTGAGGACGGCCGCGCCCACCCCGTGCAGCGGGGTGTACGCCACGGCGAGTTCCCGGGATCCGTCCGGCGCGATCACCGACGCGACCTGCTGCACGTAGGAGGCGACCAGGTCGTCACCGAGCACCTGACCGGGCGGGCCGAGCGGCACCTCGGCAAGTGGGCCGACGGCCCGGATGGCGGCCTCGATCCCGGCGTCGGCGGGCGGCACGATCTGCGCTCCGGCACCGAGCGTCCCGCCCAGCTGGGCACCGAGGTAGACCTTGTAGCCGTTGTCCTGCGGCGGGTTGTGACTGGCGGTGACCATCACCCCGGCCACCGCGTCGAGCCGGCGCACCGCGTACGCGAGCACGGGGGTCGGCAGCGGGCGGGGCAGCAGCAGCGCGGCACGTCCCGCCCCGGTGGCGACCTGAGCGGTGCGCTCGGCGAACTCGCGGGAGCCGTGCCGGGCGTCGTACCCGATCACCAGCGGACCGGTGCCGCCCTGGGCGGCGAGCCAGCCGACCAGCCCGGCGGCGGCCTGGGTGACCACCGCGAGGTTCATCCCGTTCGGCCCGGCCCGTAGCGGTCCCCGCAGGCCGGCGGTGCCGAAGGTCAGTGGACCGGCGAACCGGTCGGCGAGGTCCGGGGCGCTCTCCGGCAACCGGTCGAGGACCGCCTGCAGCTCCGTCCGGCTCGCCGGGTCCGGGTCGTCGTCGAGCCAGCGCCGGGCTTGCTCGCGAATGTCATCGATGTCAGTGGTGTCCGCCGGCATGCCTCTTGATAGCACGCCGGCGGCGCACCGCCGACACTTCCCTCCGGCTCAGCCGATCACGCCACTGTCGCCGGAGCCCTGCTCAGCTGGCGTCGGTGAGCTTGAAGGTCCGTACCATCTCGTCGAAGATCGGCTTACTCTCGGCGAAGCGGCTGTCGGTCGCGGTCAGGTAGAAGGAGTAGATCTTCCCGTCGCTGACCACGCCGCGCCACACACCGTGCCGCATGGCGTCACCCTCGCCGCAGGTGTACTCGAACTCGGCGGCCGGCTTCCCGCCCAGCTCCTGCTCCGTCATCTCGATCTGGCTGTACGGCTTGGCGCAGCTCTTCGCCGACTTGAGCCCGTTCGCGGCGATCTCGGCCCACCGCATCGAGCTGTCGCCGCCGAACTTCTCGGTGAGGACCCGGACCTTGCGGCCGCTGTCCTCGGGGTCGACGTAGTCGATGTAGACGCCGCCCGTCGCCTTCTTCCAGCCCTTCGGCACCATCACCTGGACGCCCCGGGCCGCGTGCTCCTGCATCTCGATTCCCGGCCCGGCGGGCGCCGTGCCGGTCGGCTGGGCCTGCGGGGCGGTCGGGGGCTCGTCGTCACCGCCGCTGACGGCGACGATCACCACGATCAGCAGCACCACGGCGAGGCCGCCGGCCGCCGCCAGCTGGACGTTGCGCGGCCACCCCTTGACCGTGCGGACCAGTTCGGCACCCATCCGGCGGACCCGGTCGCCCAGGCTCCCGCCCTCCCGGGGCACGGTGCCGGGCGAGGTCCACGACTGCCCGGTGCCCGGCACCGACCACTGGCCGCCGCCGTAGGTGCCACCCATCCGCTGGGTGGCGTCGGGCCCGGCCGCGTAGGGGACCGCCTGGGTGGCGTCGGGCCGGACCCCCCAGGTCACCGGCTGGGTCGCGTCGGGCTGGGCGTCCACCCGCTGGGTGGCGTCCGGGCCTCCGTAGGTGCGACCGGCGGTCGGCTGGCCCGGGCCGGGCATCGCCCCGGTGGGCGTGTGCAGCGGCCCCGCCAGCGCGTCGGCGCTGGTCTCGTCGAGGGCTCCCGCCCCCGGAACGCCGGCCGGCTGGGGCCGTTCGCCCCGGCGCAGCGCGGCCAGCCGATCGGTCAGCGACTCGCCGGGAGCGATCATGGCCCGACCGCCGATCTGGCCCGTCGGCTTCGGCTCGGGCTGGATCACCGGCGGGGGAGTGACCGGCCGTTGCACCGGCACCACCGAGTACGGGTCGGTCATCGAGTGCACGGCGGCCGCGTTGTTGCTCAGCGCCCCGGCCAGCAGCTCGCGGAGCAGGGCCCGGGCCCGGTGCACGTCCATCCGGCGCGCCGGGTCCTTCTCCAGCAGACCCATCAGCACCCCGGTGAGCGGGCCGCTGCGCTGCGGCGGGGCGGGCGGGTCCTCGACCACCGCGTGCATGGTCTCGATCGGGTCGCCCTTGTCGAACGGCGGGCGCCCCTCGACAGCGGTGTAGAGCGTCACGCCGAGGGAGAAGAGGTCGCTGGGCGGACCGAACTCCTGGCCCATGGCCCGCTCGGGGGAGATGAAGTGCGGCGAGCCGAGCACCATGCCGGGTGTGGTGAGTTGTACGTCGGTGGGCATCCGAGCGACACCGAAGTCGGTGAGCACGCAGCGCCCGTCGGTGCAGATCAGCACGTTGGCCGGCTTGACGTCGCGGTGCAGCACGCCGATTGCGTGCGCCACCTCCAGCGCGCCGAGCAACGCGATGCCGATCTTGGCGACGACGCGCGGCGCGACCGGCCCGTCCTCGATCACCATGTCGGCGAGGCTGCGGGCGTCCAGCAGCTCCATCACGATCCACGGGCGGCCACTCTCAGTGACCACGTCGTAGACCTGCACGACTGCGGGGTGCTGGATCGCGGCGGCCGCGCGGGCCTCACGGAGGGTGCGTTCGTACATGGCGTCGCGGTCACTGGGGGCCAGCCCCGGGGGGAGGACGACCTCCTTCACCGCGACGTCCCGGCGCAGCAGGGTGTCTGTCGCGCGCCAGACCGTACCCATGCCGCCGTTGCCCACCGCGGAGCGCAGCTCGTAGCGACCACCGATGGTGGTGCCGGGTGCCGCGCGTCCGCTGGGGGGACTGACAGGTCCGCCGCTCCAGGTCGGGATCTGAGTCACAGAAAAGCCACCGGGGGATATCGAGGGGGCTGGGACACAACCTCCCTATCTTGCTTGTTCCGACGCCCGATGCGAAAGCCGACGCTCGGACGTTTATCGAAGTCAACGGTACGTACCCGACCGTTCACGTGCGGTCGAACTTCCGGGACTCAGCGTGCGGAATCCCTCACCCCCGGCCGTCGTGGTTCGTCCTACCATCCGGGGATGAGCCAACGGCGGTCGAGCGAGTCCGGGTTCCCGATCAAGGGCGTCTACCGCTCCGGCGACCTGCCGGAGGATCTGGAGTCGCGGCTCGGCGCCCCGGGCGAGTTCCCGTACACGCGCGGGGTCTACCCGACCATGTACACGTCGCGCCCGTGGACCATGCGCCAGTACGCCGGCTTCGGTACCGCCGCCGAGTCCAACGGGCGCTACCACCAGCTGTTGCGGGCCGGCACGACGGGCCTCTCCGTCGCCTTCGACCTGCCCACCCAGATGGGGTACGACTCCGACGACCCGGTCGCGCACGGTGAGGTCGGCAAGGTCGGGGTGGCGATCGACTCCATCGAGGACATGCGGACGCTCTTCGACGGCATCCCGCTGGACCAGGTCTCCACCTCGATGACCATCAACGCGCCCGGCTCGGTGCTCCTCCTGCTCTACCAGCTGGTCGCCGAGGAGAACGGCGTCCCCGGGTCCGCGTTGAACGGGACCATCCAGAACGACATCCTCAAGGAGTACATCGCCCGGGGGACGTACATCTTCCCGCCGAAGCCCTCGCTGCGCCTGGTGGCCGACACCTTCGGCTACTGCCGCGCCGAGGTGCCGAAGTGGAACACGATCTCCATCTCCGGCTACCACATGGCCGAGGCCGGGGCGAGCCCCGCGCAGGAGATCGCGTTCACCCTCGCCAACGGCGTCGAGTACGTCCGCGCCGCGCTCGCGGCCGGGCTCGTGGTCGACGACTTCGCGCCGCGGCTGTCGTTCTTCTTCGTGGCCCGTACGACCCTGCTGGAGGAGGTGGCGAAGTTCCGCGCCGCCCGGCGGATCTGGGCCCGGCTCATGCGCGACGAGTTCGGCGCAAGGGATCCGAAGTCGATGATGCTGCGCTTCCACACCCAGACCGCGGGGGTGCAGCTCACCGCCCAGCAGCCCGAGGTCAACCTGGTCCGGGTCGCGGTGCAGGGGTTGGCCGCGGTGCTCGGCGGCACCCAGTCGCTGCACACCAACAGCTTCGACGAGGCGATCGCGCTGCCCACGGAGAAGGCCGCCCGGCTCGCGTTGCGCACCCAGCAGGTGCTGGCGTACGAGACGGACCTGACCGCCACCGTCGACCCGTTCGCCGGCTCGTACGTCGTCGAGGCGATGACCGCCGAGGTGGAGGCGGCGGCGACGGCGCTGATGGACCGGGTCTTCGAGTACGGCTCGGCGGTGGACGCGATCGAGGCCGGGTTCCAGAAGCGGGAGATCGAGCAGTCCGCCTACCGGATCGCGCAGGAGATCGACTCGGCGGAGCGGGTGGTGGTCGGGCTCAACCGGTTCCAGATCGACGAGGAGGAGCCGTACGAGCCGCTGCGGGTCGACCCGGCGATCGAGGCGGCGCAGGCCGGGCGCCTGGCCGAGCTGCGGCGCGTACGCGACGCCGGGGCGGTGCGGCGGAGCCTCGACGAGCTGCGGGCGGCGGCCTCCGGCACGGAGAATGTCCTCTATCCGATGCGGGAGGCGCTGCGCGTCCGGGCGACGGTGGGTGAGGTCTGCGGAACGCTGCGCGAGGTGTGGGGGCGGTACCGGCCCAGCGACCGGTTCTGACGTCCCGCCCCGCCACCCGCGCCCCGCCCGGTCGGCTGTCGCGTTTTAGCTGGTCAGACGCTAGATCGTGGGGTTCGCGGAGCGCTACAGTCGGGGCAGGTTCATCCCGCCGCCGGTCTCGGGCTCGGTACGCGCGACGCCGCCGTACCGCCGCCGGGCGACGCCGCCTCGGCCCGGGGTCGCGTGTGCCCGAGAGGTTTGCGGGTACCCCGGCCGGGTGAACGGAACGGACACCCTGTGCGCTTCGGGCGCTCGGGCACATGTGAGCGTCTGTCCGGCTCGTTGCGGAGTGTGGTCGGTTAATTGGCGGAGTGTATGTTCATCAAGCTGACTAATGCGACAATTCGCAACGAAGGGCCCCGAGTGGCCGCGCTCGATTTCGTGACTGCGGAATCGGTTACGCGTTGTAGGAGGTGAGGCGGCAGATGGCAGCGTCCGAGCGCGATCTACCTGCTGTGCCGCTGACTTCCGAGCGCTCCCAGCAGGGCATTCGTGACGCTGCGCGTTCCGATCACTACCGGAACGAGGTTGCGCAGCGTCACCGGCGGAGGTCTAGGCTGTCTGCTGTTCATGATGATCCATCCATCACTAACGAACGAGATTTCGACGTGACGAGTGCGTTGACGCTGCCCACTGGCAGCCAGCTGGCGTCGTCCTGGCCGGAGGCGCCATCCGGGTCCCAACCTCTGCCGTTCGAGCTGGACGATCTGCTCGCCCTTCGCGTACCCGGCCTCATCGCGACCCGCCGTCACATCCACGCCCACCCGGAGCTCTCCGGGCAGGAGTTCACCACCGCGGCGCTGATCGCCCAGGAGCTCACCCTGGCCGGCCTCAACCCGCGGCTGCTGCCCAAGGGCAACGGGGTGCTCTGCGACATCGACGGCCGCCCCGACGGCCCGGTGGTCGCGCTGCGCGCCGACATCGACGCGCTGCCGCTGACCGACGTCAAGGACGTGCCGTACCGCTCCACCGTGGACGGCGTCTGCCACGCGTGCGGTCACGACGTCCACACCACGATCATGCTCGGCGTCGCGATGCTGCTGGGCCGGCTCGCCGAGCGCGGCGCGCTCAACGGCCGGGTCAGGTTGATCTTCCAGCCGGCCGAGGAGATCCTGCCCTGCGGCTCCCTGGAGGTCATCGAGGCCGGAGGCCTGGACGACGTGGTGCAGATCTTCGCGCTGCACTGCGACCCCAACCTCCCGGTCGGCCGGATCGGCCTGCGGGTCGGTCCGATCACCGCCGCCGCCGACAACGTCACCGTCCGGCTCACCGGGCCGGGCGGGCACACCGCGCGTCCGCACCTCACCGTCGACCTGGTCGACGCGCTCGGCCGGCTCATCACCGAGGTGCCCGCCCTGGTCAGCCGCCGCGTGCCGGCCAACAGCGGGTTGCTGCTGGTCTTCGGTCACGCCTCGGCCGGCACCCGCTACAACGTCATCCCCTCCGAGGCGTGCGCGGCCGGCACCCTGCGGGTGATGGACCGCGACACCTGGGAACTCGCGCCGAAGATCGTCGGCCAGGTCGTCCGGGACGTGGTCGCGCCGACCGGCGCCACCGTCGACCTGGAATACCTCCGGGGCCGCCCGCCGGTCAGCAACGACGCCAAGGCGATCCAGGTCCTCACCGCGGCCACCACGGCGGCCCTCGGGGCCGAGGGCGTCGCGGAGACCCCGCAGAGCATGGGCGGCGAGGACTTCTCCTGGTACCTGGAGTACGTCCCCGGTGCGCTGGCCCGGCTCGGCGTCGGCCGGTCCGGGCCCAACGTCGACCTGCACCGCGCCTCGTTCGACGTGGACGAGCGGGCGATTCCGGCCGGCATCCGGGTCATGGTGCAGACCGCGTTGCGGGCACTGGAGGCTGCGCCCCACTGACCTGCGGAGGCTGCGGCCCACCGAGCGGCGGGGGCGGCGGCGCGCCGACCGGCGCCGACGGCGGGTTCCGCCGCCGCCGGCGGCGCAGCAGCACGATCAGGACCCCCAGCGGTACGCCGAGCACGACCAGCCACGGCAGCAAAGCGCCGAGCACGGTCAGCAGGAGGGTCATCGAGGCGAGGAAGACCTTCCAGCCCCCGCTCAGCCCGGCCAGGAAGCCCAGCTCGGTCTCCTCGTCCGCCGTGCTCACGTCCGGTCCGAGCAGCGTCAGCGTGATGGTGGAGAGCGCCGTCAGGTCGGCCAGCCGTCGCTTCTTCGCCTCCAACGAGGCCAGGTCCGCCTCCCGCTTCGCCAGCTCGCCCTCCAACGACACCAGGTCGCTGATCGTGGTCGCCCGGGCCAGCAGCTTCCGGCCGCTCTCCACCCGGGCGCGTTGGGTGGCGATCCGCGCGTCCAGGTCGATGGTCTCCTCGGTGACGTCCTCGGTGCGGATCTCCCGCCGCTCCTGCCGTCCCAGCCCGGCGAGCTCGTCGACGATTCCGGTGAACCGCGCCGCCGGTACCCGCAGGCTCAGCTCGGCCCGGGCGTCGGCGTCGACACTGGTCCGCTGGTCGCCGCCGACGAAGCCACCGGCCCCGGTCACCGCCGCCACGGCGGACCGCGCCGCCGCGTCCACATCGTCGACCCGGACCAGCATCGTTCCGGTGTAGATGATCGACCGCTGCTCGACCCGGAGGTTCGGTGCGCCCGTACCGGCCGCTGCGGGCCCGCCCGCGCCCGCCTGCTCGGGCGCGACCGCCGGGCCGTGCTCCGCCGTCCCCGCGCCGACGGCCGAGCCGGCCTCGTCGCTTCCACCGGACGCGCTGCAACCGCCCGCCGCCAGAGTCGCCACCAGCACCGCGGCCGAAACCACCCGATGCCGCCTGCCCCGTACGTCCATCTCCGCTCTCCTCCGCTCGCCCGACGGGCGATAGCTCGGACGTGGCGCGCCCGTACGCCGGTTCCGGCAGACTGCGCTCAGGACGTCACGATTCGATAATCGAGGAGTCACGATGCAGCTCACCAAGTACGCCCACTCCTGCCTCCGGGTGGAGCACGACGGGGGCGTGCTCGTCATCGACCCCGGCGTGTTCAGCGACCCGGCGGCGCTGGACGGGGCGGACGCGGTGCTGATCACCCACGAGCACCCGGACCACCTGAACATCGAGGCGGTCACCCGGCAGTTCGACCGGCGCCCCTTCCCCGTGCACGGGCCGGCCTCGCTCGCCGCCCCCCTCGGTGACGCGGCCGAGGCGTTGCGGCCGGTCCAGCCGGGCGAGGCGTTCACGGCCGCCGGGGTGGCCGTCCGCGCCTACGGCGGGCGGCACGCCGTGATCCACCCGGACATCCCGGTGGTGGAGAACCTGGGCTACCTGGTCAACGACGTGGTCTACCACCCCGGGGACTCCCTGGTGGTGCCGGACCTCCCGGTCGACACGCTCTTCGCGCCGATCCACGCCCCCTGGTCCAAGTTCTCCGAAGTGGTCGACTTCATCCGGGCGGTCGCGCCCCGTCGGGCGTACGCCCTGCACGACGCGCTGCTCAACGAGAACGGGTACGCCGTGCTCGACCGCCAGTACGCCGCCCTCTCGCGGACGGACTACCGGCGGCTGGAGCCCGGGACCCGGCTGGACGCCTGAGGCGATGCCCGGCCCCTCGCCCGAGCTCGTCCAGCAGCTCTACCGCACGCCCCCCGACCGGTTCGTGGCGGCCCGGGACGCCGCGGTCGCGGAGGCGCGCAAGGCGGGCGATCCGGCGACCGCCCGTCAGATCGCCCGACTGCGCCGCCCCACCGTGGCCGCCTGGCTGGTGAACCTGCTCGCCATCCGCCGGCCCGAGCTGGTCGCCGACCTGGCGCAGCTCGCCGAGGCGCTGCGCTCGGCCCAGCGGGAGCTGCGCGGCCCCCGGCTACGGGAGCTCTCCGCGCAACGACGGGCGGTGGTCGGCGCGCTCATCGCCGAGGTTCGCAAGCTGGCCGCCGAGGAGTCCGGGGCCCCGCCGACCGGGAAACTGCCGCTGAACGAGGTGGAGGCGACGCTGAACGCGGCGCTCTCCGACACGGAGGTGGCCGAGCAGGTACGCGCGGGCCGGCTGCTCCGGGCGGCCAGCTACGCCGGCTTCGGTGAGGTGCCCCGCCCGCAGCTACGTCTGGTCACCGGCGGCGAGGACGAGCAGGAACAGGGGCGGCAGGAGGGCGGCCGAGCCCCCGCCCAGCGGGGCCCCGGCGGGCGGGCGGCCGAGCGGGCCGCGGAGCGCGCCGAGCGGGAGGCGCGCGCCGAGCGGGCCCGGCGGCGTCGGGCGTTGGACCGCGAGCTGGCGAAGGCCCGCGCTGATCAGGCCCGGGCCGAGTCGGAGCTGGCGGACGCGGCGGAGTCCGAGCAGGACGGCGCCGCCAGCCTCGACGAGATCGAGACGGAGCTGGCCGAGCTGGAGCGGCGGCGGGCGGTCGCCGAACAGGAGCTGAGCCGGGCCCGGCTGGCCCGCCGTGGGGCGGAACGCGCCCTCACCGCCGCCCGACGGCGCAGCGGCGAGGTGGAGGCGGCCGTGGAGGCGCTCGATGCCGAGGAGGGGGATTCCGGCACGGGCACCGGCGAGGCAGACTGACGTCGATGAAATGTGGTGTGGCACGGGCCGGTGCCGACGCGCACGGGTCGGCCCGATGACGCCGGAGCAGATCGCCGCCGCCAGCAAACCGCTGGTGCTCGTCCTGGGCGACGCCTTCAGCCGCTGCCCGGTCACGTTGCGTCGGGCAAGGCTGCTCGGCATCTCCGGCTGGGCCTTCTACGTCACCGGCCGGGCCGGCGCGCTCGGCGACGTACGCGCCGAGACGGTGGCCGCCGTGCTCGGCTTCCTCGCCCCGGACGCGGTCGCGGACGGCTGGGACGGCGCCGCCCGCACGGTCCGGCCCTCCGAAGTGGCCGCCGCGACGCTCGCCGAGTGCTGCCGGTGGGGTTCGCAGCACCTGGACGATCTCCCCCGGATCGATCGGCTCGTCGGGCTGCTCGAACGGGCGGTACACGCCGCGGACGCCAGCGGCATGCCGCTCTTCGCCGCCGGGCGGGCGATGCCGGTGCCGAACCGCAGCATCGGCGCCCGCGCGGCGGTGGCGCTGCGGCTGCTCCGCGAGTACTTCACCGGCGCACACCTGCTCGCCGTGCGGGCCAGCGGGATGACTCCGCTGGAGGCGGTGCTCGCCGGGCCGGAGGGGGAGGCGGGCGCGATGGCGTGTGGCTGGCCGCCGCCGTACCCGCCGGTGGGTCCGCTGGTCCGGCGGCGGCTCTGGGCCGAGGCGGTGACCCACCGGCTGGCCGCCCCGGCGTTCGCGGCGCTCGGGCCGGTCGACGGGGGCGAGTTGCTGGAGTTGCTGGTCGCCGCCCGGACGCACCTCGGCCCGGTGGCCCGCTCGCACCCCGCCGCCTGAGCGCTGCTCCGGTCGCCCGGATCGGCAGGGCGTGGCCCTTCGGCACCGTCCGGCGGGGAACGGGCGGCGGGGCGATAAATGGGCGGCGCGAGCGTTCGCCGCCTGCCAGGATCGGCGCCGTGACGCTTCCCGCCGGCTGGACCGCCCGCCGCCCCACCGTCGACGACGTACCGGCGATCCTGAAGGTGGTGCACGCCGCCGACATCTTCGCCGTCGGCTACCCCGACTTCGACGCCGAGGACGTCCGGGACGCGCTCACCGCTCCCTTCGTCGACCCGGCCCGGGACTCCTGGCTGGTCACCGACCCGGACGGCACCGCGGCGGCCTGGACGATCCTGAGCAACCCGACCGGGGTGGGCCGGGAGTTCGTCGAGGTCTACGTCGACCCGGACCGAGGTGCGGAGCTGCGCGCCCCGCTGCTGGCCCGGCTGCTCGACCGGGTCGCCGAGCGGGCCGCGGAGCGCGGCCTGCCCGCGCTCACCGTCCGGACGGCCGTCTTCGCGCCCGAGACCCGCTGGGCGGAGGAACTGGTCGAGTCCGGCTTCACCCGGATCAAGCGGTACGTCCGGATGACCCGATCCCTCGCCGACCTGCCCGCCGAGCCCGCGCCCCCGCCCGGGGTGACCGTCCGGCCGCTGGTCGCCGGCGACGAGGCCGAGCTGCGGGTGTTCCACCGGATCTTCGACTCCGCGTTCCGGGACACCCCGGACTACGAGCCGCTCGGCTTCGCGCAGTGGCGCGAGCAGCTGCCGTCGTACGGCAAGGTCTGGGACGAGTGGTTCGTCGCCGAGGTCGACGGCGAGCCGGCCGGTGCCCTCCAATCCTCCGACCAGGCGTTGGACCAGGACATGGGCTGGGTCCGCACGCTCTCCGTGCTGCCCGCGTACCGGCGGCGCGGGGTGGGGGCGGCACTGCTGCGCCGGGCGTTCGCGGTCTACGCCGCCAAGGGCCGGACCGCCGCCGGGCTCGGGGTCGACCTGGCCAACCCGACCACCCCGGTGACCCTCTACCGCTCCGTGGGGCTGGGCGAGGCGCGCTGGACCGACATGTACGAGCGGGCGGTCGCCGCCGCGGGTGTGTGATAGGCGACCCGGCCCGGGGCCGCCGCTCGACCGGGGACCGGCCCGGAGCAGACTGAAGGCGTGCGAACGTTACGCCGAGGCGGTGCCGGTGGGGCGGGAGCGCAGATCGGAGACGTAGTCGTCCGGCGCGCCCGCCTTCTCCGCGGCGTTCGCGATCTCCGACAGGTACCACGAGGTCGGCAGCCCGCCCTCGTAGCCGTCGAAGACGTAGATCCACGCGGTCACGTCGCCGTCGAGGGTCGAGACGCGGACGTGCAGCTTCCGGTACGTGCCGGAGGTGACGCCCTCGATCTCGTCGAGCTGGGCGGCGTCGTACGGGTGGATGTCGTAGAGCGCCACGAAGACCCGGTCGCCGGGGGACTCGACGAGGGTGCTGACCGCGCCCTCCCAGCCGATCACGTCCTCGCCGGCGAAGGTCAGCCGCCAGCCCTCGAGCCAGCCGGTGCCCACCATCGGCGAGTGCGGGCAGTAGGCGCGCATTCGGCCGGGGTCGAGGTTTGAGCCGTAGGCGGCGTGAAGACGCACGGCGATGACGATAGCCCGGCGGACGGGTGGGGGAGAATACGACGGTGCGTGTCGGACGCGTTCAGGAGAAGAAAGTCACTGTGAGCATCGACGAAGGGCGAGTGCGGTGAGCCGGATCGTGATCATCGGGGGCGGGCCGGCCGGCTACGAGGCGGCGCTGGTCGCCGCGCAGCTGGACGCCGACGTCACAGTGGTGGAGGCCGAGGGGGCCGGCGGAGCCTGCGTGCTGTCCGACTGCGTACCGTCGAAGACCTTCATCGCGAGCTCCGGGGTGGTGACCGGCTACCGGGACACCGAGGAGTTCGGGGTGCACTCCGACGGGCTGGAGGCGGTCACCGTCGACGCCCACGCGGTGCACCAGCGGGTCAAGCGGCTCGCGCTCGCCCAGTCGGCCGACATCCACGCCAAGCTGCTGAAGGCCGGCGTCACCTTCGTGGCCGGCACCGCCCGCCTCGGCGAGGACACGCTCGGTCACACGCACCGCGTGGTGGTCAGCCCCACCGACGGCGCCGGCGAATACACCATCGACGCGGCCACGGTCCTCTTCGCGACCGGCGCCACCCCGCGCCAACTGCCGACGGCTCTGCCGGACGGCGAGCGGATCCTCACCTGGCGTCAGGTGTACGACCTGCCCGAGCTGCCCGAGCACCTGATCGTGGTCGGCTCCGGTGTGACAGGCGCCGAGTTCGCCAGCGCGTACCTCGGGATGGGTGTCGAGGTCACTCTGGTGTCCAGCCGCGACCGGGTGATGCCGCAGGAGGACGCCGACGCGGCGCAGGCGATCGAGCGGGTCTTCCGCGCCCGGGGCATGAGCATCCTGAACAACTCCCGCGCCGAGGCGGTCCGCCGCACCGAGGACGGCGTCGAGGTCGAGCTCTCCGACGGTCGCAAGGTGTACGGCTCGCACGCGCTGATCACGGTCGGCTCGATCCCCAACACCGCCGACCTCGGCCTCGCCGAGTACGGCGTCGAACTGGCCCGGGGCGGATACATCACCGTCGACCGGGTGTCCCGCACCAACGTGCCGGGCATCTACGCGGCCGGCGACTGCACCGGCGTGCTCGCGCTGGCCAGCGTCGCGGCCATGCAGGGCCGGATCGCGATGTGGCACGCGCTCGGCGAGGCCGTCCGCCCGCTGCGGCTACGGACTGTCGCCGCGAACGCCTTCACCTCGCCGGAGCTGGCCACGGTCGGTGTCTCGCAGAACGAGGTGGACGCCGGCACGGTCCCGGCCCGGCAGGTGATGCTGCCGCTGGCCGGCAACGCGCGGGCCAAGATGGACGATCTCGCTGACGGCTTCGTGAAGCTCTTCTGCCGGCCGGCCAGTGGCCAGGTGATCGGTGGAGTGGTGGTGGCGCCCAAGGCGAGCGAGCTGATCCTGCCGATCACCATGGCGGTGGAGAACAACCTCACCGTCAACGAGCTGGCCCAGACGATCACCATCTACCCGAGCCTCTCCGGATCGATCACCGAGGCGGCCCGCCAGCTCATGCTCCACGTGCTGGAGTGAGCGGCCGGGCCCCGGCCACCACCGCGGCGAGGAACGCGATCAGGGTGACCTCGGTCAGGATGAGGGCGCGTTCGATCAGGCCGATCAGCAGCCGGTCGCCCGGGTAGGCCGACCAGACCATGATCGCCGCGAGCAGCAGGCTGGTGAGGGCGAGCCGGCGCACCCAGCGCGCGGCGGGGTGGGGGAGCCGGACGGCCAGCAGCCAGCCGCCGACGGGCAGGGCCAGGAAGGCGACGACCGAGGCGTACCGGTGCACGTACGCCGCCGCGTCCATCGGCAGCCCCGGCTCGTTCGTCGGCACGACCGCGGCGAGCAGCAGGCCCCCGACCCAGGCCAGCAGGAGAAGCCCGACCCGGCGGGTCGCGCCCGCTCGGTGCAGCGCGGGTAGCAGGGCCGCCGTGGCGAGCGCCAGCACCACCATGGCGACGTCGATGACGCCGCCCCGGTCGGAGACGGCGTAGTCGCTGACGGTCAGCGACCAGGGGGAGAGGTCGTCGTTCACCTCGACGTGGCCGATCACGGCGAGCAGCGCCGCGAAGGCGATCCCGCCGAGGGCCAGCAGGCCCGACTTCCGCGTTCCAGGCATGCCTCAGCCTGTCGCCGCGGGGACCCGAAACGGATCGGGGCCGATCACCGAAATCGATCCCGGGGAGCACCCCTAGCGGCCTCGGGGTGCGGCCCCGATCCGGCGGCAGCGCCGCGCCGCGCCGGACCCGTTCACCGGACCGGGTCGACCGGGAGTTCGGCGGCGGCCCGGCGGGCGTTGCGGGTGCCGACCATCGTCATGGCCCAGCCGGCGGCGCCGAACCCGGCCGCCGCCACGGCGGCGACGACCGCGAGACGCCAGGTGGACGAGGCGAGCGCGGTGCCGCCGAGGTGCCCGACCAGCGCCCCGTAGGTGGCCCAGCCCAGCGCGGCGATCGTCTCGTAGGTCAGGAAGAGCCGGTACGGGTAGCGGCTGCGTCCGGCCGAGAAGCAGGCCGCCATCCGGCCGCCGGGCACGAACCGACAGAGCAGGATCACCAGCGGCCCCGGCCGCCGGAGGCCCTGGGTGAACCGGGCGGCGGCGCGTTGGGCGCGACTCTGCCGGGTATGTCGCCGTACCCGCCGGTCGGGGGCGGTCCGGCCCAGCAGGTAGCAGACGAGGTCTCCGGCGAGCACACCGAGCGCGCCGACGGCGATCGTGAGGGGCAGCTCCAGCCCGCCGTAGACGGTGAGCGCCCCGCTGGTGATCATGATTGCCTGGGTGGGAATGACCGGTACGAAGGCGTCCAGCAGCAGCAGGCCGAGCAGCGCGAGGTACGCCCACGTCGGTGACGTGACGTCAGTGAGTAGTTCGGGCACGCGTGCCACCTCGCCGTATGTGGCCGATCTGATGTACCGAGCCTGACGACGTGTCCGGCGTCACGGCGGACAGCCCCGACCGGCGGTGACCATGGACACGGCAGGGCCACCCAGGTATAACGACGGTCCCTCGCCCCCGGTCACGGTCGGCGGATCGGCGTTCGTCGGCGTACCGTTGTCGGGCGCGGCCCAACAACCGTCGGGTCCCCCGTTCTCGACGAGCGGGCCGCACCGGGCCGCCGGCAGGTCCCGTGCCGGCGGCCCGCCCCTGACCCGGCTCGGCCGGGTCTCCCCGGGGCGAGCGCGCCCCGACGTGACGCGCGTCGCGCTGATCCACCCGCGCCGGCACCCCGACGTCAGAGCAGACCGAGTCGATCGGGCGGACCGGACAGCTCCCGGCCGCCCTCGGTGCGGAGGCGGAAACGCGCGTGCGTCCGCGCCGGTACCGCGCGTACCGTGTCGACATGCGCAGTGCGGATCTGACCACGACGCCGGGTGACCCCGGCGTGCCGCACTGACGTTCTGTCCACGAGGCCCCGGGGCGACCGCTCCCGGGGGCCGCGCGGCGTTCGGTGACCAGGTCGCCTCCGGGTCGTATGCGATCAGGGAGCGCGACATGATCGACCACCGCAGGCTCGGCCGGGAGCTGGAGCTGTTCGTCTCCGATCCGCTGGCCGGCGCCGGGCTGCCCATCTGGTTGCCGGCCGGCGCCGCCGCCCGGCACGCCGTCGAGGAGTACGTCCGGGAGCTGGAGCGCCGGGCCGGCTACCAGCACGTCTACTCGCCACCGCTGGGTAAACGCGAGCTCTTCGAGCTCTCCGGCCACCTCGGCTACTTCGCCGACGACATGTTCCCGCCGATGCGCCTCTCCGCGGACGACGAGTTCGTGCTGCGGCCGGCGCTCTGCCCGCACCACGCGCTGGTCTTCGGCGCCCGCGGACGCTCCTACCGTGAGCTGCCGCTGCGCGTCGCCGAGCTGGGCGGGATGTACCGTGCCGAGCGCTCCGGGGTGCTCGGCGGCCTCTCCCGGGTACGGGCCATCTCGCTCAACGACGCGCACAACTTCTGCGCCCTGGAGCAGGCGGGCGAGGAGGTGGCCGAGATCCTCCGGCTGATCCGCGAGGCGCACGCCGCGCTCGGCGTACGCCCGGCCGGGTTCCGGTTGTCGGTGCGCGGGCCCGGGCAGCGGTACGTCGGCGACGACGTGCAGTGGGCCCGCGCCGAGGAGCTGCTGCGCGAGGCCCTGAGCGGGGTCGACTACGAGGTGGCACCCGGGGACGCCGCCTTCTACGGTCCGAAGATCGACATTCAGGTCGTGGACGGGCGGGGCCGCGAGTCGACCCTCTCCACCGTGCAGCTCGACTTCGACAAACCGGAGCGCTTCGACCTGGCGTACACCGACCGGGACGGGGCGCGGCGACGCCCGGTGATGGTGCACCGGAGCCTGGTCGGCAGCATGGAGCGGCTCTTCGCCTACCTGATCGAGGTGCACGAGGGCGCCTTCCCCGCCTGGTACGCGCCGGTCCAGCTGGTGGTGCTGCCGGTGGACGCCGACCAGGCCGGCGTCGCGGCCGACCTCGCCCGCCGGGCCGAGGCGGCCGGGCTCCGGGTCGAGGTCGACGCCGCCGGCTCGCTGGGGGCCCGGATCCGGGACGCCGCCCGGCGGCGCACCCCGTACGCCGCGGTGATCGGCGCTCGGGAGGCGGCGGCCGGGCTGGTGTCCCTGCGGCTGCGCGACGGTCGGGCACTCGACCCGCTGCCCGTGGCGGCCGCGCTCGGCCTGGTCGGCGACGTGGTGGCCACCCGCTCCGCGCAACTGCTGCCCGGCTGACCCGGGCTGGTGGTCCGTGGGCCGGCCGCGCCCGTGCCGCACCGGCCCACGGCCGGTGCCCGGTGCTCCCGGCCGGGTGGACGGCCGCCACGCCGCCACCCGGCCGGGAGCGTCGTGTACGTCCGCGGCCGGGGCTGTCACGCCGAGAGCGCCCCCTGCGCCGCCGCCGGTCTCCGGGCAGCCCCCTCACCCGACTCGTCCTCCTCGGTGAGCGCCTGGGTGAACTGTGACAGGTAGAGCCGGTGGTACGCGCCGCGCGCGGCGAGCAGCTGCTCGTGCGTGCCCTGCTCGACGATCCGGCCGTTCTCCATCATCAGGATCAGGTCGGCATCCCGGATGGTGGAGAGCCGGTGCGCGATCACGAAACTGGTCCGGTCCGAGCGCAGCGCGGCCATCGCCCGTTGCAGCAGCACCTCGGTGCGGGTGTCGACCGAGCTGGTGGCCTCGTCCAGGATCAGCAGCGACGGCTCGGCGAGGGCCGCCCGGGCGATCGTGATGAGCTGCTTCTCGCCCGCGCTGACGTTGCTCGCCTCCTCGTCGATGACGGTGTCGTAGCCGTCGGGCAGGCTGCGGACGAAGCGGTCCACGAAGGTGGCCCGGGCGGCGGCGAGGATCTCCTCCTCGGTCGCGTCCGGCCGGCCGTACGCGATGTTGTCCCGGATGGTGCCGCCGAAGAGCCACGTGTCCTGGAGCACCATGCCGATCCGGCCCCGCAGGTCGTCGCGGCTCATGGTGGTGGTGTCCACCCCGTCCAGGGTGATCCGGCCGGCGTCCAGCTCGTAGAACCGCATGATCAGGTTGACCAGTGTCGTCTTGCCCGCGCCGGTCGGCCCGACGATCGCCACGGTGTGACCGGGCTCGGCGACCAGCGACAGGTCGTCGATGAGCGGCTTCTCCGGCGCGTAACGGAACGACACGTGCGCGAACTCGACCCGACCGCGCGGCTGGGTGACCCGGGCCGGCTCGACCGGGTCGGGGGTCTGCTCGTCGGCGTCGAGAACCTCGAAGACCCGCTCCGCCGAGGCCACGCCGGACTGGAGCAGGTTGGCCATCGAGGCCACCTGGGTCAGCGGTTGGGTGAACTGCCGGGAGTACTGGATGAACGCCTGCACGTCACCGAGGCTCATCGTCCCGTGGGCGACCCGCAGCCCGCCGACCACGGCGATCGCCACGTAGCTCAGGTTCCCGATGAACATCATCGACGGCATGATGATCCCGGAGATGAACTGGGCTCCGAAGCTCGCCTTGAAGAGCTCCTCGTTCTTCTCGGTGAACGCCGCCTCGACCTCGCGCTGCCGGCCGAAGACCTTCACCAGTTCGTGGCCGGTGAAGGCCTCCTCGATCCGACCGTTCAGCTCACCGGTGTGCGCCCACTGGGCGATGAACTGCTTCTGCGACCGCTTGGCGATGCGCTGGGTGACCAGCACCGACAGCGGTACGGCCACCAGCGCCACCAGCGCCAGCAGCGGCGAGATCCAGAACATCGCCCCGAGTACGCCGACCACGGTGAGCAGTGACGTGAGCAGCTGGCTCAACGTCTGCTGGAGGCTCTGCGAGATGTTGTCGATGTCGTTGGTGACCCGGCTGAGCAGCTCGCCCCGGGGCTGCCGGTCGAAGTAGGGCAGCGGCAGCCGATTGAGCTTCTCCTCCACGTCGGCGCGGAGCTTCAGCACCGTCCGCTGCACCACCCCGTTGAGCAGCCAGCCCTGCCACCAGGAGAGCACCGCCGCGGCGAGGTAGAGCCCGAGCGCCAGCAGCAGCACCCGGCCGAGCGCGGTGAAGTCGATGCCCGCCCCGGGCACCGGGTTCATCCGGGCCAGCATGTCGGCGAAGGCGTCGTTGCCGCTCGCGCGGGCCGCCGTGACGGCCTGCTCGACGGTGCTGCCCGCCGGGAGCTGACGACCGACCACCCCGCTGAAGATCAGGTCGGTGGCGTGCCCGAGGATCTTCGGCCCGGCGACGGTCAGCCCGACGCTGACCAGCGCCAGCGCGATGATCCCGCCGAGCTGGAGCCGGTGCGGCCGGAGCCGGCCGAGCAGTCGCCGCGCCGACGGCCCGAAGTTCATGGACCGTTCGGCCGGCATCCCGGCCCCGAAGCCCGGGCCGCGGGCACCGCCGGGCGCCCGTCGCGGCACCGCTCCGGCAGCCGGCTTCTGCGCCGGTACCGCCTTCCTGTCGCTCATGCCGGCACCTCCGCGGTCTGCTGCGAGGCGACGACCTCGGCGTACGTCGGGCAGCTCTCCAGCAGCTCCTCGTGTCGTCCCACTCCGACGACTCCCCCGTTCTCGAGCACGATGATCTGGTCGGCGTCGACGATCGTGGAGACCCGCTGGGCCACGATCACCACGGCGGCGTCCGCGGTGACCGGCCGCAGCGCCGCCCGCAACCGCGCGTCGGTGCCCAGGTCGAGCGCGGAGAACGAGTCGTCGAAGAGGTAGATCTCCGGCTTCCGGACCAGGGCGCGGGCGATCGCCAACCGCTGCCGCTGGCCGCCGGAGACGTTGGTGCCGCCCTGCGCGATCGGCGCCTCCAGCCCCTCGGGCATCTGCATCACGAAGTCCGCGGCCTGCGCGATCTCCAGCGCCGCCCAGAGCTCCTCGTCGGTGGCGTCCGGGTTGCCGTAGCGCAGGTTGCTGGCGACCGTGCCGGTGAAGAGGTACGGCCGTTGGGGCACCAGGCCGATCCGGCGCCACAGCTCGTCCGGGGCCAGTTCGCGAACGTCCACCCCGTCGACCAGCACCGCGCCGGCGGTGACGTCCACCAGCCGGGGAATCAGCGACAGCAGGGTGGTCTTGCCCGCCCCGGTGCTGCCGATGATCGCCGTGGTGCTGCCGGCCGTGACCCGGAACGAGATGTCGCGCAGTACCGGGTCGGCCGCGCCCGGGTACTGGAACCGCACGTCGCGCAGCTCCAACTCGGCCCGTCCGGGCACCTCGGCGGCCGGAGCCGCGGGCGGCGCCACGGAGGTGTCGGTGTCGAAGACCTCGACGATGCGCTCGGCGCAGACCGCCGCGCGCGGCACCATCATCAGCATGAAGGTGGCCATCATGACGGACATCAGGATCTGCATGAGGTACTGGAGGAAGGCGGTGAGCGCCCCGATCTGGATGGCCCCCGAGTCGACCCGCTGCGCGCCGAACCAGAGCACCGCGACGCTGGAGACGTTGAGCACCAGCATCACCACCGGGAAGATCAGGGCCAGCAGCCGCCCGACCCGCAGCGCCGTGGCGCTCAGGTCCGCGTTCGCCACGCCGAAGCGCTGCGTCTCGTACGGCTCGCGTACGAAGGCGCGGACCACCCGGATGCCGGTGATCTGCTCGCGCAGGACCCGGTTGACCGCGTCGATCCGGGTCTGCATGAGCCGGAACCCCGGCACCATCCGCCGGATGACCAGCGCCAGCGCGACGGCGAGGACGGGCACCGAGACGAGCATCAACCAGGAGAGTCCGAGGTCCTCGCGCAGCGCCATCACCACGCCGCCGACGCACATGATCGGCGCGGCGACGAGCATGGTGCAGCTCAGCAGGACGAGCATCTGCACCTGCTGCACGTCGTTGGTGGTGCGCGTGATGAGCGACGGTGCGCCGAACCGGGCGACCTCCCGGGCGGAGAACCGGTTGACGTGGCGGAAGATCCCCGCCCGCGCGTCCCGGCCGAAGCTCATCGCGGTACGCGCGCCGAAGTAGACCGCGGCGATCGAGCAGACGATCTGGAGCAGGCTGACCGCCAGCATCCAGCCCCCGGTGCGCACGATGTAGCCGGTGTCGCCGCGGGCCACGCCCTTGTCGATGATGTCGGCGTTGAGGCTCGGCAGGTAGAGCGAGGCCATGGTGCCGACGAACTGGAGCAGCACGACCGCGGCGAGCGGTTTCGAGTACGGACGCAGGTGCTCGCGGAGCAGTCGGATCAGCACTTCTCCCGACCTCCCCTCCCGTGCGGGGGCATCGTCATGCCTGGTTCCTCTCCACTACCGATGACCTCCAGCAGGAACTCGCGGATCACGGCCGCCTTCGCGGGGTCGGCGTCGACCGAGGTGAGCGGCCGCCCCGACCGGAGCAGGACGCTCAGCCCCGTCAACCGTTCGCGGCCGGCGGGGGTGATGGCGAGCCGTACGCTGCGCCGGTCGCTGTCGTCGCGCTGCCGTTCGACCAACCCGTCGCGTTCGAGGGTGTCGACGATCCCGGTCAGCGTGGCCGGGCGTACGAAGCAGCGTTGGGCCACCTCGCGGTGGGGCATGGGGCCGTTCTTGTCGAGCGTCATGAGGGCGACCATCCCGGCCTGGGTGAGGTTGAACCGTTCCGCCAGGAAGCGGTTCCACCGCTGGGTGACCATGTGACCGGCCAGGGCCAGGAGGCGTCCCATCGGTACGTCGTTGAGGGTGACGAGATCCACGGGCTATAGGTTAGCCACCTGATAGTCAGGCACCAAACGAAATTGCCGCAGCGGCCGCCAGGAAGGCGACCTGCAGGGCGGTGCGCGGTGCCAGCGGCGTGACCGGCCGTCCGGCGAGGGTGAGCCGGCGCTGTGCCGCGGAGATGTTGGCCGGGAACATCGCGAGCATCAGCAGCCCCAGGCCGGCCGCGGCCCAGCGGGCCGTCGCCGGGAGCAGCAGCGCCGCCGCTCCGGCCAGCTCCAGCACGCCGGTCACGGTGACCAGGAGTGCCGGCCGGGGCAGGCGTGGCGGGACCATCGCGACGAGTCCGGATCGGCGGGGCTCGGTGAAATGCGCGATTCCGGTGAGCACGAACATCGCGGCGAGCCCGACCCGGAGCGCGTCGGTCGTGCCGTCCAGGGGGCCGAATCCGGCGAGCCCGGCGATCCGGGCCAGCGTGAAACCGGCGATCAGGGTGATCAGGGGAGCCACGACGTCCTCCTCGGGTCGAAACTTGTCACCGACAAGATTGCGTCCTGGATGCCATCTTGTCAATGGCAAGATAGGATCGCGTCATGACCCCGACACGTGGCTACCATCACGGCGATCTACGCCGTGCCCTGCTCGACACCGCGGTGGAGGCGATCGGCGAATCCGGGCCCGCCGCACTCAGCCTGCGTGACCTCGCCCGGCGGGCCGGGGTCTCGCACGCCGCGCCCGCGCACCACTTCGGCGACAAGGCGGGCCTGCTCACCGCCCTCGCCGTGCAGGGCTTCGATCTGCTCGCCGAGACCCTGCGCCAGGCGGGCGACGACCTGCTCGCCGCCGGCGTCGCGTACGTGGACTTCGCGGTCCGGCACCGCGCGCACTTCGAGGTGATGTTCCGGCCGGAGCTCTACCGGGCCCAGGATCCGGAGGTACGGGCCGCCAGTGAGCGGGCCGGCGGCGTGCTGCGCGACCGGGTCGCCGGCCTGCCGGCGCGCGACGGTGGCGCCGGCGATCCCGGGCGGGACGCCCTCGCCGCCTGGTCGATCGTGCACGGCTTCGCCACCCTCTGGCTCGCCGGTGCGCTGCCTCCCCGCGTCGGCGACGACCCGCGGGAAGCGGCCCGCAACGTGATCCGTCGCCTCGTCGAGTAGCGCGTACCGGCCGGCGCTCACCAGCTGGTCGGCAGTGGCATCCCCTCGGTGTAGCCGGCCGCGCTCTGCACACCGACCACCGCCCGCTCGTGGAACTCGGCCAGGTTGCGCGCGCCGGCGTAGGTGAAGGAACTCCGCACACCCGCGATGATCTCGTCGATCAGGTCCTCCACCCCGGGACGGACCGGGTCCAGGTGCATCCGCGCCGAGGAGATGCCCTCCTCGAAGACCGCCTTCCGGGCCCTGTCGTACGGGCTGTCCTCGGCGGTGCGGGCGCTGACCGCGCGGGCCGAGGCCATGCCGAAGCTCTCCTTGTAACGCCGGCCGTCCGGGTCGGTGTAGAGGTCGCCGGGGGACTCGTACGTGCCGGCGAACCAGGAGCCGATCATGACGTTGGAGGCGCCGGCGGCGAGCGCGAGCGCCACGTCCCGGGGATGCCGGACGCCGCCGTCGGCCCAGACATGCCGGCCGAGCGCCCGGGCCGCCGCCGCGCAGTCCAGCACGGCCGAGAACTGCGGCCGCCCCACCCCGGTCATCATCCGGGTGGTGCACATCGCGCCCGGCCCCACCCCGACCTTGACGATGTCCGCGCCCGCCTCGACCAGGTCCCGTACGCCCTCGGCGGTGACCACGTTGCCGGCGGCGATCGGGACGGCCGGGTCGAGCCCGCGTACCGCGCGCAGCGCGGAGATCATCCGTTCCTGGTGGCCGTGCGCGGTGTCGACCACCAGGGTGTCCACCCCGGCCTCCAGCAGCGCGGCGGCCTTACCGGTCACGTCGCCGTTGATGCCGATCGCGGCGGCGATCCGCAGCCGCCCCTGAGCGTCGACGGCCGGGCGGTAGAGGGTCGCCCGGAGCGCCCCCTTGCGGGTGAGGACGCCGACCAGCCGCCCCTGCGGGTCGACCACCGGGGCGAGCCGGCGGCGGCCGGCGGAGAGCAGGTCGAACCCGGCCCGCGGGTCGGCGTCCGCGGGTACGGTGTGCAGCTCGGTCGACATCACGTGGCGCAGCTGGGCGAAGCGGTCCACGCCCACGGTGTCCGCCTCGGTGACCACGCCCAGCGGCCTTCCGGCCTCGTCCACCACGATCACCGCGCCGTGCGCGCGCTTGGGCAGCAGGTGGATGGCGTCGCCGACGGTGTCGGTCGGGCCGAGCGTGATCGGGGTGTCGTAGACCAGGTGACGCTGCTTCACCCAGGACACCACGTTCGCCACCACGTCGATGGGGATGTCCTGCGGGATGACCGCGACGGCGCCGCGCCGGGCGACCGTCTCGGCCATCCGCCGGCCGGCGACCGCTGTCATGTTCGACACCACGATGGGGATGGTGGTGCCGGTGCCGTCGGAGCTGGCGAGGTCGACGTCGAGGCGGGAGCCGAGGTCGGAGCGGGACGGCGTCATGAAGACGTCGTTGTAGGTCAGGTCGTGCGCGGGGACCGCGCCGTGAAGGAACCGCACCCGGCAATCATGGCTGGCCGCCCCGGCTATCGCCCCCACTGGTAGCAG
>NZ_SMKG01000083.1 GCF_004348525.1 Micromonospora sp. 15K316 | reverse complement strand
CCCCGACGGTTCCCCCCGGCCCGGCCCGGCCGGACGGTCCGGTCCGGACGGTCCCGCTCGGCCGGCCGGTGGCGTGGACGAGCAGGGCCGTCCCGTGCCCGGCCGCCCCGCCGAGAGGCGGCCGGAGCCGGTGGATCGGGCCGCCGGTCGCGCGCTGCCGCCGCAGCGGGACCCCGGCCGGCCCGAACCGTCCGGTGTGTCGCCGGTCCCCGCGCACCCGGCGGAGCCACCCGTCACCGCCCGTGCGGCGGCCGTCGTCCCGCCGCCCGGTCCGGAGCCGGAGGTCGCGCAGCCCCAGCCGGCGGACCTTCCGGCGTTGCGTGACCCCGCCGACTCCGACGTGGTCGGCGCGTCGTCCGGCGGGCTGAGCGGCGCCCGCTCGGAGCTGCGTCGGCAGATGCGCGAGCGCCGCCGGCTGCGGTTGGCCGCGCTGGCACTGGTCAGCCTGGTGCTGCTCGGAGCGGTGCCGCTCTACTTCGGGTTCCGCACGCTCAGCCGTGACCCGGTCTTCGACACCCTCGACGCGCTGGACGTGCCGGGTTGGGCGACGGCGAAGACGGTGGATGACGTCAGCGGCAGCCGCTGGTGCCTCATCGAGTGCCGGTTGCGGGAACGCACCGTCACCTCCGAGCGGTCTCCTGAGGAGACGGTGAAGGCGTACGAGGACGCGCTGCGGCAGGACGGCTGGCGCCCGTGGAAAGTGGCCATGTGCCCGGCCCAGCAGCCGGAGAAGGGGAGCTACACCTGCTGGCGCAAGGACGAGCTCACCCTCGACCTCTGGGTGCGGCCGCCGGCCTGCGTACCGCCGCCGGTGGACGGAGAGCCGGCGATCGTCCCGTCTCCCGACCCGTCGACCGCTGCGCAGACGTGCACCGGATCGTTGGTGTCGGTGAAGGTCCGTAACGCGATCGACGACGAGCGGACCCGGCCGCTGCCCAGCACCGAACCGTCGCTGACCGGGGACGAGCCGCTACCGACGTTGACCGGGGATCCGCTCGGCGAGCTGAGCCCCACACCGTCGTGAGCCGATTTCCATCACGGACGGTAGGGTCTGGGGCTGGCAGGCCCGGCCGCGCCCGCTGACCGGCAACGGTCGTGGAGCGGCGGTGCGGGCGTAACGGTCGCGCGTTTCCGGGGACGTCCGGTTCGGTGTAGTTCTGCTCGAGGAGGACAGGCGTGGGCATTTTGGAGATCGCGGCGCTGATCGCGGCGATCGCGTTCGCGATGCTGGTGTTGATCCTGACCCTGCCCATCCTTCGGCTGCGGCACACCGTGGACGCCACCACCCGGATGATCAACGACCTCAGCGACCGGACCGGTCCGCTGCTCGGTGACGTGAACACCACGGTGAAGAACGTCAACACCACGCTGGAGCAGGTGCAGACCTCCCTCGACGGGGTCAACCTCCAGCTGGCCAAGGTCGACACGATGACCGGGCACGCCCAGAACGTCACCGCCAACGTCGCCAACCTGGTGGCCGTGGTCTCCGCCGCCGCGGCGAACCCGCTGGTCAAGGTCGCCGCCTTCGGTTACGGCGTACGCAAGGCGGCCGCGGCGCGCCGGCACGCGGAGACCGAGCGTGAGGTGCGCGACACCATCAAGCAGCAGCGGCGGGCCGCCCGTCGGGGCGAGCGCTGACCGTCGGCGCGAGCGGAGGGCGCGAGGAACATGAGACGTTTGTTCTGGTTGGGCATCGGGCTGGCCGTCGGCGTGGTGGTGGTCCGCAAGGTGACCCGTACCGCACAGTCGTACACCCCGGCCGGCATCGCGAGCACGCTGTCACAATCTGCTGGCGACCTGACCGGGTCGCTGCGTAGCTTCGTGGCGGACATCCGGGTCGGGATGGCCGAGCGCGAGCAGGAGATTCACCAGGCGTTCGCCCAGGGTGAGGCGTTCGACGACCACTTCGCCGACCTGCGGGAGGACCCGCGGATCGGCGATCGAGAGATCTTTCCGGAGGAACACCAGCGATGAAGACGGCGGAGATCAAGCGGCGGTACCTCGCGCACTTCGAGGCGAACGGTCACGCCGTGGTGCCGTCCGCTCCGCTGCCCGCCATCAGCGACCCGAACCTGCTCTTCGTCAACGCCGGCATGGTGCAGTTCGTCCCGTACTTCCTGGGGCAGCAGGCCGCGCCGTACCAGCGGGCGGTCAGCGTGCAGAAGTGCATCCGCACCCCCGACATCGACGAGGTCGGCAAGACCAGCCGGCACGGCACGTTCTTCCAGATGAACGGCAACTTCTCCTTCGGCGACTACTTCAAGGACGGGGCGATCCCACTCGCCTGGGACCTGGTGACGAAGTCGCAGGAGCAGGGCGGTTTCGGTCTGGACCCGGAGCGGATCTGGCCGACGATCTACCTGGACGACGACGAGGCGTTCGAGATCTGGCGTTCGGTGGGGGTGCCCGCCGAGCGGATCGTGCGCCGTGGCAAGGCCGACAACTTCTGGTCGATGGGCATTCCCGGCCCGTGCGGCCCCTCTTCGGAGCTGTTCTACGACCGGGGGCCCCAGTACGGCGAGGAGGGCGGTCCGGCGGTCGACGAGGACCGCTACATGGAGTTCTGGAACCTCGTCTTCATGCAGTTCGAGCGGGGCCCGGGCGTCGGCAAGGCGGACTACCCGATTCTTGGTGAGCTGCCGGCGAAGAACATCGACACCGGCATGGGCCTGGAGCGGATGGCCTCGATCCTGCAGGGTGTGGACAACCTGTACGAGATCGACGAGGTCCGGCCGATCCTGGACCGGGCGGCCGAGCTGACCGGCAAGCGCTACGGCGCGCACTCCAGCCACGTGGCCAGCGAGTCGCACCCGGACGACGTGCGGCTGCGGGTGATCGCCGACCACGTGCGGACGGCGTTGATGCTGATCGGCGACGGCGTGACCCCCTCGAACGAGGGGCGGGGCTACGTGCTGCGCCGCATCATGCGCCGGGCGATCCGGGCGGTGCGGCTGCTCGGCTGGCAGGACCGGGCGCTGCCGGAGCTGCTGCCGGTGGCGCGGGACTGCATGGCGCCGTCGTACCCGGAGCTGGCGACCGACTTCGACCGGATCGCCGACTACGCGTACGCGGAGGAGGACGCGTTCCTCTCCACGCTGCGGGCGGGTACCACGATCCTGGACACGGCGATCGCCGAGACCCGCAGCGCGGGGCGTGCGGCGCTCACCGGTGAGAAGGCGTTCCAGCTGCACGACACGTACGGCTTCCCGATCGACCTGACCCTGGAGATCGCGGCGGAGCAGGGCCTGCAGGTGGACGCGGAGGGCTTCCGGCGGCTGATGGCCGACCAGCGGGCCCGGGCGAAGGCGGACGCGCAGGCCCGCAAGACCGGACACACCGACCTGTCGGCGTACCGGTCGGTGCTCGACGCGGACGGGCCGGTGGAGTTCACCGGCTACAGCGAGGTGTCCCGCGAGTCCCGGGTGCGGGCGCTGCTCGGCGCGAGCGGCCCGCTGGGCGCGGCGGTCGAGGGCGACACGGTCGAGCTGGTGCTCGACACCACCCCGTTCTACGCGGAGGGCGGTGGCCAGCAGCCGGACCACGGCATGATCACCGTCGGTGGCGGTCAGCTCGAGGTGCTGGACGTCCAGCAGCCGGTGCCCGGCCTGATCGTGCACCGCGCGCGGGTGGTCCGGGGCGAGGTGCGCCCGGGTGAGAGCGCGTACGCGGAGATCGACACGAGCCGGCGGCGGGCCATCTCCCGCTCGCACACCGCGACCCACCTCGTGCACCAGACGATGCGGAACTTCCTCGGTGAGTCGGCCACCCAGGCCGGGTCGCTGAACGCGCCGGGCCGGCTGCGCTTCGACTTCAACACCCCCACCGGGGTCTCGCCGAGTGTGTTGCGGGACGTGGAGCAGCAGGTCAACGAGGTCCTGCTGGCCGACATGGAGGTGCACGCCTTCATCACCTCGCTGGACGAGGCGCGGCGCATCGGGGCGATGGCCCTCTTCGGCGAGAAGTACGGCGAGCAGGTGCGGGTCGTCGAGGTGGGCGACTACGCCCGGGAGCTCTGCGGCGGCACGCACGTGGCCCGTTCCGCGCAGCTCGGTCTCGTGAAGATCCTCTCCGAGTCGTCCATCGGTTCGGGCGTACGCCGGGTCGAGGCGCTGGTCGGGATGGACGCGTTCAACTTCCTGGCCCGGGAGCATCTGCTGGTCTCCCGCCTCGCCGAGCTCTACCGGGTGCCGTCGGAGCAGGTCGCCGACCGGGTGGAGCAGACCGTCACGCAGCTGCGGGACGCGGAGAAGGAGCTGGAGAAGCTCCGGGCCCAGCTGGTGCTGGGCGGCGCGAGCGCGCTGGCCGCGCAGGCGAAGGACGTGCGCGGGGTCGCGTACGTCGGCACCGAGGCGCCGGAGGGCGCGGCCGGTAACGACGTGCGGACCCTAGCCCAGGAGATCCGCGGCAGGATCGACCCGGCCCGGCCGGCGGTGGTCGCGGTGGCGGCCCGCAGCAACGGCAAGGCGTCCCTGGTGGTCGCCGTGAACCAGGCGGCCCGCTCGCGGGGTCTGGCCGCGTCCGACCTGGTGAAGGCGGCGTTCTCCGGCCGTGGCGGCGGCAGCCCCGACCTGGCCCAGGGCGGTGGCCTGCCGGCCGCCGAGGCGCCGAACCTGTTGCTCACCGTCGAGAAGGCGATCGCCGAGGCGTGATCGGCGACCGTCGGGAACCGGGGTGGACCATCGCGTCCATCCCGGTTCGTCGCGATCAGGGTGGTGATCGTCCGTGACCGGGTTGTCGCGCGGAGTCCGGCTCGGCGTGGACGTCGGGCAGGTGCGCATCGGGGTGGCCCGGTCCGACCCGCACGGCGTGCTGGCGACCCCGCTGCTGACCGTCGCCCGTGATCGCACGGCCGCGCCGGAGGCGACCCCCACCGATCTGGTGGAACTCGCCGCGCTGGTCGTGGAGCACGAGGCGGTGGAGGTGGTCGTCGGGCTTCCGGTCGATCTCGCCGGCCGGCACGGACCGGCCGCGATGCAGGTGAAGGCGTACGCTGACCGGCTGGCCGGTGTAATAGCGCCGGTACCGGTAACGCTCACCGACGAGAGGATGTCAACGGTCGTGGCTTCTCGTAGGCTGGCCGAGCGTGGCGTCCGAGGCAAGCGCCAACGTGCGGTGGTCGACCAGGCCGCCGCGGTGGAGATTCTGCAGAGCTGGCTGGATGCGCAGCGGAGGCGGACGTAATGATCGACGATCTCGATCTGGGCTTCGACGAGGCGGAGCGGGGGGAGAAGGGCCGGCACCGGCGCAGCTTCGTCCGCAAACGCAACGGCAAGGGCGGTGGCCGGGGCAAGACAGTCCTGGCGTTGCTGCTGGCCCTGGTCCTGCTGGGCGGGATCGGCGGCGGCGCGTTCTACGGTTTCGACCGGATCCAGAACTACTTCGTCACTCCGGACTACGACGGTGGCGGCAGCGGTGAGGTCCGGGTCGAGATCAAGCAGGGCGCCCTGCTCGCCGACATGGCCAATGCCCTCTACACCGCCGGGGTGGTGAAGAGCCCGAAGGCGTTCATCGAGGCCGCGGCCGAGAACTCGCGCAGCAAGAACATCCAGCCCGGCCTCTACAAGCTGCGCAAGGAGATGAGCGGGGCGCACGCGGTCACCGCGATGCTCGACCTCAAGAACAAGATCGTCAACGGGATCACGATCCCGGAGGGCCGTACCGCGAAGAGCATCTTCAAGCTGCTCGCCGAGAAGACCAAGATCCCGGTGAAGGAGTTCGAGACCGCGGCGAAGGACCCGATCGGCCTCGGTGTGCCGGACTGGTGGTTCACGCGCAGCGACAAGAAGAAGGTCACGCCGTCGGTCGAGGGCTTCCTCTACCCCGACACGTACGAGATCCCGCCGAAGGCCACCGCGGAGAGCATCCTCTCGATGATGGTGGAGAACTTCCTGACCGTCACCGGGCAGATGGAGTTCGCGGACAAGGTGCAGAGCGAGCGGAAGATCGCCCCGTACGAGGCGCTCGTCGTGGCGTCGCTGGCGCAGGCGGAGGCGGGTAACAAGGACGACCTGGGCAAGGTCGCGCGGGTCGCCTACAACCGGGTGTACGGCGACTTCGACTGCAACTGCCTGGAGATGGACGTCACGGTCAACTACTACCTGGAGTTGATTGGCAAGCCGACGAAGCGGTCCGCCGACATGACCGCCGCCGAACTCGACGACCCGAAGAACCCGTACAACCGGAAGCTGCGCGGCCTGCCGCCGAGCCCGATCAACAACCCGGGCAAGGAGGCCATGGCGGGGGCGATGGACCCGCCGCCGGGCAAGTGGTTCTACTTCGTGGCGATCGACAAGGAGGGGCACTCCGAGTTCGCGGAGACCTACGAGCAGCACGAGCGCAACATGCAGAAGGCCCGGGAAGCCGGGATCATCTGATGACGGCGCACCGGGCGGCGGTGCTCGGCAAGCCGATCGCGCACTCCCTCTCCCCGGTGATCCACAACGCCGGCTACGCGGCGGCCGGGCTGGCCGGGTGGTCGTACACCCGGATCGAGTGCGCGGCGTCGGAGCTGCCGGGCCTCGTCGCCGGCCTCGGACCGGAGTGGGCCGGGCTGTCGGTGACGATGCCCGGCAAGGAGGCGGCGCTCGCGGTGGCCGACGCCGCCTCGCCGGTCGCGGTCGCGATCGGCGCGGCGAACACGCTGGTACGCCGGCCGGACGGCGCCTGGTACGCCGACAACACCGACGTGACCGGCATGGTCGAGGTGCTCACCGGTGCGGGCGTACGCCCCGGCGCGACGGTGACCGTGCTCGGCGCGGGCGGGACCGCGCGGGCGGCGCTGGCCGCGGCGGTCCGCCTCGACGCCCGCGAGGTGACAGTGGTGGCCCGCCGCGAGGCCGCCGTCGACGAGCTGCGTCCGGTGGCCGACGCCCTCGGCGCGCCGATGGTCGGGGCCGCCTGGGCGGACGCCGCCACGTACCTGGACGCCGACGTGGTGGTCTCGACAGTGCCGAAGGGGGTCGCCGACCCGCTCGCCGCAGCGGTCCCCTGGCGGCCACGGACCGTCTTCTTCGACGCGGTCTACGACCCGTGGCCGACCCCGATGGCCACCGCCGCGGCGGCGGCCGGCTGCCGGGTCGTCTCCGGGTTGGAGCTGTTGCTGGCGCAGGCGGTCGGCCAGTTCGCGCAGTTCACCGGCGTGCCGGCGCCGCGCGAGGCGATGGCCGCCGCGCTCGCCGACGCCCGCCGGCGACCAGGGCCGTCGACGGCCGGCGAGGCGCTGTTGCCTCCCTTATCCGACGGTTAAGAAGCTCTTAGGTCCCGCCGACTTCCTCACGGACGGTCGCCGTCATCGATACGCTGCTCTCCGTTACCGAAGCAGACACAGGGAGTTTCCCGTGAGCAGGCACGGAGTGCACCGCCTTCCCCGTAGCGGCCGTCCCCGGCGCAAGGCCCTCGCGCTCGGCGTGATCGGCGCGTCGGTGGTGACCGGCATCGTGGCGACGATGATGCCGCTGCTGGCCGCGGACGAACACTCGATCCCGGCGATCGCGGACACCACGGCCACCCGGGTGCCGCAGGACGGCGACAACGCGGTGAAGAGCACCCTCGCCACCTGCGCGGCCCGCTGCGACGGCAACCCGCGCGGCGGCCGGGACGCGGTCATCCGGTTCGCGGTGACCACTCTCCCCGCGACGGCGGTCAACGTCCGGGCGACGCTGCGGGTGCACTCCTGGCGGGCGTTCGCCGCCACGGTGACCGCGCACGCCTCCCCGGTCGACGCGGCGGTGGCCCGCCCGGCACCGGTGACCCCGGGCCCGGCGGTGGACACCGTGACCGGCGTGCGACCCGGCTTCAACGAGTGGGACGTCTCCCCGCTGGTGACGGGGAACGGCACGGTCACGCTGGCGCTGGCGCAGACCGGCCTCGAGACGAGGATCTACTGGGCGTCCGCGGAGAACCGCGATCCCGAGCTGCGCCCCCGCCTGACGGTCACCTACGACGTCGGTGGCCGGCCGGCACCGACGCCGAGCACCGCCGACCCGACGCCGCCGTCGCAGAGCGCGTCACCGAGCGCCTCGGCGCGGCCGTCACCGACGGCGAGCCCGAGCCGGCCCTCCCCGCGCCCCACGCCGAGCGTCTCCACCGGCTCCGGGCGCTGCGGGGAGGTGTCGCCTGAGCTCGTGCCCGCCTGCGGCGCCTGGTGGGGCATGTACTCGCCGACCAGCGCCGCCGACGGCTGGGACCACGGCCGGGCGGTCGCCGAGGTGGAGGAGCAGGTCGGCCGGCGGTTCGACATCGTGCACCGCTACCACGACTTCTCCGGCACCGGCAGCAACGGCGCCTTCCCCGACACGTACCAGCGGGAGCAGATGCGCGAGGGAAGGCTGATGTTCTTCGCCTGGGAGTCGCGGATCTTCTCCAGCGGCAAGGTGCTGACCTGGGCTGACGTCTACGGTGGCCGGTACGACGCGACGATCGACGCGGTGGCCGGGCGAATCCGGGACACCGGCGTGCCGGTCTTCATGGGCTTCGACCACGAGCCGGAGGACGAGCCGGAGAAGGGCAGCGACGCCGAGTTCGTCCGCGCCTGGCGGTACGTGCACGACAGGTTCGCCGCCGCCGGGGCGGACAACGCGGTCTGGGTGTGGACGATGATGGGCTGGTCCGGGCACTACGACAGGTACGCCGGCCTCTACCCCGGCGACCGGTACGTCGACTGGGTGGCGTACGACCCGTACAACTTCCACGTCTGCAACGGCAGCAGGGTGTGGAAGAGCCCCAGCACCACCATCGGCGCCTTCTACCGCTGGCTGGACGAGCACGGCATCGGCGCCGGCAAGCCGCGGATGCTCGCCGAGTTCGGCACCAACTTCGACACCGCCGACCCGGCCGCCAAGCGGCGGTGGTTCGAGGAGTTCCCGGCCGCGCTCAAGGCGCACCCGAAGATCAAGGCGGCGGTCTACTTCAACTCGCCCGGCATGACCACCACCACGGCCAGCTGCAACATGACGATGAACCACGACGCCGCGGCGCTGGCCGGGTTCACCCGGGCCGGGCAGGACGGCTATCTGCGCCAGCCCACCCCGGGAGGCCGCTGACGATCGGGCGTCCCCGACGACCCGCGGGGCCGGGCGGCGCGACCCCCGACCCCGCGGGTTCTGTCAGGTAACGGATCGACTGACCGCCCAATCGGCGGATGCCGTCTGCCAGGGTCGGCGAGGCACGCTACGCGCGTTGTCATCCACCTTGGAGGCGCAGCGTGCCCGAGCTCCCGATCCGCCGGCGTGCCGCCGGAAGACTTCGCATCTGGGCGGGGGCGGTCGCGCTGACCACCGTCGCCGCGTTGGTGGTGATGCCGCCCGCGTCCGCGGCGGCCGTCGTACCCGCCCCGGAGTCGGCGACCCTCGTGTCGGCGAACCCCGCCAACAGCACCCCGCACGCCCGTGACGGTGAGACCCGCGCCTTCGCCCAGATCGGCGACCTGGTCTACGTCGGCGGAAGCTTCACGCAGATCCGGCAGACCGCCACCTCCGCGTGGACCGTCCGGCGTTACCTCTTCGCGTACGACCGGACCACCGGGACGATCTCCACCACCTTCCTGCCGGTGCTGGACGGTGCGGTGAACACGCTTGTCGCCGGCCCGAACGGGACGCTCATCGTCGGCGGCGCCTTCAAGAACGTCAACGGCGTCTCGCGCAAGAACCTGGTGGCCCTCGACCCGAGCACCGGCGAGATCGTCGACAGCTGGGTCGGCCGCTCCGACGGCGGCAACGTCCGGGACCTCGCGTTGCACGGCAACCAGCTCTACGTGGCCGGCGCCTTCAACTGGCTGAACGGCACCGCGCACGCCGGCCTCGCCCGGCTGAACGCCAGCACCGGCGCGATCGACCCCACCTTCACCGTCGACGCCACCACCGGACGCCATGACACCTCGTCGTACGTCTGGACCATCGACGTCTCGCCCGACGGCGGAACCCTGGTCGTCGGCGGCAACTTCCTCTACCTCGACGGGCTGCCCCGCAACCAGATCGGCCTGGTCGACCTGACCGGCACCCCCAGCGTGATCGACTGGAGCACGGAGAAGTACGTGCCGCCGTGCGCCGCGCCCGAGACGTTCGTGCACTACGTGCAGGACGTCAAGTTCGGCGGCGACGGCAGCTGGTTCGTGGTGGGCAGCAACGGGGGCGCCGGCTGGCCGGCCGCCTACTGTGACGCGCTGATCCGCTTCGAGACCGCCGCCCGGGGCAGCGGCCAGCTCGCCACCTGGGCCGACTTCACCGGCAACGACACCATCACCTCGGTCGAGGTCGCCGACAACGTCATCTACCTCGGCGGGCACTTCCGCTGGCTGAACAACCCGAACCGGAGCGACAACGCCGGTCCCGGGGCGATCGACCGGCTCGGCATCGCGGCGGTCACCCCGGCCACCGGCCTGCCGGTCAACTGGAACCCGCGGCGCAGCGGCGGCTCGTCGCTGCCGTCCGGGGCCAGCTCCTGGGGCTCCGCCGTGCCGGTGCTCTGGCGCGGCTCCGACGGGCTCTACTTCGGGCACAACTCCGACGGTATGGGCGAGGAGTACCACGGCCGGCTCGGCATGTTCCCGCTCGCCGGCGGGCGCACCATCACCCCGAAGAACGCGCCCACCGAGACCACCGGCAACCTCTACCTCAGCATCGGGGCGGCGACGCTGGCGAAGGTGCCCTTCGACAGCGCCAACCTCGGCACACCCACGACGGTCAGCCAGCCCAACTACGTCGGCGCCGGCGCGACCTGGCGGGTCGCCGACCGGATCTACTGGTCGCGTGCCGTCGCCGGCACCCCCACCGGCAGCCGGATCGACATCTCGCTCTTCAACGGCGGTGCCATCGGCGCGTCGTGGGAGGCCTCGGGTTACAACGACTGGTTCAACGCGGCGGCGATGACCGGCGCGTTCTACCTCGACGGGCGGCTGTACTACACGCGGACCGGCGCGAACGCCCTCTACTACCGCTACTTCGAGATCGACGGCAACTACCTCGGTGCCACCGAGTTCGCCCTGCCCACCACCGGGGTGACCTGGTCCGCGGTGCGCGGGATGGCCTGGGTCGGCGGCCGGATCGTCTACGGCGCCACCGACGGGACGCTGCGCAGCGTCCCGTTCGACCCGACGGCGGCGCCGGCGGTGGACGGGACGGCGGCCACGGTGATCGCGCCGGCGGCGCCGGGACTGAGCTGGTCCACGCCGTCGACATTCTTCTCCGTGCAGTGAGGGTCCACCGTTCGTAACCAAACATCGATAGATTGTTCACTCCGGGCCGGCGGCGGGCGACCGTCGCCGGCTCCGCGAACGTGGGGAGGGGTCGTTGGTCGGCGCCGGTGGTTTTCGCGGTGGACGTCTGGTGCGCGCGGTGTTCGCGGTCAAACGTTCCTGGTACCGGCTCCGCTATCGCCGGCTCACCCTCGGGCGGGACGTCGAGATCCGGGGCCGGATCCGGTTGCGCCGCGGGGTGCGGGTGACCATCGGCGACCGGACCCGGCTGAACAAGCTGGTCCGCTTCGCCGGCCCCGGCGAGGTCCGGGTGGGGGCCGACTGCCTGCTCAACGCCACCTGGATCGGCACCTGGACCTCGGTGACCGTCGGCGACCGCTGCCTGCTCTCCGACTGCGAGCTGCTCGACAACGACTTCCACAACCTGCCCCCGGCCCAGCGGCACGCCCCGCCCACGGCGGCCACCCGGGCGCCGATCGTGGTCGAGGAGAACGTCTGGATCGGCGCGCACGCGCTGGTGCTCAAGGGAGTGCGGGTCGGCCGCGACTCGGTGGTCGGCGCCGCGACGGTGGTGCGCGGCGACGTGCCGCCCGGGGTCGTGGTCGTCGGCAATCCACAACAGACTGTGAAGAAGTTCAATGACTGATGCGACGCCCGGCTCCTGGCCCGCCGACCGATCGTCCCGCGACGGGCCGCCGCGTACGGTCACGCTGACCGACCTGCTCCGCGTACCGCTGCACCGGGCACGACTGGTCGCGGGCGCGGCGGCGGTCGGCCTGCTCGCCGCGCTCGGCTACCTGCTGCTGGTGCCGCCGCAGGTGACCGCGAGCGCGGTGGTGGCGGTACGGCCGGTGGTCACCGACGCGTTCACCCCCAGCGGCGCGGCCGCCGACCGCGCGGTGAACATGAACGTGGAGAGCGGCATCGCCACCGGCACCGAGGTGGTGCAGCGCCTCGCCGACTCGGTCGGCGGCGATCCCCGCGACATCCGGGCCGCGCTCGAGGTGGAGGTCCCCACCGGCGGGCAGATCCTCCGCTTCGTCTACCAGGCGCCGGACGCCGACCGGGCGGTGCGGGCCGTCAACCTCGCCGCCCAGGCCTACCTGGACGTGCGGCGCGCCATGTACGAGAAGCAGCGCGCCGAGATGCTGCGCTCGTACGACGAGAGCATCGCCAAGGTGGTCACCCAGCAGGGCGCGGTGCAGCGGCGCGCCAACAGCGCCAAGGGGACCGCCGCCGCGGACGCCGCGGTGGCCGAACTCGCCGGGATCAACAACCAGCTGACCCAGCTCAACGCCGCGCGTACCGAGATCGCCGCCGTCGACGTGAACCCCGGCTGGGTCACCCAGACCGCCGAGCGGGCGCTGGCCTCCTCCGCCGGGAACCGGCCCCTGTTCCTGATCGCCGGCCTGCTCGGCGGGGTCCTCCTCGGGGTGGTGCTGGCCTACGTCTGGGAGTCGGTGGACCGGCGGGTCCGGTCGGTGGTGGACGCCCGCGACGCCACCGGCTTGCCGATGCTGGGCACCGTGCGGCGGCAGCGGTTCCGCGGCCGGCGGCGCGCGGTCGACGCCGACGTGCGTTACGTGGCGATGGCGATCGCCGAGCGGGTCCGCCAGCCCGCCCGGGTGGCCCTGCTCGCCGCCCGGGAGGACCCGACCGCGCTCACCGCCAGCCTGGCCGTGGCGTTGTCCGCCGAGGGGCGGGAGGTGTACGTCGCCGACGACCACGGGCGGGTGGAGCGGTTGCGCGACGCCGTGCTCGCCGACCGCGGGCGGCTGCCGGCCGTCGCCGACGCGGCCCGGTCGATCGTGCCGAAGCCCCGGGTGGCCGGCACCCCGGTGGTGACCGGCCCGGCGGCGGAGCCCGGGGCGGCCCGGCGGCCGTCGCCGCACCCGGCCGGGGCCCGCCCGTCCAGCGACCCGGACGCCACCCTCACCTTGCCCCGGGTGGGGTCCGCGCCGGCCGCCCGCAACGGTCGGGTGATCGGCGCGGACGAGGTGACGGTGGGCATCGGCAGCGTCCGGTTCGGCAGCTGGCATCAGGGCGCCGACCACGGCCTGGTGCTCTACAACGCCCCGCCGGCCGAGTCGGACGAGCGCGGCGTGGCGATCGCCCGGCAGGGCACCGCCGTGGTGGTGGTGGAGCGGGACCGGACCCGGCAGAGCGACCTGCGCCGCCTGGTCGAGCGGCTGCGGGCCGCCGGCGTCAGCCCCCTCGGCTTCGTGCTCACCCGCAGCGGTTGGGGCTGACCGTGGTCACCCGCGCCCCGGCGACCAGCGAACCGGGCGGGGAGGCGCCGCGCCCGGCCGGACCGCTCGACCCGTCGAAGCCGCTCCCGCCGCTGCTGCCGCTCTGGCCGCTGGCGATGATGTTCGGGCTGGTGCCGCTCTGGTGGCTGACGGGAGCCTTCTACCTCGGCTGGCCGTTGTTCGGCGCGCTGCTGCTCGCCCTCCTGCTGACCCGGGGACGGGTGCCGCTGCCCCCGGCCTCGGGAAGCTGGCTGCTCTTCCTCGCCCTCGTCGTGGCAAGCGCCACCCAGGTCCAGTCGGCCGCGTCGGTGCTCACCTTCGGCCTGCGGCTCGGGTTCTACCTCACCGCGCTGGTCGTCGGGGTGTACGTCTACGCCGCCGCCCGGGAGCGGGCCGACCTGGTGCGCGTACTCACCCCGCTGGCCGCGTTCTGGTTCGCCCTCGTTGTGCTGGGGTGGCTCGCGGTGCTGACGCCGCGGCTGGCGATGACCACCCCGGTGGAGGTGCTGCTTCCGGGCGGTGTCGCGAGGACACCGTTCATCCAGGACATGGTCCACCTGAGCACCGCGGAGTACAGTGCGCGTTCGCTCAATCCGATCTACCGGCCGGCGGCGCCGTTCGCGTACACGAACAACTACGGCAGCGCGTACGCGATGACCCTGCCCTGCGTGGTCGCCTTCACCATGCTGCGCCGCCACGGCGTGCTGCGACTGGCGCTGCTCGTCTCGCTGCCGTTGTCGTTGCCGCCGGCCTTCCTCACGCTGAACCGGGCGATGTTCCTCAGCCTCGGCGTCGGCCTGGCCGTGCTCGGCGTCCGGGCCAGCCTCCGCGGCAACGTGCGGGTGGCCGCGTCCCTCGTCGGTGTGGTGGTGATCGGCGCGATCGCCACGCTGTTCATCCCGATCGCCGACCTGATCAACCGGAGGGTCGAGTCGAGCGACACCAACGCCGACCGGCTCTCCCTCTACCTGGAGGTGCTGCGTCGGGTGCGGGACTCGCCCTGGTTGGGCCACGGCGCTCCGGTCAATGTGGACACCGTCTCGGCGGACGCCCCGATCGGCACGCAGGGGCAGCTCTGGATGGTGCTGTTCAGCCACGGGGTGCCCGCGCTGCTCTGCTTCCTGGCCTGGTTCGTCGCCGCCGCGGTGATCTGCGGCCGGGCCACGTCGGCGGCCGGGCAGTGGCTGGCCGTGGTGCCGGTGGTCTGCCTCGTGCAGATCCCGTTCTACGGCATGGCGAACCAGAACCTCGCGGTCGCCTTCTTCGCGGTCGCGTTCGCCATGGCGCTGACCGTACGCGAGCGATCGCGGGGCCCGGCGCGTCCCGTCGCGCGTCCCGTGGCGGTGTCCGCGTGACGGCCGTCGACACCGGCCGGGAGCCCACCCCGGGCGGCGGGGCCGACGGCGAGGCGGAGGCGCGGCGCAGCGCCCGCAGCGGCGCGGCCGGGCTGATCGGTGCCGCGACCAGCGGACTCTTCGGCTTCGTGCTCGCCGTGGTGATCACCCGCGGCTACGGCACGGTGGGCTCGGGCGCGTTCTTCGCGGCGATCGGGGTGGTCACCGTCGCCACCGCCGTCTGCACGCTGGGCGCGGAGACCGGGCTGATGTGGGCGGTGCCCCGGCGGCGTGCCGGCGAGCGCGGCGACGCGGCGCGGGTGCTGCCGGTCGCGCTGATCCCGCCGTTGGCCGTCGCGCTGCTGGTGGCCGGCGTCGGGGTGGTGAGCGCCGCGGCGCTGGCGCCCCGGTTGCTGGGCGGCTCCGGCGCCGAGGGCGCGCCGCTGCTGGCGCTCGCCTTCGCGGCGGTGCCGGTGGTGGTCGGGACGACCCTGCTGCTCGCGGCGCTGCGCTGCGTACGCCCGATCCGCGCCTACGTCGGCGTGCAGTTCCTCCTGCTGCCGGTCGCCCGGCCGGTGCTCGTCGGCGCGGCGGCCCTGGCCGGCGGTGGCCTGGTCGCCGGGATGGGCGGCTGGCTGGTGCCGGCCGCGATCGCCCTGCTGGTCTGCCTCGCACTGGTCGCCGGCCCGCTCGGCGTCGGGCGCGGCGTGACGCTGCGGCCGTCGCGGGGGGACTGGACGTGGTTCTGGCGCTTCGCGCTGCCCAGGGCGGCCTCGGCGGCGATCGACGCGGGCAGCATGTGGGTGGGGGTGCTGCTCACCTCGGTGCTCGCCGGGCAGGCCGACGCGGGTGTCTTCGGGGCGGTCGGCCGCTACATCCTCGCCGGGCAGCTGGCCATGCAGGGCCTGCGGGTGGCGGTGTCGCCGCAGCTGTCGCGGCTGCTGGGGCGCGGGGAGCGGGCCGCCGCGGCCACCGTGCACCGGCGGCTCACCACCTGGGCGCTGGTGCTCTCCTGGCCGGTCTACCTGCTGCTGGCCGTCTTCGGGCCGGCCTTCCTGCAGCTCTTCGGCTCCGAGTTCGCCGCGGGCGCGCCCGCGATGACCGTGCTCGCCCTCGCCATGCTGATCAATACCGGCGTGGGCAACGTGCAGAGCCTCCTGCTGATGGGTGGCCGCAGCGGCCTGCACCTGACCGCCGCGCTCGCCGGTCTGCTCGTCACCGTCTCGCTGGGACTGTGGCTCATTCCGGCACACGGCGCCACCGGGGCCGCGCTGGCCTGGGCCGCGGGTATCGCCACCGAGAACCTCACGGCGGCCGGGTTCGCCCGGGTCGTCGTCGGTCAGCCGCTGGTCGACGCGGGCCTGCTGCGGGCGGCGGTCGGCACGGTCGCCGGGGTGGGCGCGGCCACGCTGGTCGGCGTGCTCGCCGCCGGGCGGGGCATCCCCGGGTTGGCGGTGGCGCTGGCCGTGCTGGCGGTCGGCTGCGTCGGCATGTTGACGATGCCCCGGGTGCGACGGCGTCTCCGGGTGATTATGGGACAGATCCGCGGGCGGGAGAGGGCGTCGGACGACGCCGGCTCCGCTGCGGCGACGAAGGGCAGGTGAGGTACGTCGTGCCGTCCATCCGTGACCGGGTCAAGCAGCTCGTACCGCCCCAGGTGACCGACCGGGTGAAGGAGTCCCTGGTCGACTACGGGGTGCGGACCAGCGACCGGCGGCCACTGCCGGACTTCCTCATCATCGGCACGAAACGCGGCGGCACCACCTCGCTGTGGAACTACCTGATCCAGCATCCGCTGGTGCCGCGGCTCTTCCCCGCCTGGAACACGAAGGCGTCGCACTACTTCGAGGAGAACTGGCGCCGGGGTGAGGCCTGGTACCGGTCGCACTTCCCGACGCAGCGGCAGCGGGCGGCGCTGGCGAGCCGGCACGGCGCACCGGTGCGGGTCGGCGAAGCGGCGCCGCTGTACATGTTCCACCCGCTGGCGGCGCAGCGCGTCGCCGCGCTCATGCCGTCGGTACGGCTGATCGTCCTGCTGCGCGACCCGGTCGAGCGGGCGTACTCGCACTGGAAGGAGCGGCGTACCCACGGCATCGAGCCGCTGGACTTCGCCGACGCCCTCGCCGCCGAGGAGGAGCGCACCGCGGGGGAGCGGGAGCGGCTGGTCGCCGAGCCGGATTACCACAGTGAGCGGTACGACTGGTACAGCTACCGGGCCCGGGGGCGCTACCTGGAGCACCTGGAGCCGTGGCTGGCGCGGTTCGCACCGGAACAGTTCCTCTTCCTGCCCAGCGAGGACCTCTACCGCGATGCCCGGGCGACGTATCGCCGGACGCTCGACTTCCTCGGCCTACCCCGCCACGAACTGCCCGACTTCAAGGTCTACAACGACCGGCGGTCCGCGCCGCTGGATCCCGGCGTGCGGGAGGAGTTGACGGCGTACTACCGGCCGTACAACGACGCGCTGCGGCAGCGGCTCGACCTGGACCTCGACTGGCCGGGCCGGGCGGCGTGACGGCGACGATCGGCGCCGCCGGCGATCCCCGGTCCCGCGAGGACGGTCTGGGCTGGGTGACCCGTGCGGTCTTCGGCGACGAGCGGGTCACGCTGACCGTCGGCGCCGCCCCGCCGGCCGGTCACCGGGTGGCGGCCCGCTACGCGGTCGTCCCGTCGGTGTCCCGGGCCCGGTTCCTGCTGCCGCTCGGCGCGCCCCGGGCCACCGCGGCGGCGCTGCTGGCGTACAACGCGCTGCGGCCGCCGCGGGTGCGCGCCGTGCGGGCCGCGCTCGGCGGGCTCTCCCGGGTCGGCGCGGCGGGTCGGGCCTTCCCCACCCTCACCGTGTCGGTGCCGAGCGGCGCCACCTCGGGCGCGCTGCTGCTGGCCGAACGGCTCGGCGAGGCGCTGGCCGCCGGCCCGCTGCACGCCGGCTGCGGTGTGCGCCCGCCGGACCCGAACCACAAACCGACCCTGGCGCTCTTCACCGGCGACGGCCGGCCCCGCGGGTACGCGAAGATCGGCTGGAACGGCGCGACCCGGGCCCTGGTCTCCGCCGAGGCCGCCGCGCTGCGCGAGCTGGCCGAGCTGACCGGGGTGCCCGACCATCCGGCGACGCCCCGGCTGCTCGCCTGCTTCGAGTGGGCCGGGCAGGTCGTCGCCGTGATCGAGCCGTTGCCGCCCCGGGTACGCGGGGTGCCGGTCACCGAGCCGCCCCGGATCGCCGCGCTGCTCGCGGTGGCGCGTCGGGGCCGTGGCGCCCCGCCACCCCGGCCGTTGGCGGGCTCGCCGTTCCTCGACCGGCTGACCGCCGAGGCGGCCCGGGCGGGCGCCGCCGACCCGTCCGGCCGGCGCGCGGTCGCCGCCGTGGCCGCGCTGGCGGGGCGGTACGGGGCCACGGCGCTCGAGTTCGGGCACTGGCACGGTGACTGGGTGCCGTGGAACCTCGGCCGGCACGCCGGTGAGCTGGTCGCCTGGGACTGGGAGCACAGCGCGCCCGACGTGCCGCTCGGCTTCGACCTGGCGCACGACGCGTTCCAGCGGGCCCTGGTCCTGCGGGGCGAGCCGGCGGTGGCCGCCGCCGGGGCGGTCGACGCCGCACTCGACAGGTACGGCGACCAGCTCGGGCTGGATCCCGCGCAGCGCCGGGCGGTGGCCGACGCGTACCTGGTGGAGATGTGGCTGCGGACCTTCCGGCTGGCCGACGCCGGCGCGGGCTGGAACGAGGCGCTCCATCCGGCGCTGCTGGACGTCATCGAGAAACGACATAGCGCGTGATCCTGGCGGTTCGCCGCGCCGACGGGCGTTGACCGTTGGCGTAGCGTGACGGAAGAATTGCTGGTCGTGATGGCGGTCGATGGACTGCCGTGGCCGGCGGGCCCCTGGCTCGCCGGCGGAACATCTATCGATCACCCAGTCGCCCTATACACCGGCCGGACGACCTGTGATCTGCTTCTGCGTGGCGCCGGCCGAAATTCCAAGCGAATCTGTGGGGAGTCGCGTGGACGTGAACATTGAGGACGGAGGGCCCCCGGTCCTGCTGCTGGTCGGGTCCAGCGGGGGACATCTGGCCCAACTGCTGGCCCTGCGACCGTGGTACGAGAAGTGGCGACGGTGCTGGGTCACCTTCGACACGCCCGAGGCGGTGTCGCTGCTCGCCGGTGAGGAGCTGGTGCCCGCGCACCATCCGACCACCCGGAACGTGCCGAACCTGCTGCGCAACGCCGTGCTCGCCTGGCGTGTGCTGCGCAGCCGGCGGATCGCCGCGGTGGTGACCACGGGCGCCGGGGTGGCGGTGCCCTTCGTCGTGCTGGCCCGGCTGCGGCGCGTTCCCACCGTCTACATCGAGGTGTACGACCGGATCGACACCCCGACGCTGACGGCGCGGCTCTGCCGGCCGTTCCTCTCCGCCATGCTCGTGCAGTGGGACGAGCAGCGGCGGCAGTACCCGGAGGCGACAGTCGTGGGGACGCTGCTGTGAGCGGGGACGCGAGCACGGACACCACCGCGGCGCACCGGCCGGCCCCGGGCCGGTTCGCGCCGTACGTCACCCGCCCCGTCGGCCGCACCGACCCGGCGCGGGTGCCCCGGCAACGCGACCGTGCCGAATCCGCGCGGGTGCAGTTGCTCGTCGCCGTGGGCACCGACAAGCACCCCTTCGAGCGCCTGCTGCGCTGGCTGGAGGAGTGGCACGTCGAGGCGGCCGACCAGGTCGGTCTCACCGTCCAGCACGGACACAGCCGGCCTCCCGCCGTGCCCGGCGCGGTGCCGTTCCTCGGCCACGAGGCGTTGCAGACCGCGATGGCCGGCGCCGACCTCGTGGTCTGCCACGGCGGGCCGGCGACCATCCTGGAGGCGCGCCGCCACGGCCACCTGCCGATCGTGGTCCCGCGGAACCCGACGCTCGGTGAGCACGTCGACGACCACCAGCAGCTCTTCGCCCGCCGGCTCGGCGCGGCGGGCATGGTGGTGCTCTGCGAGTCCCGTGAACAGCTGTGGGAGGCGCTCGCCGCCGGGCTGGCCGACCCGACCCGGTACGCGGTCGCCACCGACGCGGCCGCCCAGGACGCGCAGCTGGCGGCGGTGACCCGGGTGGGCCAGATCGTGGACGAGCTGGTCGCCGCCGCGTCCCGGCGCCGCCCCGGCTGGCGGCCGTGGACCCGGTCGGCCCGCGGTGCGGAGCGTGACCGGTGACGGCCCGGCCCTCGGTCAGCGTCGTGGTGCCCACCCGGGACCGGCCGGAGCTGCTCCGGGCCGCGATCCGGGCCGTCCTCGACCAGGAGCACCCCGGCGCCGTCGAAGTGGTGGTGGTCTACGACCAGTCCGACCCGGACCTGTCGCTCGAGGAGCTCTCGAGGCCCGACCGGCGGGTCCGGGTGCTCCGCAACGCACGGACGCCCGGACTCGCCGGCGCGCGCAACACCGGCAGCCTCGCCGCCTCCGGTGAGCTGGTCGCGTTCTGCGACGACGACGACGAGTGGCTGCCCGGCAAGCTCGCCGCCCAGGTCGCGGCGCTCACCGCCGCGCCGGACGCCGAGTTCGTGAGCTGCGGCATCCGGGTCAGCTACGACGGGCACACCGTCGACCGGGTGCTCGACCGGGAGCGGATCGTCCTCGCCGACCTGCTGCGGGACCGGATGACCGAGCTGCACCCGTCCACCTTCCTGATCCGCGCGGCGGCCCTGCGGGACGGGTTCGGGCTGGTCGACGAGGAGATCCCGGGCAGCTACGCGGAGGACTACGAGTTCCTGCTCCGGGCCGCCCGCAGCGCCCCGCTGGTCAACCTGCGCACCCCGTACGTGCTGGTGCGCTGGCACAAGCGGTCGTACTTCGCCCAACGGTGGGACACCATCTCCGCCGCGTTGCAGTGGCTGCTGGAGCGCTACCCCGAGTTCGCCGGCCAACCCACCGGCGAAGCCCGGGTGGCCGGGCAGATCGCCTTCGCCCGGGCCGCCTCCGGCGACCGGCGCGGAGCGCTGCGCTGGGCCCGCCGCACGCTGCGCCGCAATCCCCGCGAACCCCGGGCCTACCTGGCGCTGGCCGTGGCCGGCCGGGTGGTCCGCGCCGACGCGGTCCTGCGTACCCTGCACCGGCGCGGCCGGGGGATCTGAGCCCGACCGGTCGGGGCGGGTCGGCGCGCCCCGGCCGGTCGGCGGACACCACCGTCCGCAGGGCGGGACGGGGTGGGCACCGCACCGGACCGACCACACGGCGTGACAAACTTGCGCCTGTGTTGCGCTGGCTGACCGCAGGTGAATCGCACGGACCCGCCCTCGTCGCGCTGCTCGAGGGGGTGCCCGCCGGGGTCGAGGTGACCACCGGCGACATCTCCGCCGAGCTGGCCCGTCGCCGGCTCGGCTACGGCCGGGGCGCCCGGATGTCGTTCGAGCAGGACGAGGTCGAGATCATCGGCGGCCTGCGGCACGGCGTCACCCTGGGCAGCCCGGTGGCCGTCCGGGTCGGCAACTCCGAGTGGCCGAAGTGGCGCACGGTGATGGCCGCCGACCCGGTGGACCCGGAGGAGCTGGCCGGGCAGGCGCGCAACGCCCCGCTCACCCGCCCCCGGCCGGGGCACGCGGACCTCGCCGGCATGCAGAAGTACGGCCACCTCGACGCCCGGCCGATCCTGGAGCGGGCCAGCGCCCGGGAGACCGCGGCCCGGGTCGCCGTCGGCGCCGTCGGCAAGGCGCTGGTGAAGCAGACCCTCGGCATCGAGATCGTCTCGCACGTGGTCGAGCTGGGTCCGGTCGCCGTGAAACCCGGGCTGCGGCCCCGGCCGGAGGACGCCGAGCGGATCGACGCCGACCCGCTGCGCTGCCTCGACCCGGAGGCGAGCGCCCGGATGGTCGCCGAGGTCGACGCCGCGAAGAAGGACGCCGACACCCTCGGGGGCGTGGTCGAGGTGCTGGCGTACGGGGTGCCGCCGGGCCTGGGCAGCCACGTGCAGTGGGACCGCAAGCTCGACGCCCGGCTCGCCGCCGCGTTGATGTCCATCCAGGCGATCAAGGGTGTGGAGATCGGCGACGGCTGGCAGCAGGCCCGGTCACGGGGCTCCGCGGCGCACGACGAGATCGTCCCCACCGCCACCGGTGTCCGGCGTCTCACCGACCGGGCCGGCGGGTTGGAGGGCGGCATCACCACCGGCGAGCCGCTCCGGGTCAGGGCCGCGATGAAGCCGATCTCGTCACTGAACCGGGCCCTGGCCACCGTCGACGTGACCAGCGGCGAGCCGGCCACCGCGATCAACCAGCGGTCGGACGTCTGCGCGGTCCCGGCCGCCGCCGTGGTGGCCGAGGCGATGGTCGCCCTGGTGCTCGCCGAGGCGACCATGGAGAAGTTCGGCGGCGACTCGGTCGCCGAGATCCGCCGCAACCTGGCCGGCTACCTGGACGCGCTGGTGATCCGGTGAGCGGGGCGGCGGCGGCCGGGGTGACCCGCCCGGTCTGCGTACTGGTCGGCGCGCCCGGCTCGGGCAAGACCACTGTCGGGCAGGCGCTCGCCGCCGGGCTCGGGGTGGAGTTCCGCGACACCGATCTGGACATCGAGCGGATGGCCGGCAAGCCGATTCCGGAGATCTTCATCGACGAGGGCGAGGCGCACTTCCGGGCGCTCGAACGGGCCGCGGTGGCCGCCGCGCTCGCCTCCTGCCCGGGGGTGTTGGCGCTCGGCGGTGGCGCGGTGCTCGCCGAGGAGACCCGCGCCGCCCTGGTCGGGCATCCGGTGGTGCACCTCTCCGTCGAGCTGTCGGACGCGGTCAAGCGGGTCGGGCTCGGCGCCGGCCGCCCGCTGCTGGCGATCAATCCGCGGGCGACCCTCAAGCACCTGATGGACCAGCGTCGCCCGCTCTACGAGGAGGTCGCCACGGCGACGGTGCGCACCGACGGGCGCCTCCCGGAGGAGATCGCGGCCGAGATCCACGCCCTGCTGAAGCGCTGACGTCGCCCGGTCCGGGTCGGCTCGACTAGGCTGCCCGCGATGGACGAGGTGACCCGGATCCCGGTCGGCGGCGGCGAGCAGTCGTACGACGTGCTGGTGGGACGCGACCTGCTCGACACGCTGCCCGGCCTGCTGCCCGGGGCGACCCGGGTGGCGCTGCTGCACGCCCCACCGCTCAAGGAGTTGACCGACGCGCTCGGCGAGCGGCTGCGCGCCGAGGGCATCGCCCCGCTGCCGATCGAGGTGCCGGACGCCGAGGCGGGCAAGCGGATCGACGTCGCCGCGGCCTGCTGGGACCAGCTCGGTGAGGCCGGCTTCACCCGTACCGACGCGGTGGTCGGGGTGGGCGGCGGCGCCGTCACCGACCTGGCCGGCTTCGTCGCGGCCTGCTGGTTGCGGGGGGTGCGCTGGGTGCCGGTGGCCACCTCGCTGCTCGGCATGGTCGACGCCGCGGTGGGTGGCAAGACCGGGATCAACACCGCCGCCGGCAAGAACCTGGTCGGCGCCTTCCACCCGCCGGCGGGGGTGATCTGCGACCTCGCCACCCTGGACAGCCTGCCCCCGGCCGACCTGGCGGCGGGGCTCGCCGAGGTCGTCAAGTGCGGCTTCATCGCCGACCCGGTGATCCTCGACCTGGTCGAGGGGGACCCGGCGGCGGCGCTCGATCCGACCGGCGCGGTGACCCGCGAGCTGATCGAGCGGGCGATCGGGGTCAAGGCCGACGTGGTCTCCGGCGACCTGCGCGAGTCCGGCGTCCGCGAGGTGCTCAACTACGGCCACACCCTCGGGCACGCGATCGAGAAGGTGGAGGGGTACCGCTGGCGGCACGGGCACGCGGTCGCCGTCGGCGTCGTCTACGCGGGCGCGCTGGGCCGGCTCGCCGGCCGGCTCGACGAGCCCACCGCGCGCCGGCACCGTACGGCGATGGCCGCGCTCGGCCTGCCCACCGGCTACCCGGCCGACGCCTGGCCGCAGTTGCTGGCTGCGATGCGGGTGGACAAGAAGGCCCGGGGGAGTCGGCTGCGTTTCGTGGTGTTGGACGGGCTGGCCCGCCCGGCGATCCTGGAGGGGCCGGACGACGCCCTGCTGCGCGCCGCGTACGAGGAGGTGGCGCAGCCGTGAGGGTGCACGTGTTGAACGGGCCGAACCTCGGCCGGCTGGGCACCCGGGAGCCCGCCGTCTACGGGGCGAGCACCTACGCCGACCTCGTGGCGCTCTGCGAGTCGACCGGCCGGGAACTCGGCCTGGACGTCACGGTGCGGCAGACCGACGCCGAGCACGAGCTGCTCGGCTGGCTGCACGCCGCCGCGGACGAGGGTGCGGCTGTCGTGCTCAACCCGGCCGCCTGGTCGCACTACTCGTACGCGGTCCGCGACGCCTGCGCGATGCTGCGCGGGCCGTTGATCGAGGTGCACATCTCGAACATCCACACCCGCGAGGAGTTCCGGCACCACTCGGTGGTCTCCGCGGTGGCCACCGGGGTGATCTGCGGGCTGGGCCTCGACGGGTACCGCCTCGCCCTGCACCATCTCGCCGCCGGTTCCGCCGCTCGCTGAACCCGCTCGCCTGGCTCGCCCGCCCCCGTCC
>NZ_SMKG01000082.1 GCF_004348525.1 Micromonospora sp. 15K316 | reverse complement strand
CAGCTGTGTATAAGAGACAGATCACCGACGTCCCGGCCAGATGCGACATCACCGTCACGCTGACCCACGGCACGGCGAACGACCACGTCGCCGTCAAGGTCTCGCTGCCGCAGGACCCGAAGAGGTGGACGGGCCGCTTCCAGGCCACCGGCGGCAGCGCCTACCTCGCCGGCGATCTCGGCGCCCCGCTGGTCGAGGCGGTGAAGGACGGCTACGTCGCCGCGGCGACCGACGCCGGCGTCGGCGCGAACCCGCTCGACGTGAGCGGATGGGCGCTCACCCCCGCCGGCACCGTCAACGGTCCGCTGCTGGAGAACTTCGCCTCGCGTGCGGTGCACGAGACGGCCGTGATCGGCAAGGAGGTGGCGAAGCGGTTCTACGGCAAGCCGGTGCGCTACGCGTACTGGAACGGCTGCTCCACCGGCGGCCGGCAGGGCTACGCCGAGGCCCAGGAGCACCCGACGGACTTCCAGGGCATCCTGGCGAAGGCCCCGGCCATCAACTGGGACCGGTTCGCCGTCGCCACGCTCTGGTCGCAGGCCGTCTTCAACGAGGAGAGGGTGCAGCCGACCTCGTGCGAGCTGGAGGCCTTCACCACCGCGGCGATCACGGCCTGTGACCCGCTCGACGGGGTCAGGGACGGCATCATCGACGACCCGCAGACCTGCCACTGGGACGCCCGCCGGCTGGTCGGCACCACAGTCGTCTGCGAGGGCAGGAAGATCACCATCTCGGCGGCGACCGCCGACGCCGTCCGCAAGATCTGGGCGGGGCCGGTCTCCCCCAGCGGGAAGAAGCTCTGGTACGGGCCGAACAAGGGGGCGAGCCTCGCCGCCCTCGCCGCCTACGGCGCGCCCTTCCAGGTCGCCGACCTCTGGGCGACGTACTTCGTGACGCAGGATCCGTCCTTCGACACCACGAAGCTCACCTACCGGTCGTTCGCGCAGCTCTTCCGCTCGTCCCAGCGACAGTTCCACGACGTGATCGGCACCGACGAAGCGGATCTGCGGGCGTTCGCGAAGGCCGGCGGCAAGCTGCTGAGCTGGCACGGCCAGACCGACGAGCTCATCCCCACGCAGGGCACCGTCGACTATCGGAAGCGGGTCGACCGCCTGCTGGGCGGCGACCGCAAGGTCGACGACTTCTACCGGCTCTTCCTCCTGCCCGGGGTGAACCACTGCGGGGGCGGGCCGGGCGCCTACCCGGTCGACGACCTGGGCACGCTTGTCGACTGGGTGGAGAAGGGGCGGGCGCCGGCCACGCTCGCCGCCGCGACGACCGGCGCGGACGGCAGGACCGTCACCCGGGACGTGTGCCGTTACCCGCAGGTGACTCGCTACCTCGGCCACGGTGATCCGGCCTCCGCCGCCGGCTACCGCTGCGCCCTCGCCTGACCCGAGTCGAAACGCACGCGGTGGCCCCGGGGACGAACCCCGGGGCCACCGCCGTGACCGCGCCGGCACCCCGGCCGATCGCCTGCGCGCTCAACGAGAACGACAGGTCCCTTCCGGGGAGACGACCGACGGCGTCCGCCGGCCGCGAGGAGCGGTGGGCGGACGCCGTCGCTGTGCGTGGCTCAGCGGCCGGGGAGGCGTTCGGTGATCTCCTGGAGCATGAACTGGTTGCCGTCCGGGTCGGTGAAGGAGGCGAACGAGCCGTACGAACGCCGGCCCGGGTAGAGGCCGGGCACGCGCTTCTCGGTGCCGGCGTGGTGGAAGACGCCGTCCGCGTCGTGGAAGATCTCGCTGACCTCGACACCCTTGCTGACCAGGTCGGCGCGGGCCTCCTCGATGTCACTGACGATCAGGTGCACGTTCTCGGTCGAGCCCGGCGCGGCGGTGCCGATGCCCTCACCGATCACGATCGAACAGTGCGACCCCGGCGGGGTGAAGTGCACCACCCGGAAGCCCTCGCCGCCGACGTAGTCGAGGTCCTCACGGAAGCCGAGCCGGGTGTAGAACTCCTTGGCCCGATCGACGTCCGCCACCGGCAACACGATCAGCTCAAGCTGGTAGTCCACCATCATGTCCTCCTGCGCGAATCCGGATGCCGTCCGGCATCCGGCACCCACCCTCGCGCGCCGCCGCGTGCGCTCGCCCCAGGGAGACACCCTGGGGCGACCCCGGGTCACCGCTCCCGCAGCGCCGCGGCCAGCTCCCGGCGGGAGGTGATGCCGAGCTTGGTGAAGACCTTGCGCAGATGCCACTCGACGGTACGCGGGCTGAGGAAGAGCACCGCGCCGATCTCCGGGTTGGTCCGCCCCGCCACGGCCAGGCGCGCGATCTGCGACTCCTGCGGGGTGAGCGCGACGGGAACGTCGCCGGCCCGTTTCCGGACGGTCTCCCCGGTGGCGCCCAGTTCCCGGCCGGCCCGCTCGGCGAAGCCCTCCGCCCCCGCCGTGGCGAATGCCTCGTACGCGCGGCGCAGCTCGATCCGGGCGTCGCCGCGCCGGTTCTCCCGCCGCAGCCACTCGCCGTAGAGCAGGCGGGCCCGGGCCGCCTGCAGCCCGAGCCGGGTGCCGGCGAGCCGCTCGACCGCCGCACGGTAGTGCTCCTCGGCGTGCTCTGGGGCCGCCGTGAGCGCGTCGGCGAGGGCCTGCGCGCCCCGCGCCCAGGCCGTGCCGGCCGGGCCGGTGCGCTCGGCGAGACGGTCGCGGGCCTCGGCGGCCACCCCGGTCTCCCCGGCGCGGGTGGCGGCCTCGACCAGCTCACCGAGCGTCCAGCTGAAGACGCCGAGGTCCGGGTGTTCGACCGCCGACCGGGCGGCCGCCAGCGCGGCCGGATACTGGCCGAGGCCGTTGAAGAGCACCGCCTTTGCGTAGCCGGCCAGGCCGATCAGCCGGCCCTGCCCGCGCGCCTCGGCCTCGCGGACGGTGGCGTCGATCAGTTCGATCGCGGGACGTTCCCGGCCCCGGTGTGCCGCCAGGGTGAGCGCGGCGGACGGATGCATGGCCAGCCCGGTGGCCTGCTCGAGCGCGCGGGACTCCTCGATCAGGTCCGATGCGTCGGCGAAGCGGCCCGCGAAGACCAGCGCACCGGCGCGGAACACCAGGGCCGTCGGCAGCAGTGACAGCGACCCGGTGGTGCGGGCGAAGCGGACCGCCTGTTCGGTGAGCCGGTACCAGGTCTCGTCGTCCCACACCTCGTGGGCCACCGGCGCGGCCAGCCACAGCAGGGACAGGTCCTCGTCCGCGGTCAGCGCGTCGAGCGCTCGGCGCAGCCGCGGTACCGCGGTCGCGTGCCCGTCGAGGCTGAAGGTGGTGAGGCCGGCGAGCAGCAGACCTGTCGCGTCGTCGCCGGGCCGGACGGAGAGGGCGGCCTGGGCGGCCCGGCGCAGGTCGTCGCCGCCGGTGCGGCCGGCGTGCACGGCGGCGCCCACCGCGCTCAGATACGCGGTACGGGCGGCGTCGACGTCCAGGTCGGCGAGGCGGCGGGCCGCGGCGAGCAGCGGCGGGCCGGCGGCCCGCCCCGGGTTGAGGGTGAACGCCACCTGGGCGCGCAGCCGAGCCACCTCGGCGCGCTGCCGCTCGTCGAGGGGGCCGATCTCGGCGGCGGCCAGCAGCTCCGCCGCCTCCGCCGGGGCGCCCGCCTGGAGCTGGGCCTGCGCCGCGGCGAGGGTACGCGCGGCGCGCGCCGGCGGGTCCGGGGTGAGTTCGGCCGCCCGCTCCAGGAAGGCCGCCGCCGCGGCCCGGCCACCTCGGGCGAGTGCCCGGCCGGCGGAGCGTTCCAGCTCGCCGGCGACCTCCTCGTCCGGGCCGACGGCGGCGTGCGCGCGGTGCCAGGCGCGGCGGTCGGGGTCACGCCCCGGGTCGGTGACCTCGGCCAGGGCGGCGTGCACGTCGCGCAGCTCGCCGGCGGCGGCCGAGCGCCAGCTGGCGGAGCGGACCAGCGGGTGGCGGAAACGGACCCGGGCGCCGAACTCGACCAGGCCGGCCGCCTCGGCCGGCGCGGCGGCGTCCGCCCCGATGCCCAGCCGGTCGAGCGCGCGCCACAGCAGGGGGACGTCACCGACCGGCTCGACGGCGGCGACGAGCAGCAGCCGGCGGGTCTGCGCCGGCAGCGCGGCGATCCGTCGCTGGAAGCCGGCCTCCACCCGGCCGGCCAGGGGGGTCGCGCTCTGGGCGCCGAAGCCGAAGGCCAGCTCCGCCGGGTTGAGGCCGCGCGGCAGTTCGAGCAGCGCCAGCGGGTTGCCGCGCGTCTCGGCGACGATCCGGTCGCGTACGTGGTCGTCGACGGGTCCCGGTAGCACCGAGTCCAGCAGCGCCCGCGCGTCCGGGGCGGGCAGTCCTTCGACGCGCAGCTCCGGCAGGCCACCGAGGATCCGCTCGTCGCCCGGGCTGCGGACGGCGAAGACCAGCGCGACCGATTCGGCGTCCAGGCGTCGGGCGACGAAGGTGAGGATCACCTCGGACATCCGGTCCAGCCACTGGACGTCGTCGACGATGCAGACCAGCGGCTGCTCCGACGCCGCCTCGGCGAGGAGCCCGAGCACGGCGAGCCCGACGAGGAGCCCCTCCGGTGGCTCGCCGACGCTGCGCCCGAAGGCGACCGAGAGGGCGGCGCGCTGCGGCTCGGGGAGCCGGTCGAGGTGGTCCAGCAGTGGCGCGCAGAGGTGCTGCAGCGCGGAGTAGGCGATCTCGGACTCCGGCTCGACCCCGCCGACCCGGGTCAGCCGGTCGGTCCGGGCGTGCTCGGCCAGGTAGTCGAGCAGCGCCGTCTTGCCGGCGCCCGACTCGCCGCGCAGCACCAGCACCCGGCTGTTGCCGGCGCGGACCTCCCGGAGCAGGCCGTTGAGCAGGTCGGTCTCACGCCTGCGGCCGCGTAGCGCCGGGCTGTCGGTGGTACGTGGCACGTGGTCGGAGCCTACACGCCGGGCCGGGCGGAGGAGTTCCGTGCGCCGCTGGCCGAGCTCGCCGACGCGATGGACCGCTGGGCGACCGGCGGTAAGCAGGCCAACTTCCTGACCGGCTACGGCACCACGGCCGAGGCGGTGGCCCGGGCCTACGAACCGGAGACGTACCGCCGGCTCGTGGAGGTCATGCGTGCCGTCGATCCGGGCAACATGTTCCGCGTCGGCCACAACATCCCTCCCGCGCCGTCGGACGCGGCGTGAGCATGGTGCCGCTCCGGGTGGTCACCGTGCGGGGTGACCACCCGGAGCGGGTGGGGGTCCGGCGGGTCAGCGCTTGACGGGCGCGCCGTCGGGGCCGAACTGCGGCCGCAGCTGCTGGACCGCGGCGGCATCCACCTCGGCCGCCGGGCCGTGGTAGATCGCGTTGTAGAGCAGGTTGTACTGCGAGCGGGGCAGCGTGCGGAAGGTGATCTCGCTGCCGTACGTGACGACCTGGCCCTTGCCGACCTCGAAGGACGCGACGTTGGTGGCGCCCCGGATGTGCTCGGCGCCGCGCAGGTAGCCGCTGGCCAGGACCTCACCCTCGGCGGGGTAGTTCGACACCACCTGGCCGGAGTCGCCGGTGAGCTCCCACGCCTGGGTGTCGTAGAGCCAGACCGGCCAGGACTCGGGCATGCCCCAGGCCACCGGGTTGTTCGGGTCGAAATCCTGGTTGAGCAGGCTGCCGCCGGTGACGAACTCGTCGTTGCTGGTGGGCAGGGCCGGCTTCATCGGCAGGTCGAGCAGCTGCTGGGCGGTCTGCACCGAGTCGCCGATGGCCAGCAGCGTGCCGCCGTTGCGGACGAACTGCTGGAGCTTGCGCCAGCCCTTCTCGCCCACCCCGTAGGCCCAGGAGTACGCCTCGTCGTACTGCGCCGGGTCCAGGCCCTCGACGATGTCGTCCCGGGACACTCCGGAGGAGACGACGATGGTGTCGTACAGCTCGTTGAGCGACTTGCGCTGGAAGTCCTGGGCGGAGACCACGTCGTAGTTGATGCCGTACTGGTCGAACTGCCACATGTCCCAGCCACCGGGCATGTTCCCGACACCGCGCAGCAGCCCGACCCGGGTCTTCGGCTTGAGCTGCACCCCGGCGACCTTGGGAGTCTGGTCGACGGCGGTCACCTGGAGGCCGACCTTGGCCGACGCGGTGGCCAGGGTGTGACGCGCCTGCGGGGTGGCCGGCACGATGTAGGTGCCGGCGGGGTAGTCGACGCCCTTCGCGCGGAACGCCTTGGCGCCGCGGAAGGTGGGGATGTTGGCGTCCTGCAACGCCGAGACGATCTGGATCGTCCCGTACGACTCGGGACGGACCAGGTAGGCGCCCTTGGCGCGGGGCGCGGGAGGCATGGTCACCTGCGGCGGCTCGACCGAGGTCACCCGCTCCAGCTGCGCCTCGAACGGGGCGCGGATCTCGGCGACGTCGACGCCGAGCTGCAACGGCAGGCTGGTCGTCGCCTCGGCGTACGGCAGCAGGACCGGGCAGTCACCGCAGTCCCGGACTTCCGGGTACCGGTCGGCGCCGAGGACCTGGTGCGCCCAGTTGCCGCGTGGCTGGTGCATCTTCACGACGTACGAGCCGGCAGCGTACCGCTTCCCGTCGGCGACGAACGGCGACGTCGCGCGTTCGATCTCCACCTCCGTCCACTCCAGACGCTGGAGCATCTCGAAGGTCGCGTACGGGTCACGCTGCTCAGCGTCCACCACGAAGGCGAAGGTGCCCGACGGCACGCCCTTGGTCAGGTACTCGTGCGGCACCGCGTACAGGTTGTCGTACTGCAGCTTCTCGCCGTTGTCGGCGGTGTACTCCATGCCGGCGTAGGTGGCGATCTTCGCGTAGTCGACGATGTCGGCCAGCGTCCAGGTGTCGGAGCGGTACGGCTCGATGAGGTTCATCCGGGCCTGCTGCGGGCCGAGCGGGCGGCCGTCCTGCGACTTCTGCGGGTACGCGTAGTCGGTCACCGAGGCGATCTCGGTGAGGTAGACGCCGGAGCCGGTGAACGGGAAGTACCCGACGGGCTGCTCCAGGGTCCAGAAGATGTGGTAGTCGAGGCTGCCCACCCCGGTCTTGCCGGCGGCGGCGAGCGCCCGGGCGGCATGCTGCCCGATCGCGGAGACCGAGGAACTCATGTTCGCCGGCACGTTCTCGCTGGTGATCCCCCCGTACGGCGGGACGAAGATGCGGCTGCCCGAGTTGCCCTTCTGGTGCATGATGTGCACGATCGCCGGGCGGTACTTCTTCTCCAGCTCCAGCCGGTACCGGGCCTCGACCTGGGTGAACATCGTCCAGTCCCGGTTGTCGTCGTGGCCTGTGTACTTGTGGTACAGGTCGGGGTAGGTCCGCCGGTAGTCGGTGCCGGCGGTCCGGTTGAAGTGGTCGATGATGAGGTGCTGCCCGTCGGGGTTCTGCGACGGCACCAGGACGACTACCGAGTTGTTCAGGATGTTCCGGGTGAAGTCCGAGTCCTCGGTGGCGAGGCGGTGGACGATGTCGTTGATCGCCTGGCCGTTGCCCACCTCGCTGGAGTGGATGGTCGCCTCCAGGTGGTAGAAGGGCACCCCCTCCGCGGCCAGCCGGCGGGCCTCCTCCGGTGTGGTGCCGCGCGGATCAGCGAGTTTCTGGTTGATTTCCACCAGGCGATCCAGGCGGCGCAGATTCTTCGGCGAACTGATGATGACGGTCCCGTATTCGTTGCCCATCGTCGTCGGGCCGACGGTCTCGTAGTCGACGCGGTCGGACCGTTCGGCGATCAGTTTCATGTACTTGAGCACGTCAGGGTATGAGGCGAGTTTTCCCTCCGTGCCCATCTTGAAGCCGAAGTGCTGCTCAGGGGTGGGGATGCTGGCGGCGCGGGCCGCCGCGGCGCGGGTGAGGTCTGGGCCGGCGCTGGCGACCGGCGCGGTCGCGGTGGCTCCGACCAGCGCCAGCAGGGCCACGCAGGCGCCGTACAACAAGGGTGGACGGGTCTTGAGCATCGGCGGACCTTCCGGTTCGGCATCAGTCATAGTCGATCGACTGTGGCTGAAACCGTAGTCGGGCGCACCGGACTCCACAGTGGCTCCGCTGTTCGCGTTTGTTCTCTTTTCCGCCGCCCGGAAAGCTCAAGAATGGCTCAACACGGTTGCCGCGGGTTCAGCCCACGCGGTATCAAAAACCATGATCGCCGAGCTGTCGAAACCACGATTGACCGACACGCTCGACCCGGCCGCGGAGGCCGCGCTGGCGCGACGACCGGAACGCCTGCACGCCAGCACGCTCGCATTGATGTTCGCCGACCGATCGGCGCGCGGAATCGCCGATCGCCTCGGTGACCTCATCCACTCCGGCCAACTCGCCCAGGGACTGCGCCTGCCCACCGTGCGCGCGCTGGCCGCCGCCCTGCACGTCGGTCCCACGACGATCGCCTCCGCCTGGGCCCGGCTGCGCCAGCGCGGTCTGATCCACTGCGACCGCCGGCACGGCAGCTTCGTCCGCGGGCCCGGGGCGCTGGCCGGCCGCCGGTTCGCCAGCCTGCCGCCCCCGCCACCGGTGCGGCTGGACCTCTCCACGGCGTACCCCGACCCGGCGCTCCTGCCCGACCTGGCCGGGCCGCTGGCCGAGGCGGTGGCCGGGACGCGCTGGCGGGCGTACCCGGAGGACACCGTGGACGCTCAGCTCGCCGCGGTGCTGCACACCACCTGGCCCTTCGAGGCCGAGGACTTCACCGTCACCAGCGGCGCCCACGACGCCCTGCACCGGGTCGCCGGCGTCGTACTGCACCCGCACGACCGGGTCATCGTCGAGGAGGTCGCCGCCGCTTCGCTGCTCGACATCGTCGAGGACCACCGGGCTCAGGCGGTGCCGGTGCGCTGCGACGACGAGGGCCCGCTGCCGGAGGCGCTCGAGTCGGCCCTGACCACCCGGCCCGGCATGCTGCTCCTGCAGACCCGCATGGCCAGCCCGTACGGGCACGCGCTGTCCCGCCGGCGGGCCCGGGCGCTGATGCCGATGCTCGCCGACCGCGACATCGTCATCCTGGAGCAGGACAGCGCCCACGAACTCGCCCCGACCCCCGACGTGTCGCTCGGTGAGTTCCTGCCAGGCAAGACCCTGCTCGTCCGCAGCTGGAACACGTCGCACGGGCCGCACCTGCGGGTCGGGGCGCTGGCCGGGATCCGGCGGGTCGTCTCGCGGGTGCGCGCCCGGCAGATGGCGACCGGCGGCTGGCCGTCCGCACTGACCCAGCGCGCCCTGGCGCAGATGCTCACCGACCCGCAGACCCGGAAGACGATCCACCGGGCCCGGGCCACCTACCGCCACCGCCGGCAGCTGATGGTCGAGGCCCTGCGCGCGCAGGGCCTGACGCCCACCGGGATCGCCGGGCTCTCGGTCTGGGTGCCCGTCGGCGACGCCGCGACCGCGATCCGGTCACTCGCCGCCGACGGGATCGGTATCGCCTCGGGCGCGCCGTTCACCGTGCACGGTGACGGGCGATCACACGTGCGGATCGCCACCACGCTGTGGCACGACGAGCACGCGCGGATCGCCCACGTCCTCGGCGAAGCCCACCGATGACGACGGCTGATCCTCGTCAGGCCAGGAACGACTCGACCAGGTCGTCGACCCAGTCGGGTTCGAGCGAGTTGTTGGTGAACACGGCGCGATACATCAGCGGCCCGAGCAATGCGTCCGCGGCCCGCTCCACTTGCGGCACCGTGCCGCCGCGGGCCCGTTCCCGGTCGAGGATCGCGGCGAGCTGGGCGTGCCGGTCGGCCATGCAGGCGCGGCTGGCGCCGGCCCCGGATCCGACGGCAGCGCGCATGAGCGCCAGCCCCTCGGGGTCGGTGAGGTCGGTGGCGACGTCCGTGGTCCAGCGCTTACCTGAGCGTCGTCTTCGCCTTCACCGACCGGCCGGCCATCACCGTCAACCTCAGCGTGATCGTGCGCCGGATCGACGATCGCTGGCGCATCAGCCACTACCAGGTGTCCCGGCTCGGCTGAACCGGGCGGGCCGGTCCTCTTCGACGCGGCTCTCCCGCGCTGTCCGCGTACGAGGCGGCGTCGCCGCCCGCCCGCCTGCCGGCCTCGACGTCGGGATCCGGCACGGATCTCAGTCGTGTGCGGTGACGGAGTCGGCGTCGTGGTCGGGCGTGGTGGCCGCCCTGGCAGCCCGCTCGATCCTCGCGCGTTGGGCTGCCCAGAACGCCGCATCGCGTTGCGTGTTCGCGTACCGGGGTGCCGTGCCGGTCGAGCCGTCGAGCTGTTCGCGCAGGATGTCGGCGTGTCCGGCATGCCGGTTGGTCTCGGTGAGCACGTGGACCAGGATGTTGAACAACGTCACGTCGGGGCGTGGCCACCAGGGGACGTGACCTGGGGAGTCGATGGCGAGAGCGGTGATCGTCGCGTCCGAGTGCTCCCACACGCGACGGTAACGGTCGATGATCTCCTCGCGGGTCTCGTGCGCCGCCGCCCACATGAGTGCGCCGTGCTCCCGGACGTCGTTCCACCGGGGCAGCGGCTCGGGGAACGGCCTGTCGAACACCTCGCCGAAGTACCAGGACTCCATAATCGACAGGTGCTTGACGAGGCCGAGAAGGTTGGTCCCGGTCATGGTCAACGGTCGGCGGATGTCGTACTCGGGCAACCCGTCGAGCTTCCACAGCATCGTCTCGCGGATCTCTCGCAGGTCGCCGTGCAGGTACTCCTTCGCGAATTCATCGATCACGGCGCCCGAGCCTGCCACGTGCATTCGACAGGCTCAACCCACCGCCGCGACTGAGTTTGTGAACGTAAACATAAGGGCTTGTCAATCCCTGCCGCGATCTTTGCCGATCGGGGGTGCCGACGCTGGCAGCAGTATTGACATGATCGATACATGTGCGTACGTTGGCGCTCACTCCCGAGCATGTTAACGCTCGCTTCGTAGACCGAGCGACCTCCGTCGGAGCGCAGCGCCTCGGGCACCGACCGGCTGCACCACCGTCTTGACGCCCGATCTCCGTCGAGTCACAGGAGGAAGCCCGGCAATGTCCTTGTCGCCAGCCCCGCTCCGCCCGGCCCGCCGTTCTGCCCGTCGCCTACTCGCCGGCCTGACCACGCTCGTCACCGGCCTGGTCGGCGTCGTGGCCCTGACCCCGTCGGGCGCGGCGGCCTCCCTCGACGACGGTCTCGTGCTGCGCTACGACCTGACCCAGAGCAGCGGCACGACAGTGCCGGACAGCTCCGGCCACGGACGCGACGGCACGCTCAGCGGCGACGCGACCTGGCAGGGGCCGGACGGCCTGCGCCTGGGCGGCGTCGACGGGCATGTCCGCCTGCCCGACGACGTCCTGCGTGGTCTCACCGAGATCACCGTGTCGGTACAGGTCAACGTGGCGACTGACCAGGCCACCCCCTACTTCGTCTGGGGGCTCGGTAACACCGGTCCCGACGGCGTCGGGAACGGCTACCTCTTCACCACCGGCAACGCCTTCCGCGCCTCGATCGCCAGCGGAAACTGGTCGACCGAGCAGACCGTCACCACCGGCCGCAACCTCACTCGCGGCAGCTGGCGCACCATCACGTACACCCTGGGCGGTGGCACCGCGGTGCTCTACGAGGACGGCGTCGAGGTGGCCCGTACGCCCGGCATCACCCTGACGCCGGCGGCGATCGGTGGTGGCAGCACCACCGCCAACTACCTCGGCCGCTCCGTCTACACGGCCGACCGGTACCTCAAGGGTCAGGTCCGTGACCTGCGCGTCTACGACCGGGCGGTGACCGCCGAGGAGGCCCACGCGCTCGGCGAGCGGACCGCGACCGGGCGCGCCGCCGACGACGCGGCGGCCCTCGACCTGGGCGACACCACCGCGGTCACCGAGAATCTCAGCCTGCCCACCCGGGGCGCCGGCGGGTCGACGATCAGCTGGTCCTCCAGCAGCCCGGCGGTGGTGTCGAACACCGGCGTGGTGACCCGGCCCGCGCCCCGCTCCGGAGACGCCACCGTCACGCTGACCGCCGCGGTCACCTACGCCGGCCACCGCGTCACCCGTGACTTCACCGTCACCGTCGTGGCGGACGTCAGCGACCGGGAGAAGGTCGAGGACGCCCTCGCGGCCATCGTCATCCACGACCAGGACGCCGTCCGGGGCAACATCACCCTGCCCACCAAGGGGGCCCGCGACGTCACCTTCGCCTGGACCGCGAAGGACCCCCGCGTCGTCACCCGGACCGGCGAGGTCACCCGCCCGCAGCACGGCTCGAAGGCGGCCAGGGCCCGCCTCACCGTACGCGCGACGAAGGGCCGGGCGAGCGCCGTCCGACACTTCACCCTGACCGTCCTCCCGCTGCCGAGGAAGGAGGAGCTCGAGGGGTACGCCTTCGCCTACTTCACCGGAGAGGGCACCGCCGACGGCGAGCAGATCTACTTCGCGGCGAGCCGCGGCAACGACCCGCTCAGGTACGACGAGCTCAACGGTGGCCGTCCGGTCCTCACCTCCGGCGAGGGTGACGAGGGGGTGCGCGACCCGTTCATCATCCGCAGCCCCGAGGGCGACAGGTTCTACCTCATCGCCACCGACCTGAAGATCTATGGCAACGGCGACTGGGACGCCGCCCAGCGCACCGGCAGCAGGCACATCGAGGTGTGGGAGTCGACCGACCTGGTGACCTGGTCGCAACAGCGGCACGTGCGCGTCTCCCCCGACACCGCGGGGAACACCTGGGCGCCCGAGGCCTACTACGACGACACCATCGGCGCCTACGTCGTCTTCTGGGCCTCGAAGCTCTACGCGCCGGAGGACACCGCCCACACCGGCGACACCTACAACCGCATGATGTACGCGACGACCCGCGACTTCCGTACCTTCAGCGAGCCCAGGGTCTGGGTCGACCCGGGGTACTCGGTGATCGATTCGACGGTGGTCGAGCACGACGGCAGCTACTACCGCTTCACCAAGGACGAGCGGAACAACACCTCCAGCACCCCGTGCAGCAAGTTCATCCTGGAGGAGAAGTCGACCGAGCTGCGCGACACGAGCTGGGACTTCGTCCAGGACTGCATCGGCAAGGCGACGGAGGACGGCGAGGGGATCTCCCGCGGTGAGGGCCCGACGATCTTCAAGAGCAACACCGAGGAGAAGTGGTACCTGTTCATCGACGAGTTCGGCGGACGCGGCTACGTGCCGTTCGAGACCACCGACCTCGACGGCGGCCGCTTCACCATGTCGACCGGCTACGATCTGCCGACGCACCCGCGGCACGGCACCGTCCTGCCCGTCACCCGGGCCGAACTCGACCGCCTCCGCCAGGGCCCCTCGCCCGCGCCGGCCACGAAGCAGGGCGTCATCGCCGACTACCGCCTCGCGGGAGGCGACGGCACGACGGTGGAGGACAGCTCCGGCAACGGCCGCGACGCCGTCATCCGTGGCGGGGTCACCCGGGGCCGCGACGCCTTCACCTTCGACGGCGAGGACGGGTACGTCGACCTGCCCGACAACCTGCTGACCGGGCTCTCCGACGTCAGCGTCTCCGCCCAGGTCTGGGTCGACCCCGGGCAGGCCACGCCGTACTTCATCTGGGGTCTGGGCAACACCACGAACGGCGCGGGCAACGGCTACCTGTTCACCACGGGCAACGCGTACCGCACCGCCATCGCGAGCGGAACCTACTCGACCGAACAGAACACCTCTGCCGGCCGCGACCTGGGCCGCGGCGGTTGGCACACCATCACCTACACCCTGTCCGGCGGGGTGGCCCGCCTCTACGACGACGGTGTCGAGGTCGCCCGCAACAGCGGGGTCACCACCGAGCCCGGCGACCTCGGTGGCGGCATCACCACCGCCAACTACCTGGGCCGCTCCCTCTTCGCCTCCGACCGCTACTTCAAGGGCCGGATGCGCGGCTTCACCCTGTGGAACCGGGGACTGTCGGCCAAGGAGGTGCTCGGCCTCCCCGGGAACGAGACCGCCATCGGCTCGGTCGAGCTGGACGCCCTCAAGGTGCCGGCCATCATCGACGGCGACACGAACACCGTCACCCTGCCCGTCGAGCCGGGCACCGACGTGACCGCGCTGGCACCCCACTTCCGAATCGGCGACCGTGCCCGCCTCACCCCGCGCAACGGCGCGAAGCGGGACTTCAGCGAGCCCGTCACCTACACGGTCACCGGCTCGCACGGCAGCCGCCGCAGCTGGACCGTCAGGGCGGTCACCATGAACAGCCCGGTCCTGCCCGGCTACAACGCCGACCCGAACATCGTGCGCTTCGGCGACACCTACTACATCTACGCCACCACCGACGGCTACCCCGGCTGGTCCGGCACCACCTTCAAGACCTGGTCCAGCACGGACCTAGTGCGCTGGACCGAGCACCCGACCATCCTCGACCTCGGCCCGGACGTGTCCTGGGCCGACGGGCGCGCCTGGGCACCGGCGGCCATCGAGAAGAACGGGAAGTACTACCTGTACTTCTGCGCCGACGCCAAGATCGGGGTCGCCGTCGCCGACTCCCCCACCGGGCCGTTCGTCGACGCGCTCGGCGAACCGCTCGTCGCCGCGAACCCCGACGGCGGCCAGGCCATCGACCCCGCGGTCTTCACCGACGACGACGGCCGCAGCTACCTCTACTGGGGCAACGGCAACGCCTACGTGGTCCCGCTCAACCCGGACATGACGTCGTACGACGCCACGAAGGTCAAGCGGATCACCGGTCTGACCGGCTTCCGGGAGGGGCTGTTCATGGCCCGGCGCGGCGACACCTATCACCTCAGCTGGTCGATCGACGACACCCGCAGCGAGAACTACCGCGTCGGTTACGCCACCGCGACCACCCCGATGGCCGACGGGCTAGTCAACCGCGGCGAGATCCTCGGCAAGGACCCGAGCCTCGGCATCCTCGGCACCGGCCACCACAGCATCGTCCAGGTGCCCGGCACCGACGACTGGTACATCGCCTACCACCGCTTCGCCATCCCCGGCGGCGACGGCACCCACCGGGAGGTGACCATCGACCGCCTGCGCTTCGACGCCGACGGCACTATCGCCCGCGTCGTCCCGACACTCGAGAGCGTCCCTCCGCTGGCGCCCTGACCCCGCGGGCGGGCGCCGGCGCGCCAGGTGACGCCCGCCCCGCCCACCGCCAACGAATCCCACCGCTGACCGGGAGGCCGATCACCCATGCGTACGCACCGGCTCGTCGCGGGCCTGATAACCGGAGTCGTGGTAGCCGGGCTGAGCGCGAACGCCCCCGCCCTCGGCGCCGACCAGACCGCCGCCCTCGACTACACGATCACCGTCGACGCCGGGCGCCCGGGCCCGGCCATCGACCCGGACATGTACGGCGTCTTCTTCGAGGACATCAATCGGGCCGCCGACGGCGGGCTCTACGCCGAACTCGTCCAGAACCGCTCGTTCGAGTACCTCCCGATCGACAACGGCGCCTACACCGGCCTCACCTCCTGGAGCGTCGTCTCCTCCGCGGGCGGCAGCGGCACCGCCGTCACGGTCGACGACGACGCCCGCCTCAACGAGCGCAACCGCACCTACCTGAAGCTGACGCTCACCAACACCGGCGCCGGCACCTACGGCGTGCAGAACGCCGGCTACAACACCGGCATCGCGCTCGAGAAGGGCAAGAGGTACGACTTCTCGGTCTGGGCCCGCACCGACACCGCCGGTGGCACCCCGTTGACGGTCGGCCTGCGCGATCAGGCCGGGACGAGGACGTACGCCGCCCCGGTGCGGGTGAGCGTGCGCGGCGACACCTGGCGCCGGTACACCGGCACGTTCGTGGCCACCGGCACCACCGACGCGGCCCGCCTCGCGGTGCAGGCCGCGGGCGCCGGCACGCTGCGCCTCGACATGGTGTCGCTCTTCCCCCGCGACACCTTCAAGGGCCGCTCGAACGGCCTGCGCAAGGACCTCGCCGAGAAGATCGCGGCGCTGCGCCCCGGCTTCGTGCGCTTCCCCGGCGGGTGCATCGTGAACACCGGAAGCATGTACGGCTACGACGCCGCCAGCGGATACCAGCGTGCCCGCGCCTACCAGTGGAAGGACACCGTCGGGCCGGTCGAGGAACGCGCCACGAACGCGAACTTCTGGGGCTACAACCAGTCCTACGGCCTCGGCTACTACGAGTATTTCCAGTTCGCCGAGGACATCGGCGCGAAGCCGGTGCCGGTGGTGCCGGCGCTCGTCACCGGCTGCGGCCAGAACCGGGCCGTCGACGACGAGGCGCTGCTGCAGCGGCACATCCAGGACACGCTGGACCTCATCGAGTTCGCCACCGGCCCGGCCACCTCGACGTGGGGCGCGAAGCGCGCGGCGATGGGTCACCGCGCGCCGTTCGGCCTCGACCGCCTCGAGGTCGGCAACGAGGAGAACCTGCCGGACGCCTTCATGGCCCGCTTCGTGAAGTTCCGCGACGCGATCAAGGCGAAATACCCGAACATCACGGTCATCAGCAACTCCGGGCCGGACGACGCGGGCGCCACCTTCGACCGGGCGTGGGAACTCAACCGCGCCAACGGTGTGGAGATGGTCGACGAGCACTACTACAACAGCCCCGACTGGTTCCTGCAGAACAACAAGCGCTACGACAGCTACGACCGCTCCGGCGCCAAGGTGTGGCTCGGCGAGTTCGCGTCGCAGGACAACAAGCTCTACAACGCGCTGGCCGAGGGCGCGTACCTGACCGGCCTGGAGCGCAACGCCGACGTGGTGACGATGGCGTCGTACGCGCCATTGCTGGCCAACATCGACTACGTCCAGTGGCGGCCGGACATGATCTGGTTCGACAACGACCAGTCGTGGGGCTCGGCCAGCTACGAGGTCCAGAAGCTGTTCATGACCAACGTCGGCGACCGGGTCGTGCCGAGCACCTTCAGCGGCGCGACGCGGGCACCCGAACCCGTCACCGGAGCGGTCGGGCTCTCCACCTGGCGGACGGCGGCGAAGTACGACGACGTGCGGGTCACCTCGGCCGACGGCACGCAACTCTTCCACGACGACTTCTCCGCCGGCGCCGACCGGTGGACCCCGATCGCCGGCCGCGGCGCCTGGTCGGTCGTCGACGGCGGCTACGTCCAGTCCGACACCGCCGCGGAAGACACCATGGTCGAGGCGGGTGACGAGAGCTGGCGCGACTACGACCTCGACGTCAAGGCGACCAAGCTCTCCGGCGCCGAAGGGTTCCTCGTCGGCTTCGGGGTGAAGGACACCGGCAACTACTACTGGTGGAACCTGGGCGGATGGAACAACACCCAGGGCGCCGTGGAGAAGGCCGTGAACGGCGGCAAGACCACGCTGATCGCGAAGCCCAACACCATTGAGACCGGCCGCGCGTACGACATCAAGGTCCAGATCCGCGGCACGAAGGTCACCCTGCTGCTCGACGGGCAGGTGTGGGGCAGCTTCGACGACAACGCCGTCACCGAACCGTTCGCCCAGGTCGTCACCCGCGACGTCGCCGCCCGCCAGCTCATCGTCAAGGTCGTCAACGCCCAGGCCGCACCCGCCCGCACCACGATCAACCTGGGCGCCGGCGTACGCGTCGCGAACACGGCGCAGATGACCGTCATCAGCGGCGACCCGGAGGAGCTGAACACCCGTACGGCGCAGCTCATCAAGCCGAGGACCAGCACCATAAAGGGCGTCGCGCCCACCTTCACCCGCACCTTCGAGCCGTACTCGGTGACCTTCATCCGCGTCCAGACGAAGTAGGAGCAGCAGCGATGAGCACTCCCCTCAACCGACGTACCCTCCTGCGCGGCGGGCTCGGCGTGGCCGCGACCGGGCTGGTCCTCCCCGTCGCCGGGAAGAACGCCTGGGCCGCCCCGCCCACCGACGCCGAGATCTACGGCGCGCCGACCACCAACCCCCTCGTGTGGCAGCGGGCCGACCCGTTCGTCACACCCCGCACTCGCGGCCGCTACTACTTCACCGCGTCCGTGCCGGAGTACGACCGGCTCATCGTGCGCGCCGCACCGACCATCGAGGGGTTGGGCGGTGCCGCCGAGGCGGTGGTGTGGCGCCGTCCCGCCAGCGGGAAGATGGGCGGCCACATCTGGGCCCCCGAGCTGCACCGGATCGACGGCCGCTGGTACCTCTACTTCGCCGCCGGCGACTCCGACGACGTCTTCCGGATCCGCATGTACGTCATGGAGTCCACCGCGCCCGACCCCCGCGACGTCAGCGGCTGGTCGACGCCGCGGCAGATCATCACCCCGTGGGACAGCTTCTCGCTCGACGCCACCACCTTCGAGCACCGCGGGGAGCGCTACCTCGTCTGGGCGCAGAGCGAACCGGAGATCAGCAGCAACAGCAACCTCTACATCGCCCGGATGACCTCACCGTTCACCATCACCGGAAACCCGGCGCGCATCGCCACCCCCACCAAGTCGTGGGAGGTGCAGGGCTTCCGGGTCAACGAGGGCGCGGCCGTGATCAAGCGCAACGGCCGGATCTTCGTCACCTTCTCCGCCAGCGCCACCGACGCCCGCTACTGCATGGGGCTACTCACCGCGGACGCCCGCGCCGACCTGCTCGACCCGGCCACCTGGAGCAAGAACGCCGACCCCGTCTTCACCACCAACGAGCAGACGCGGCAGTACGGCCCCGGGCACAACAGCTTCACCGTCGCCGAGGACGGCGAGACCGACGTGCTCGTCTACCACGCGCGGGACTACCGGGACATCGTCGGTGACCCGCTCTACGACCCGAACCGGCACGCCCGCGCGCAGCGCCTCTACTGGCACGCGGACGGCACACCCCTGTTCGGGGTGCCGGTGGGCAGGGGCGGCCCGATCGTGCGGCTGTCGCCCGCCAACGCCTCGTCGTCGTTCGTACGCCACTACGCATACGCGCTGCGGGTCGACCCGCAGGTGCGGGAACTCGCCGACTCCCAGTTCCGGTTCGTGCCCGGGTTCGCCGGCGACCGCACCGTCTCGCTCCGGTCGGTGAACTTCCCGGACCGCTACTGGCGGGTCGACGGGACGAGCCTGCGCATCGACCCGGCGGAGGACGGCGCCACGTTCGCCGCGCAGGCCAGCTTCCGTCGGGTGCCCGGCCTGGCGAACAACAACGGCGTCTCGCTGGAGCTGTCGGACCGTCCGGGCAGCTACGTCAACCACGACAAGGGGCACCTGACGGTGGGCACGGCGTCCCGAACGAGGTCGACCTTCTGGCTCAGCTGAGCGGAGACGCGACGGGCTGAGCGAGGGCCTCCCCGGGCCGTTCCCCGCAGAGCGACCACCCGCGAGCAGTACGCGGGCCCACCACGGCAGCCGGCCGCCCGACGCCGCTTAGCGCGACAGCTGTTCCGTCAGACCAGCGGTGCGGCCGGGGGTCCGGACGGGCGCCGCGTCAGCAGGACGATCCCGCTCACCGCGGTGGCCAGCACCGCCACCACTTCGAGCGGTACGGCCAGCAGGAACGGCGTCCGCCAGGTGAGGCCCCGCGTCATGAGCGCCCCGAGCACAGCGCCGAACCCGAGCGCCAGCACCGCCGCGCCGGCGACGACGGGCACCGCCCAGGCGCGCTGCGCTCTCATCTGCGCCACGAGCGCTGCCGTGACGCCCCACGCCAGACCCGCGGCGATTCCGGTCAGCGCGCGGGCGAACAGCAGCGAACCACTCCCCGGGGCCAGCGTCGTCAGCAGCGATCCGGGAATCAGCAGGATGGCCGCGGGCAGCGCCGTCGCGGTCGGCCATCGCCGGCCGAGCAGGTAACCGACCGGAACCGTGAGGAGCGCCGGCAGCAGGTAGGCGACGAAACTCCAGGGGATCACCGAGGCGGGCAGGTGCATGTCCATCCGCATCGCGGTCCCGGCCGGCCCGAAGGTGACGGCGAGCAGGTAGACACCCAGCAGTGCGGTGAGCGCCGGCCCGATCAGCAGCCAGGCCGGGCGGGCAGGGGCTGGACCGTCACCACCGATCACGACGATCACGCTGGCGCGGGGGCCGCTCGGGGGAACCGGGTCGGCGGTGCCGGGGGATGGCGCGGTCACCCCTGAGAGCATACGGACGCGCGGCCGCGCGGCAAGTAGCGGCGCTCGATGCGCTGGTCTGCCGGGTGCCGCGTACCGGTCACGGGTGGCGGCCGCCCCGCCGTTCGGCTTCGAGCAGGGCCGCGAGCGCGGACCGTTCTGCCTGGTGCCGGCCGAGAAGCGGGGCGCTGAAGGCACCCCACGCGGCGTCCTGCTCGGCCGTCATCTGGGCTCCGTCCACCTCGGACTCGACATCGGGGTGAGCGTCGAGGAAAGCGGAGAAGAGCAGTCCCATCTCCCGGCTGTGCCGCCGGTTGAGCGCGATGCGTCGCGGGTCCATCGTCCTCACGCCTGCGGGAGGTCGTCGCAGAGCGCCAGCTGGTCGAACACGACAAACGCTACGCGCGTGGGATCGCCGGGCGGGTGCACCCGCAGGGTGTGGTGCGGGTTCGGCGCGTCGTCGAGGATGACGACCGTCTCGGTCCCGGTCGGCAGGTCGGCCGGCCAGTCGATCTCGTCGGTGGGTTCCGCGACGAGGACACGGGCGCGCTTCCCGCGCAGCCCACTCTGGTCGTACCGCAACGGCGTGCGGTCCTGCTCCTCGCCCATGTGCCGCCCCCTCACCTCGCCGTGCCGGCATCGCTCGATCGACTGGGTTCCCGGCAGGTCGAGGTGGTGCCGCGACCCGGGAACCCGAGTCGACCTTAGGCGGGCCCGGCCCGGGTCGGATGAACCGGGCCGGGCCGGAGACGGCTCACCGCTCAGCTGGACCAGCCGGCGAACGCGCCGGTCTCGTAGGAGCCGCCCTGCTGGTGCACGATCACGGCGAGCCGGTTGGCCGCGTTGATCAGCGCCACCAGGGAGACCAGGGCGGCGATCTGGTCGTCGTCGTAGTGCTTGCGTACCGCCGCCCAGGTCTCGTCGGAGACCCCGGCATGGGCGTCGGCGAGCCGGGTGCCCTCCTCGGCGAGCGCGAGGGCGGCTTGCTCGGCTTCGGTGAACACGGTGGACTCGCGCCAGGCGGCGACCAGGTGGAGCCGGACGGCGGTCTCACCGGCCGCCGCGGCCTCCTTGGTGTGCATGTCGATGCACCAACCGCAGCCGTTGATCTGGCTGGCCCGCAGCGACACCAGCTCCTGGGTGGACCTCGGCAGCGAGGACTGGTGGATGACCAGGCCGGCGTTGGCGAAGCGCTTGGCGAATTTGACGGCCGTCTCGTTCTCGAACAGGTTGATTCGGGTGGTCATGGCGGCGTCCTCCCTCGTGCTGTCGTGCTGGACGACCATGAGATGCCGGCGACCGGGGCGCTGTGACAGCGGCGGGCACGTGACCCGCGCCACAGGTTGCGCCGCTCGCCGTCGGGTCGTTCCGCGCCGGACAGGATTGGCTACGGTCTGCGTGTCACACGACGGCGCACCCCGGCATCTGATGGGTGACCCAGCCGAGAGTGAACAGGAGCCAACCATGGCCGGCACGGCGCGCACCAACCCCGATGATCGCGGCCCCGGCGGCGACCTCGACGGCCGCCCGGAACCGGCCACCGAGACGTTCCTCGCCCACCGGAACCTGCTCTTCACCGTCGCCTACGAGATGCTCGGCTCCGCCGCCGACGCGGAGGACGTCCTGCAGGAGACCTGGCTGCGGTGGACGGGCGTCGACCTCGACGCGGTACGGGACCAGCGGGCCTACCTCGTGCGGATCACTACCCGCCAGGCGCTCGCACGGCTGCGCACGCTCCGGCGCCGGAAGGAGTCCTACGTCGGCTCGTGGCTGCCCGAGCCGCTGCTCACGACGCCGGACGTGGCCGAGGACGTCGAACTGGCCGACAGCGTCTCGATGGCGATGCTGCTGGTGTTGGAGACGCTCACGCCGACCGAGCGGGCGGTCTTCGTGCTGCGCGAGGTCTTCGATCTGGCGTACGACGAGATCGCGGAGGCCGTCGAGAAGAGTCCCACCGCGGTCCGGCAGATCGCCCACCGGGCACGGGCGCACGTCGCGGCGCGCCGGCCACGCGGGGTCGTCTCCGCGGCCCAGACCCGGGACGCGATCGACGCTTTCCAGCGGGCGGTCGAGACGGGCGATCTGCAGCAGCTGCTCGACATCCTCGCGCCGGACGTCGTCCTGCTCGGCGACGGTGGCGGAGTCAAGCAGGCCGTGCCGCGCCCCATCGTGGGGATCGAGAAGGTGAGCCGGGTGCTCGCCGCCGGCCTGGGCCGGGTCGCCGTCCTGGGGTCGCTACGGCCGGCGCAGGTCAACGGCCACCCGGCGCTGATCTTCCGCCAGGACGGCGAGATCGACACCGTCGTGGCGGTACGCATCGACGGCGGTCTCGTCACCGGGCTCTACGCGGTGCGTAATCCGGCGAAGCTCTCGCACATGGAGCGGGCGACCTCCCTGCGCCGCTGAGCGACCGGCCGCCCGGAGCCGATCACCTTCCGGGGTTGAGGCGTACGACGGCGCCGTTGAGCGCGGTGGCGAACACCGTCCACGCGACGTAGGGGGTCAGTGCGAGGCCGGCGACGCGGTCGGTACGGGCGGCACGGCGCAGCAGCAGGAGGTTGGACACGTCGAGCGCGGCGATCTCGGCGAGCGCGGCGGTGGGTCGGTGGGCGCGGAAGAAGAGCGCGGTCCAGCCGGCGTTGAGCACGAGGTTCAGCGCGTAGCCCTTGGCGAACGCGGCACGCTCGGCTCCCCTGCTGCGGTCCAGGGTGCGGGCGCCCGCCACCGCGATGAGGGCGTACACCGGGGTCCAGACCAGGGGGAACGCCGCCGGCGGCGGCTGCCAGCGGGGTTTGCGCAGCCGCCGGTACCAGCGTGAGGAGGGGTCGGTGGCCAGGCTGCCGGCGGCGGCCGTCGCGGCGACGGCCGCCGCGGTCGTGATCCAGGTGGGTGCCCGCATGGTGGTCCGGTACCCGCCCTGCGGGGCATCAACCTGAACGCGACGTTCGGCTGCCGAGCCGTTTCGTCGACGTGACCGCGTGGTGACCGCCGGTACCTACCGTGTGGGGATGCGACGGACGGGGCTACTGGGACTCATCTGCGCGTTGGTGCTGGCCGGCCTGACTGCCTGCAGCGCGCCGATTGAGGGCGCGGTCGGCGTACGACTGGACCCCGACGGCCGGCTGGTCGGTGTGTTCGACTGGTGCCGGGGTAAGGGGGCGGTCGTGATCACCCTCTACCGGGGTGTGGACGGCGGCGGGGTCAGGGGCAAGGTGATCCGGCTCGAGCGGGAGCAGGATCGCCGGGCCCGCGAGACGGAGGAGGTGGTACTGCTCGACCCGGCGGACGGTTGGCGGACGAAGCTGGCGCCGGCCACGTTGGACGACGAGCAGATGTACGACCTGCGCGCCTGGAACGAGGACGGCGGCGCGGTGGAGGACTTCCCGTTCCGGGTCAGCGAACTACGCGACCGGGCCGGCCCGAACACGATCCTCACCAAGAGGTGGGAGGGCGACACGGACGGCGGATACGTCGCCACCTACCGCACGCACGAGGACTTCGCCCGCCACGCCCGGACGGTGTGCGACTGAACCGAGCGCCCGCCGGGCGAACGTTGGTGTCAGCGACGGCGGGGTGTGACCAGGCCCGACTCGTACGCCCACACGACCAGCTGGGCGCGGTCACGGCAGTGCAGCTTCGTCATCGCCCGGTTGACGTGCGTCTTGGCGGTCAACGGACTGATCACCATCTGCGCGGCGATCTCGTCGTTGCTCAACCCCCGGGCGACGAGCTCGACGATCTCCTGTTCCCGGGCGGTCAGCACCTCGCGTCCGGCGGCCGGGTCCGCCGGTGCCGGGCCGGCGACGAACTCGCTGATGAGCGTCCGGGTGACGGCGGGGGCGAGCAGCGCGTCGCCGCGCGCCACGACGGCGACGGCCTCCAGCAGGTCGGCCGGGTCGGCGTCCTTGAGGAGGAACCCGCTGGCGCCCGCGCGGAGCGCCGCGAAGACGTAGGAGTCGAGCCCGTAGTTGGTGAGGATGAGGACGCGGACCGCGGCGAGGTCGGGATCGGCGGCGATGCGCCGGGTCGCCTCGATACCGTCGAGTCCCGGCATCTGCACGTCCATCAGCACGACGTCCGGGCGCAGCCGTCGGGTCAGCTGGACGGCCGACGCGCCGTCGACGGCCTCGCCGACGACCTCCAGGTCGTCCTCGGCGTCGAGCAGGGCCCGGAATCCGGCCCGCATCAGGGCCTGGTCGTCGGCGAGCAGGACCCGGGTCATGCCGGCTCCTCGCTCCGGTCGAGGCCGCCTGGGCCGGTCACGGAGAGCGCCCGTCGGATCTCCCGCAGGCGCGCGGTCATGCCGGTCCGTCGAGCGGGAAGGTCGCGCGTACCCCGAACCCGCCGCCGTCGCGGGCCGCGGCGTCGAGCGTGCCCCCCAGTCCGGTGACCCGTTCCCGCATCCCGCGCAGACCCACCCCCGGCGTCGGCGACTCGGCAGGCGAGGCTCGGCCGTCGTCGGTCACGGAGACGGTCAGCCGCGCCGGGGCGTACTCCACGTGGATCCGGGCGGTGGCGGGGCCGGCGTGGCGGGCCACAT
>NZ_SMKG01000081.1 GCF_004348525.1 Micromonospora sp. 15K316 | reverse complement strand
GCCCCACCCACCGATGTGGAAGGCGACTCATGACACCCACCACTCGCGCGCCAAGAACCCCCGCCCGGCGGCTGCTCCGCGCCGCCGCCGCAGTGACCCTGATCGCCGGCTCCGCCGTCGCCGGTCTCGCCGGGCCGGCCACCGCCTCGGCCGGCCCGACCACGACCGGACCCGTCGGCTGGGACGTCTACCGGCAGCTCGACCGGCTCCCGAACCTCACCGACGGCTCCCGTGCCCACCAGTTCTCCAGCTTCGACCGCAGCGGCGGCAACGACGACGGTTTCTCCGGCCAGTACTCCTGCCTGAGCACCACCGCCGAGGGCTGCGTCATCGCCGAGGCCACCGGCGCCGGCGAGATCGACTCCATCTGGTTCACCCGCGACGAGGGGAACGTCTCCGCCACCGGCAAGATCAAGGTGGTCCTCGACGGCCGGACCGTGCTCGACGCGAAGCTCCAGGACGTCGTGGACGGCAAGCTCGGCGCCCCCTTCGTCTACCCGGTCGTCGCCAACGCGGCGCAGAGCTCCGGGGGTGTCTACATCAAGGCGCCGATGACGTACCGCAGCTCGATGCGGATCACCACCGAGAAGAACCCGGTCTTCTACCACGTCGCCTACCGCAGGTTCACCAGCGCCGAGGGCGTACGCACCTTCGACCCGGCCGACCGGGCCCTGGACGTCATCGACCAGCTCAAGGCGGCCGGCACCCGCGACCCCAAGCGCGCCGAGCCGGGTGCGACGACGTCCGAGCGCGGGTTCTCGGTGCCGGCCGGCGGCCGCGCCACGCTCGCCAGCGGGAACGGCCCCGGGGCGGTCACCGGGCTCACGCTCCGGATCCCGCAGCTCGTCGGAGCGCCCCAGCCGATCGCCGACGACGGTCGCGCCTTCGGCGCCGGCGGCGGCAGCCGGTTCACCGTCGCCGTCGACCCGGCCAACACGGGCGTACGGCTCACCCGCCGGCTCGACCCGCACATCGGCAACCAGCGGGCGCGGATCCTGGTCGACGGGGTGGCGGTCGGCGAGTGGCCGGCCAACGCCCCGGTGCCCTTCGGCACCTGGCAGGACCAGACCGTCGAGCTGCCGGCGAGCGCCACGGCCGGCAAGTCGAAGATCACCGTCAGCAACGAGTTCGTCTCGTCCGACCTGGACGTCAACGAGTTCACCTACTGGGTCGACAGCCTCGTCGGGGGCACGGCGCAGCGCACCGACACGATGGACCTCGGCCCGGCCCACACCGACGCCGAGACCGCGCACGACTACACGATCACCGCGCAGAGCTGGCAGGGCAGCAACACCATGTCCTACCCGGCGGACGCCGAGCGCAAGGCGGCCGTCGCCGCCTCCGACGCGGTGCTGCGCCAGACCCGGCTGCGGATCACGTTCGACGGGAAGACCACAGTCGACGCACCGCTCGGCGAGTTCTTCGGCACCGGGCTGGGGCTGCACGAGGTCCGGTCCCTGATGTTCGCCGTCGACCCGGCCACCTCGACCCTGTCGGCCTGGTGGCCGATGCCCTACCGGTCGCGCTACACCGTCGAGCTGCGCAACGGATCGACCGTGCCGATCACGTCGTCGACCGCCACGCTGACCACCGCCCGGTCGGCGAAGTGGGCGGCGGCCCTGCGACCCACCGGCGACGCCGGCTACTTCCGGGCCACGGCGACCAGCGCCGACACCGTCCCCGGCGCCGACCACCTCTTCCTCGACGTGGCCGGACGCGGCAAGTTCGTGGGTGTCACGCAGACGATGGAGGGGCACATCCCCGCCGGTAACCAGCGCAACTACCTGGAGGGCGACGAGCGGGTCTACGTGGACGGCGCGCAGAGCCCGAGCATCCACGGCACCGGCACCGAGGACTTCTACGAGGCCGGCTGGTACTTCAACCACGGCACGTTCAACGCGCCCGTGAACGGCAACCCCGCGCACGAGGTCGCCGACTACGGCTGCCAGTACGACTGCACCGGCGCGTACCGGCTCATGGTGGCCGAGTCGGTGTCGTTCTCGACCGGCCTGCGGTTCGGCATCGAGCACGGCCCCGGCGACCAGGACCCGGCCCGGTACGGCTCCACCGCCTACTGGTACGGCCAGGACACCGTCGGGCAGCGCTGGACGGACAGCGTCGACGTCGGCGACGCCGCGAGCGAGTCCGCCCACGGGTACACCTCCGGCGGTCCGCGGGAGGTCCTCACCTCGACCTTCGAGGGCGACGACGGCACGCTCCGCCCGGTCACCGACGACACCCGCGCCTCCACCACCCCGATCCGGTTCCGGGTCGCCCTCGACCGCCAGAACAGCGGCGCGATCCTGCGCCGGATCGGCGACCAGTCCGCCGGGTACCAGTCGGTGGCCGTCCGGGTCGACGGTCGGGACGCGGGCGTCTGGTCCCAGCCGCTGGCCAACAAGTCCCACCGCTGGCTCGACGACGAGTTCCGTCTGCCGGCCGCGCTCACCGCCGGCAAGTCGAAGGTGACGGTCACCCTGACCCCCACCGCGGGCGCGCCGGCCTGGTCCGCGGCCCGGTACGCGGCGCTCAGCCTGGTCGACCCGTTCACCGACCGCACCCGGCCGGGCGCCGTCGAGGGGCTGACCGCCACCAGCGGCACGACCAACGCGGTGACACTGGCCTGGCAGCCGACCGACGACGACGTCTACGCGCCGCGCTACGAGGTCTTCGCCTCCCGCACGGCGGGCTTCACGCCGGGTCCGCAGAACCGGGTCGGCACCACGACCCGACCCAGCTTCGAACACGGCGGGCTGGGCCTGCGCGAGACCTGGTACTACCGGGTGCGCGCGGTCGACGCGGCGGGCAACGCCGGGGCGTACTCGGCTGTCGACTCGGCCAGCACCGGCGACACGCTGCGGATCGAGGGAGAGTCGACGTTGCCGGCGGTGACCGCCGAGGGACCGGCCGACGTGCAGGGCGACTGCTGCGGCGTGCACTGGTCGCAGAGCGCTCAGCTCTGGTTCCGGCCGACCGCGCCGAACCGGAGCGTCACCGTGGCGTTCACCGTCCCCACGACCGGCACGTACCAGCTGCGCCTGGTGCAGACGCTGGCCCGGGACTACGGCGTCAACACGGTGGCGATCGACGGGACCCGGATCGGTGCGGCGTTCGACGCGTACCACTCGCCGGAGGTGGTGGTCAGCGACCCGATCGACTACGGCCGGCGGGAGCTGACGGCGGGTCGGCACACGCTCACCCTCACGGTGACCGGCAAGGCCGCGGCGTCGACCGGATACCTCGCCGGGCTCGACTACGTCGAGGCGCAGCTCACCTCGTCGTGACCGTCGGGAGCCGCCGGGTCCGCGCCAGCGGGCCCGGCGGCTCCGGCTCCACCCGCAGCAGATCCCGCAGACGATCCACGAGGTGCCGTATGACAGAACGACCGCTGGTCCGGATGACCGGCATCGGCAAGCGGTTCGGCGGTGTCCAGGCCTGCCGCGACATCGACCTCACCATCGCCGCCGGTGAGGTGCACGCGCTGCTCGGCGAGAACGGCGCCGGCAAGTCGACCCTGATCAACATCCTGTCCGGGGTCATCACCGACTACGACGGCACCATCGAGGTCGACGGCCGGCCGGTGAGCTTCGGCGGCCCGGTCGACGCCCAGCGGGCCGGCATCGCCACGATCCATCAGGAGCTGGACCTCGTGGCCGGGCTCTCCATCGCGGAGAACATGTTCCTGGGTCGCGAGCCGCGGACCCGGCTGGGCGGCGTCGACATCAGGCGGATGCGCCGGCAGGCGGCGGAACACCTGCGTACGCTCGGCGCCGACCTGGACCCCCGCCGCCTCGTGGGTTCCCTGCGCGTCGGCGAGCAGCAACTGGTCGAGATCGGACGGGCGCTGTCGCTCGACGCCCGGGTGCTGATCATGGACGAGCCGACCGCGGCGCTGGCGGACGCGGAGGTCGAGCGCCTCTTCGCGACGATCACTGAGCTGCGCCGGGCCGGTGTCGGCATCGTCTACATCTCGCACCGGATGGCGGAGATCGAGGTCGTCGCGGACCGGGTGACCGTGCTGCGCAACGGCGGCCTGGCGGGCACCGTCGACCCGAAGACTGCGTCCCGCGACGAGATCATCCAGCTGATGGTGGGGCGGTCGGTCGACGCCCTCTTCGGCGAGGGCCGCAACGAACCGGGGGAGGTGCTGCTCGACGTACGCGGTCTCGCCGTGCTGCCACGCCGGCCGATGCCGGGGCGGACCGAGCCGGCCGGAGTGGACCTCACCGTGCGCACCGGGGAGATCGTCGGTCTCGCCGGACTGATGGGCGCCGGTCGCACCGAACTGCTGGAGACCCTCTTCGGCGCGGGCGGCGCGGGGCGCCGGACCGGCCAGGTGACGATCGACGGCAGGCCGTACCACCCGCGCGGGCCCCGGGCCGCGCTCGCCCGCGGGGTCGCGTTCGTGCCGGAGGACCGGCGCGGCGCCGGTCTGATGCTGGAGCACTCGGTGGCGGAGAACGTCGTGCTCTCCGCGCTCTCCACCCTCACGACGCTCGGCGTGGTACGCCGTCAGGCGGTGCGGCGGACCGTGGCCGAGCAGCTCACCACCCTCGCGGTCAAGGCCGCCTCGCCGGCCGTCGCCGCCGCCACCCTCTCCGGCGGCAACCAGCAGAAGGTCGTCTTCGCCAAGCAACTGCTGACCCGGCCGCGGCTGCTCCTGCTCGACGAACCGACCAGAGGCGTCGACATCGGGGCCAAGGCGGAGATCTACCGGCTGCTGCACCGGCTCGCGGACACGGGCATGGCGATCCTGCTCGCCTCCTCCGAGCTGCCGGAGCTGCTCAGCCTCTGCGACCGGGTGGTCGTCCTGCACCGCGGTCGCACCGTGGCCACCCTGCCCCGCGCGTCCGCCACCCAACAAGCGATCCTCGCCGCGGCCAACGGCGACGATGCCAAGGAGACCCGATGAACCCGCCCAACCCCGCCGCCGTCGAGGAAGCGCCGGCCGAGACACCGCCACCCCGCCGCCCGTCGCTGCGGCTGCCGAGGGATCGGCACGCGCTCGTCGACAACTTCTTCCGGTTCCAGAGCCTCTTCGGCCTGGTCGCCGTCTTCCTGATCGCGATCGCGGTCTCGCCCGTACGCAACGGCGAGAACATCTTCCTCAGCTCCGGCAACCTGGCCAACATCGTCCGGGCGGTCTCGGAGATCGGCATCATCGCGGTCGGCATGACGTTCGTCATCCTGATCGGGGGCATCGACCTCTCCGTCGGCGCGGTGCTCGGCCTGGCCGCGGTCGGATCGGCCACCCTCATGGTCGACAGCGGGATGGGAATCCTCCCGACCGTGCTGATCGTGCTGCTGATCGGCACCGCGTTCGGCGCCACCCAGGGGGCGATCGTCGCCCGGATCGGCATCCAGTCGTTCATCGTCACGCTCGCCGGCCTCCAGGCGGCCCGGGGCATCGCCCGGATGTGGTCCGGCGGGCTCGGCATCCCGATCGCGTACGGGGACGGGCCGAAGGAGGCACCGGAGGCGTTCTCGCTGCTCAGTGGCTCGATCAACGGGGTGCTGCCGGTGCCGGCGGTGCTCTTCATCGCCATCGGGGTCGGCGCGCTCCTGGTGCTGCGTAGCACCGCCTTCGCCCGGCACGTGTACGCCATCGGCGGCAACGAGAAGGCCGCCCGCCTCTCCGGCGTGCCCGTACGCCGGGTGCGGATCACCGTCTTCGCGATCTCCGGTCTGCTCGCCGCGCTGGCCGGGATCATCCACGCCGGGCAGCTGAACCAGGGCAGCCCGAACGACGGCTCCGGCTACGAGCTGGACGCGATCGCGGCGGTGGTCATCGGCGGGACGAGCCTCGCCGGTGGCAGCGGATCCATGGGCGGCACCATCGCCGGCGCGCTGCTGCTCGGGATCCTCAACAACATCCTCGCCCTCAACAACATCGACGCGAACGTGCAGCTGGTCGTCAAGGGACTGGTCATCGTGGCCGCCGCCGCGCTGCAGAAACTCCGCCCCCGCATCTCCTGACCCCCACCACCAAACGGAGGTAACAATGCGCTACGCCCGAAGAGCCGTCGCCGTTCTCGCGCTGACCGTCCTCGCCACCACCACGGCGTGCAGCGTCGAGAAGGCCGGTGACGGCAACGGCGGCACCGACGCCGCGGCCGAGTGCGGCACCGGCAAGGACTTCCTGATCGGCATGTCGCAGGCGAACAACGCCGAGCCGTACCGGCAGGTCATGAACGACGACATCACCAACGCGGCGAAGGCCGTGCCCGGCTTCAAGGTGGTCGTCTCCGACGCGGCGCAGGACAACAGCAAGCAGGTCGCCGACGTGGAGAACTTCATCTCCCAGGGCGTCAACCTGCTGGTCATCTCGCCGAACGAGGCGAAGCCGCTCACCGCGGTCGTGAAGAAGGCGTACGACCAGGGGATCCCGGTGATCGTGCTGGACCGCAAGGTCGAGGGCGACGCGTACACCGCGTTCATCGGCGGCGACAACGTGGCCATCGGCAAGGCCGCGGGCGAGTACTACGCGAAGACGCTCCTGCCGCAGGGCGGCAAGGTCGTCGAGATCTCCGGCCTGCCCGGCTCCACGCCGGCGGCCGAGCGGGCCCAGGGCTTCCGGGAGGGCATCGCCGGCAATCCGAAGATCGAGATCGTGGCGACCCAGACCGCCGAGTGGCTGCGGGAGAAGGGGCAGAGCGTCATGGACGCGATGCTCAAGGCCCACCCCGACATCGACGCGGTCTACGCGCACAACGACCCGATGGCGGAGGGCGCCTACCTGGCGGCGAAGGCGGCCGGCAAGGAGACCGCCATCAAGTTCACCGGGATCGACGCCCTGCCCGTCCCCTCCGGCGGCATCAAGGCCGTCGAGCAGGGCCGGCTGCAGGCGACGTTCCAGTACCCGACCGGCGGCCGTGAGGCGATCGACCTGGCCAAGAAGATCCTCGTCGACTGCCAGAAGGACGTCCCGAAGACGACCACGCTCGGCACGACGCAGATCACCAAGGAGAACGCCGCCCAGGTCTACACCCAGCTCGGCGGCGCGCAGTAGCGCCCGGGGTGGGTCCGCCGTCGGCCCCGGCGTCGGGCCCACCCGCTGCACCGCGTCCCCGGAATCCCCATCCCACCGTGTGGAGGAATGCGATGCCCCGCCCACCGTCGCGTACCGGCCGGATCTCCGCGTTGCTCGCCCTCGCCGTGGGCCTGCTCGTGGCCCCGTCCCCGGCCCGGGCCGCCGGCCCCGCCGGGCTGGACAACCAGCCGTACGAGAACCGGTCCACCCAGGTCACCGCCGGTGAGTTCGTGAACGTCTACGACCCGAGCGTCGGCGAGGACGAGCCCTGGTACTACAACGACCACACCGTGGTGCGGGACCGCAGGACGGGCCTCTGGCACGTCTTCGCGATCACGCACGCCGAGCCGGCCGACCCGCTGGACGAGAAGCTCTTCGGCCACGCCACGGCGCCGTCGCCGCGCGGTCCCTGGACGAAGCAGCCGTTCGCCCTGGAGGCCGACCCGAGCGCGGGCGAGACCCACATCTGGGCGCCGTACGTGATGTTCCACGGCGGCACCTACTACATGTTCTACGCGGGCGGGACCGCCGACCACGAGGCGTACCGGATGCACCTCGCCACCTCCAAGGATCTGGTGCACTGGACCCGGAGTTCGCGCAACCCGCTCTTCACCGACGGCTTCGACGGGCGGGACCCGATGGTCACCCGCGTCGGCGACGAGTGGGTGATGTACTACACCGCCAACAGCACCCCGGCCGGCGGCCACCACATCGTCGCGTACCGCACCAGCCGGGACCTCGTGCACTGGAGCGAGCGGCGGACGGCCTTCGAGCACCCGGCCACCGGCACCTTCGGCGGGCCCACCGAGTCGCCGTTCGTGGTGCGCCAGGGCAACTCCTGGTACCTCTTCGTCTGCTGCGAGAGCGGCTACCAGGACACCCGGGTCTACCGCAGCTCGGACCCGCTCCACTTCACCGTCGACCAGCTGGTCGGCCGGATCAACGCGCACGCGGCCGAGGTGGTCAGGGACGACACCGGCGGTGGCCGGTGGTACGTCACCGGCGCCGGCTGGGGGCAGGGCGGTCTCTGGCTCGCCCCGCTCGACTGGCGTACCCCGGTGGTGACGAAGGGACGGGTCGTCAGCACGCCGTACTACCGGGCGGTCGTGCAGACCGCGCCCGAGGCGCGGCTGGTCTCGTACGCCGCCGACCCGGCCGGACTCGGCGCGTACCGGGCGGTGACGGACTCGTCGTTCCGGTCCACGGCGCCGTATCTCGCGGTCGGAACCTTCGGACCGACGGACACGGCGGGCGCGGCGGCGGGCGTGACCGTGTCGGCCGACGGCGCCGACGTGAACCTCACCGGTATCCGGCTCGGCGACGAGCCGGTGACCGTGGACTGGCGGTTCCGGTTCGCGGCGACCACGGTGGACGTGAGTTTCCTGTGGCACGTGGCCGGCCCGACCACCGCGCCGGTCTGGGAGGCCGCGTGGAACCTTGACTCCAGCCTGTCCCGGGTCGGGGACCCGGCCGGGGTGGACCGTGACGGCGACGTCGCCGGCTTCTCCCCGTGGACGCTCGCCACCGACGAGTCGACCACCCTGGTGGCCGCCTACCAGGCCGGGTCGGCCTGGAGCGAGGACAACCGCTGGTTCAACCGGCCCGGCGGCTCCATCGCGTGGCAGCCGCTCTGGCAGCCGGGCGGCCGGCCGCTGCCCGTCGGTGACCTCGCCGGCGGCACGTGGCGCGTCGGAGTGAGCGGCGCCCCGAACGACAGCGCCTTCGCCGACGCCCTGGCCGCCGCGCTCAACGACGCCTGACCGATCCGACAGGTGCCGGCCACCCCAGCGGTGGCCGGCACCGGCGTGTCCGACGTTCGGCGCGGCGGCCCGCGGGGACGTCGTGAACCCGACGGGACGGCGATGCCCCGTGGCTGCCCGCGCGGAGCAGCCGGCGGTGGAAAGATTGCCGGGATGTGGGGAGCTGGCGGAGTCGGGAAGCGGCGAGGCGCGGCGCTGGGCGTGCTCGTCCTGCTGGCCGTCGTGGCGGTGCCGGGGGCCGCGCGGGCCGGGTCGGCCGCGCCGGGCGAGCCGGCGTGTGAGGTGCGGGACGCCCGGTTGACCGAGCTCTCCGGCCTGGTCGCCACGGACGACGGTTTCGTCGTGGTCAACGACGGTGCGGAGAACGAGGCCCGCCGGAGGATCTTCTTCCTCGACCGGAACTGCGCGGTGGTCCGTGCCGTGCCGTACCCGACCCGCCCGCTCGACACCGAGGATCTGGCCGTCGGCGCGGACGGGACGATCTGGGTGGCCGACGTCGGGGACAACGACCGGTCCCGGGCCACCATCGCGGTGTGGAAGCTGGCCCCGGGCGCCGACAGACCGGTGCTGTACCGGATGACGTACCCGGACGGCCCGCACGACGCCGAGGCGATGCTGGTGACCGGCGACGGGCGGCCGGTCGTCGTCACGAAGTTCTCCGCCAACCTCTACGCCCCGACCGGCGCGCTGCGGTCCGGCGGGTCCGTGCCGCTGGCGAAGGTGGGGCGGGTCGCCCTGCCCGCCTCGACGACCAGCAACCCGTACGGCCTGCTGGGTCGCTCGGCGGTGACCGGCGCGGCCACCGCCCCGGACGGACGCCGGGTGGTGCTGCGCACGTACGCCGACGCCTTCGAGTTCGACGTGGCGGGCGGCGACGTGATCGCGGCGCTGACCGGCGGCACACCCCGGGCCACGCCGCTGCCGGACGAGCCGCAGGGCGAGTCGATCAGCTACAGCGCCGACGGCCGCTCGCTGCTGACCGTCTCCGAGACCGTCGACCAGCCGCCGGGGACGAGACCGACGATCCTGCGTTACCCGCTGGCCGCGCCCGCGCCGTCCGGCTCGCCGGGTGCGACGCCGGAGCCGACCGGTTCGACGCCGACCGACCGGTCCGCGGCCGGCGGGGACGGCGGAAGGCGGATCGTCTTCGTCGCCGCGCTGGCGGCCGGCGGGTCGGGCGTGCTGCTGATCGTGGTGGCGCTGCTCGCCCGCGCCCGGCGCCGCCCGGCGGCGGGAAAGTAGCCGCCCCACGTCCTGCGCGAGGCGGCCACCTCCCCGGTGCGCGTCGTCGTCAGTTCACGCTCTGCCCGCCGTCGACCATGATCGACTGGCCGGTGACGAAGGAGGCTCGGTCGGAGAGGAGGAAGAGCGCCACCTGGGCGACCTCCTCCGGCTCGCCGATGCGGCCGAGCGGGATCCGCTCACCGTGCGGGTGGTGCTCCGCGCCCTCGTCCGTGGTGGTGATGCCGCCGGCGGTCAGCGGCGTGCGGATCACCGTGGGGTTGACGGTGTTCACCCGGATCAGGTCGGGGCCGAGCTCCACGGCGGCGGCGCGGGCCAGTGCGGCCACGCCGCCCTTGCTGGCGCTGTACGCCGAGATGCCCCAGGTGCCGAGCTCGGCGAAGACCGAGCCGTTGACCGCGATCGAACCGCCGCCGCCCTGCCGCTTCATCTGCGCGGCCTCGGCCTGGAGGTAGAAGAAGACGCCCTTCAGGTTGCCGTCGACCAGCTCGTCCCAGAACTGCTCGCTCAGTTCGGTCAGCGGGCCGACCTTCGCGGTGCCGGCGTTGTTGAACGCCACGTCGAGCCGCCCGAAGCGCTCGACGACCTGCCGTACGACGTCCGCCGCGCCCTCGAAGTGGGTGGCGTCGGCCTTGATGAACAGCGCCTCGCCACCGGCCGTCGTGACCTCCTCGGCGACCTCCCGGCCGGCGTCCTCCCGCCGTCCGGTGAAGGCGACCTTGGCGCCTTCCCGGGCGAAGAGCAGCACGCTCTCCCGGCCGATTCCGGAGGTGCCGCCGGTGACCAGCGCGACCTTACCGTCCAACATTCCCATGGTTTCGCTCCGTAACGCAGTGTAATTTCCGCGGTGCCCTGCGCGGTCGGCCCGGGTGGGCTCGTCACGCGCCGTGGCACCGTCAGGCCAACGAACCGACACAACGGGGCTGCGGGCCTGTCGATTTCGGGTCGGCCATCGTCGATCCGGATGGCGGCCATAGGCCGGGCTGATGATCGGACACCGGCGGCCGGCGGGGTGGGACCGGCCGCACCCGGGAAACGGATATCAAACCCATAACGGGCGGTTAGTCTGCTCGGGTGGTGGGACGGGGCGTGGACGCCGGCAGCCCCGGCTCCGCCGAGGCGCGACGCGCGAGCTGGCTGGAACTCTTCTTCGACCTGGTCTTCGTCGTCGCCGTGTTCCAGCTCGGCGGGCTTCTCCACGAGGACCCGTCGGTCCACGGAGTGTTGGTCTTCGCCGGGCTGATGACCACCATCTGGTGGCTCTGGTTCAGCTTCTCGTACTTCGCGGACCTCTTCGACGACGACCGTCCGCCGAGCCGGTTCGTGCAGCTGGTCGCGATGCTGGGGGTGCTCGCGCTGGCCGCCGCACTCCACGGCGGGGTGGCCGCCGACTCGGTTCTCTTCGCGCTGCTGTACGGGCTGCTGCTCGCTCTCCTCGCCGGGATGTACGCGGTGGTCGGCTGGCGCCGGGAATCGGCGCGGGAGTTCTGCTGGTGGAATGCCGCGGGCTTCCTGCTCGGCGCGGTGCTCTGGCTCTCGTCCCTGCTGGTCCCCGCACCCGCCCGCTACGCGCTCTGGGGCGTCGGCCTGGCCCTGAACGCCGCCGTGGCCGGGCCGCTGGCGTACACCTGGGCGGGCCGGGCACCGGTCCAGCGGTCGCACATGCCGGAGCGGTTCGGGCTGTTCACCATCGTCGTTCTCGGGGAGGCGGTGCTCGCGGTCGCCAACGGCATCAGCGACACCGGCTGGCGACCGGCCGCCGCGGCCGTCGGAATCGGCGGCTTCGTGATCGCCTGCGGCATCTGGTGGGTCTACTTCGCGTCCACCTTCGACCAGGAGGCGGGCAACCGGGCGCTCCGGGGTGGCCGGGCGCAGGTGGTCCGTAGCTATCTCTACGCGTACGGCCACCTGCTGGTGTACGGCTCGATCGTGGCCTCCGGCGTCGCCGTGGAGGTGGCCGCGCGGGAGGCGGTGCACGGTGACCACGGCGTCGCCGGGCCGCTGCTCGGCGGCAGCCAGTTGACCTTGATTCTGGGCTGCGTCGTCGTCTATCGCGGCTTCGACGTGCGGGTGAGCCGGGGAGTCGCCCTCGCCCAGGTCGGCCTGGCGCTCGCCGCGGTGGTGATCGGCCTGGGCGGGTTGCCGCCGCCGGCCACGGTCCTGCTCGTCGCGCTGGCCTGGGTCACGCTGGCCCTGGTCGAGTGGCGCTCGCCCCCGGTCTGGCGGCGCTGACCGCCGCGCCCGACCCGGCGGGGGCGCCGGGGGAGGTCAGGCCGGCGCGGCGGCCGCGAGCGCCGCGCCGACGACGTCGAGCAGCGGTCGCTCCGGGTGCTCGGTCGAATCCTGTACGGCGACCCGCATGGTGGTCAGGAAGATCGCGGCGAGGACCCGGGCCCGCAGTGCCACGTCGTCGCCGCCGAGCCGGTGTGCCAGCTCCGCCGCCAGCTCCCGCTCGACGACGGCGAACGCCGCGACCTGGTGTGCGGCCAGGCTGGGGTGCCCGCGCAGCAGCCGGCGGCGGCTCAGCCACTCCTCGTTGCCGAGGTACGTCTCCTCGGCGAGCTGCAACGCCGCCCGGGTCAGCACCGTCCAGGGCTGCTCGTCGGCGGGTTGTGCCCGGACCAGCTCCAGCATCCGACGCAGCCGCACGGTGTCGCCGTGGAAGATCGCCTCCTCCTTGCCGGAGAAGTAGTTCGAGAACGTCCGGCGGGAGACGTTCGCCGCGTCGGCGATCGCCTCGACGGTCATGCCGTCCACTCCCTGGTCGATGGCGAGCCGTAGGGCGGCCTCGTGCAGGGCGGCGCGGGTGGCCGCCTTCTTGCGTTCCCGCAGCCCAGGAGTCTCGTCCATGACATAGACGGTACGTGACGCAGTTCTCAGGCGGCAAACTTGCCTGCTGGGCAAGTTTTGTAGATGCTTGCGTGGGGCAACCATCTTTGGTCGGGAGGGAAGCATGGGGGGCGACGTTCGTGAACTCGTGCGCCGGCTCCAGGACCTCCTCCGGAGCATCCGGTTGATCAAGCAGCGTCGAGCCGAGGAGCAACCGGGCATCCCGCTGGGGCTGGTCGGCATCCTGTCGCAGATCGACGGGCTCGCCGACGGTTGTCACGCCCGGGAGCTGGCGCTGCGTGCCCGACTCGACCCGTCGACGGTCAGCCGCGCCGTCGCCGCCCTCGTCGCGTACGGCCTGGTCGAGCGACGTTCCGACCCGGCCGACCGGCGGGCATACGCCCTGGCGGTCACCCCCGAGGGTCGGACCGCCCTGACCGACACCCAGGACTGGTACGCCCGGCTGCTCGATCGGGCTCTCGCCGGCTGGACCGCCGACGAGGTCGTCGCGTTCGGCGCCGGGCTGCACCGATTCACCCGCGACCTAGAGGTCGCCCTCGACAACCACGACAATCTGGAGGCCGCGCGATGAGCGCACCCACCACAACCGCCGGCGCCGAGCCGATGACGCACCGGCGGACGCTCGAAGCACTCAGCGGTCTGCTGCTGGTGCTCTTCGTCGCGCTGCTGAGCAGCACCGTCGTCTCGACGGCGCTTCCCAAGATCATTGGCGCGCTGAACGGCTCGCAGACCCAGTACACCTGGGTGGTCACCGCCACCCTGCTGACCGCGACGGCGACCACCCCGATCTGGGGCAAGCTCGCCGACCTGTTCAGCAAGAAGCTCCTGATCCAGCTCGCCATCGTCGTCTTCCTGCTGGGTTCGATCGTCGCCGGCTTCTCGCAGAGCGCCGGTCAGCTCATCGCCGCCCGCGCCTTCCAGGGCATCGGGGTCGGCGGCCTGCAGGCCCTCGTCCAGGTGGCGATCGCCGCGATGATCCCGCCGCGCGAGCGGGGTCGCTACAACGGCTACCTCGGTGGCGTGATGGCCCTCGCCACGGTCGGCGGCCCGCTGCTCGGCGGCCTCATCGTCGACACCTCCTGGCTCGGCTGGCGGTGGTGCTTCTTCGTCGGCGTGCCCGTCGCGATCATCGCGCTCGTCCTGCTCCAGGCCACGCTGAAGCTGCCCACGATCCGCCGGGACAATGTCAAGATCGATTACCTCGGCTCGGCGCTGATCGCCGCCGGCGTCAGCGTGCTGCTCATCTGGATCTCGTTCGTCGACAGCTCGTTCGCCTGGATCTCCTGGCAGTCAGGCGTGATGGTGGCCGGCTCGATCATCCTGCTCGCCCTGGCGATGGTGGTCGAGAAGCGGGCCGCGGAGCCGGTCGTCCCGCTGCAGATCATCCGCGAGCGCACCACCGCGCTCGCCATCCTGGGCAGCCTCGCGGTCGGCATGGCCATGTTCGGCGGTTCGGTCTTCCTCGGCCAGTACTTCCAGATCGGGCGCGGCTACACACCGACCGAGGCCGGTCTGCTCACCATCCCGATGATGGGCGGTGTGCTGATCTCCTCGATCGTCGCCGGTCGGCTGATCACCAAGAGCGGACGGATCAAGCCGTACATCGTGTTCGGCGCGATCGTCCTGGTCGTCGGCTTCGCGCTGCTCGGCATCATCGACCACGAGACGTCGCTGCTCCTGATCGGTGCGGCCATGTTCCTCGTCGGCGTCGGCGTCGGTATGACCATGCAGAACCTCGTCCTCGCCGTGCAGAACACCGTCTCGCTCAAGGACATCGGGGCGGCCAGCTCCAGCGTGGCCTTCTTCCGGTCGCTCGGCGGCACCATCGGGGTCTCGGTGCTCGGCGCCGTCCTGGCCCGCCGGGTCACCGACCAGATCACCCACGACCTGGCCGCCGCCGGCGTCCCCACCTCCGGCATGGGTGAGACCAGCAACCTCAACATCACCGCGTTGCCGGACGCGATCCAGGACATCGTCCGGGCCGCGTACGGCGACGCCACGGGGCACATCTTCCTCATCTCCGCGGTGATCGCCGTGGTCGGTGTCATCGCCGCGCTGGCGCTCAAGCCGGTCACGCTGCGCACCAGCATCGACCTGCCGGAGAGCGTCAAATCGGCGGCGGTGGCCGCGGACGCCGTCGACGCCGCGCCCCCCTTCGACGAGGTCAACCTCGACGACGGGCGGGAACGGGCGGCAACCGGCCGCTGATCCCGCGCCTCGCGTCAGCAAGGGCCGCCCCGCAGTTCGATAGCGGGGCGGCCCTTCGCCGTCCGGGCGGCCTCGCCCGCGCCGGCCCCGCACGTCCTCTTGCCGCACCTGCCGGGTCACTGCGGTCCCGTGTGCGCCCGGTGTCCGGAACGGGCGTGGTAGAACTGACCGCGATGAAGGTGCGAATCCACGCAAGCCGGACATGATCCGCCTTCCGGCCCGCCCGGCCGACGGTGGGGTTCCCCGTAGTGCGACAGTCCTGGAGCTGCTCTTCGACATCGTCTACGTGTTCGCGCTCGCCCGCCTCGCCGGACGGATCGCCGACGACCTGACCATCGTCCGGCACACGCTGCTCTCCGAGGCGGGCCAGACCATCCTCTTCTTCGTCGCGATGTGGATGATCTGGTCGATCAATGCCGTCACGTCGAGCATCTACGACCCCCGTTCCCCCACCATCCAGGTGGAGCTGGTGGCGACGATGTTCGGCACGCTGATCCTGGCGGTCTCGCTGCCGCAGGCGTTCGGTGAACGCGGCGTGATCTTCGCCGTGACGTACGTCCTCCTCCAGGTCCTGCGTCCGCTCCACCTCGCGCTGGCGCTGCGTCGTGACGGCGGTACGGCCTGGCGAGCGCCGGTGCGGGTGCTCTGCTGGCACACGTTCTCCGGAACGTTCTGGCTCACCGGCGCGGCCGGCGCCGGCGTCACCCGCGGCGTCCTGTGGAGCATCGCCGTCGGCATCGAGGTGCTCGGCATGGTCACGGCCTGGGCCGTACCCCGGCTCGGCTCGAACCGCCGGAAGTACGAAGACCTCGTCTACGACCATCTCGCCGAGCGGTACAACCAGTTCTTCATGATCGCCCTCGCCGAGGTGGTGCTCGAGACGGGTGCCGCAGTCAGCTTCCCGGGCCTCTCCGTCGGCCGGACGATCGTGCTGGTGGCGGCCTTCCTGACCGTCGTGGCCTACTGGCGGATCTACTTCTACCACCGGTCGTGGGGCCGCTCGGAGCATCAGAACGGGACCAGTCCCGCCATGCGCCTCACCGACCGGTCGAACCTCAGCCTGCTGCTGATCGTCGGCGGGGTGATCTGCAGCGCGGTCGGCTTCGGTCAGATCGTCCGGGACGCCGACCCGCCCATCGACTGGGCGCTGGTGGTCGTCATCTTCGGCGGACCCGCGTTGTTCCTGATCGGCCGGGCGTTCCTCGAACGGGAGCTCTACTCGGTCCGGCGAAGCATGGCGCTCTACGTCGGCCTGCTGGCTCTCGGCGTGGCCGCGCCGATCACCCTGCGCTTCCCGCCGATGGTGGCCGCCATCGCGGTGGCGGTGGTCATGGCCGGCGTCGCCCTCTTCGACGAGCTGCACCGGCACTCGGGCCGCGAGGGCAACCCCACGTTGTAGAACGGGTCGACGATGCCGGGGCCGGTCGCCGCGTACGGCGACCGGCCCCGGTCAGGTCCCTCGACCGCCGGTCAGAGCCCCCGGCACTGCCCCGACGCGGCGCCCCGCACCCGGTTCGGTGCGCCGAGATCGACCGGGGCCGGGCTGTTCCCCGCGCAGTGCACCGAGGCCGCCTCGTTGCCGGCGAGGATCGCCGCCGTCGTACCGGTGGTGTTCCCGCTGAGCAGCAGGGCGCCGTCCACCCGGCTGCCCACCGCCGTGACGTGACCGGTGGTGCCGGTCACCGTGACCGCGCCCCGCACGCTGCTGTTCAACAGCTCCACGGCCGTCGCACCGGTCGCCACCACGGCGCCGGTGATCGAGGACCGGTCGACCACGAGGGCGGCACCGGCCCGGACGGTCACACCGCCCGTGACGGTGGCCGCCCGCAGGCAGGTGACGCCGGAGGTGACGACCAGTGCGCCGGCGTGCCGGCCCGAGACGACGTCGGTGCAGGTCGGCGGCGGCGGAATCAGCGTGGCGACGAACTCCCCGGCCGCGCCGACGTTGCCCACCGCGTCGATGCCCCGGTACTCGACGGTGTGCCGGCCGTAGCCGGGGGAGCGCTGCGCGAACGGGGAGACCGAGAGGCCGCCCGAGCCGAGGTTGCCGTAGACCAGGCCGTCGACGTCGGTGCCGGTCGCGGTGAACAGGAACGGCTCCTGCGCGTCGGTCGGCCAGCCGTAGTAGTTGTGCCAGCCGTCGCGGTCGAGGCGGAACTCGGCGGTGACCTGGCCCGCGGCGTCGTCCGTGCCGGTCAGCCGCATGGTGAACGGGCCGTTGTAGACGTACTCGGTGGGCTTGCCCGGCCTGGCGGTGCTGAGCAGCGGCTCCGACAGGGCGTAGTCGACATCAGGGCGGGTCGCGTCGACAGTCCAGGAGCGGGTCACCGACTCGGCGGTGACCGGGTCGGTGACCGTGGCGGTGAGCCGGTGGGTGCCGCCGGTCAGGCCGAGCCCGGCCAGCTCCAGGTCGCCGTCGTGCCCGGGGTTGGCCACCGGGCGGCCGTCGAGGGCCCAGCTCACCGCCGGGATCCGGTCGCTGCGCTGGGTGCTCTCCACGTACACGACGTCCTGTGCGCCGACCGGCCGGGCGGTCGCGGTCGACGTGGTGATCGCCAGCGGCTCGTCCACCACGGGGGTGGTCAGCCGGGTGTCGACGGTCCAGGTGCGGCGCTGGGTCAGCGCGGGCGACTCCCGCACCGCCGGGTCGCGGACGAACGGAGTCGGATCGGTGACCGTCGCGGTGACGGTGTGCGTTCCGGGCGTGAATCGCAGCGTCCGCAGGTCGAGGTCGCGGGCGTTGCCGGTACCGGGGACGGCCGTGCCGTCGACCGTCCAGCCGACCGTCAGCTCGTGGCTCACCGGGTGCAGGGTCTCCACCCGGACGACCCGGTCGGCACCGATCGGCTGCCCCGTCCCGGTGCCGCCGGCGAGGATGTCGACCCGGCTCGCGATCCGTTCGGTCATCTGCTCCCGGGCGACCTGGTCGAAGTAGAAGCCCAACGACTTCATCATCGAGTGCCGGCTCGGCCGCCACACGCCCTTCTGCAGGTAGAGCCCGCCCTCGTACCGGCCGATCGTGCCACCGGACTCGCTCGGCTCACCGAGCCAGCGCCACCACTTGGCGCGGGTGTCGCGCATCTGCGCCTCGGTGAGCAGGGTGTGGTGCGTCGACGAGGGCTCTGGCCCGTCGTACGTGTCGCCGGCCACGCCGCGGGCGTAGTAGTCGTACTCGTCCTGCAGGCCGCCCAGCGAGTGCCCGAGCTCGTGCGGGCTGATCAGCGCGGAGAGCGCGTTGCCGCCGGACGCGGTCGCGTTGACGCCACCGGCGCCGCCGTAGGTGTTGCTGTTGGCCAGCGCGACGAGCTGCCGGTTGCCCCGGTTGGTGCCCGCCGCGAGATCGGCGTAGGCGTTCGCCGCCGCCCCGTCGACGGCCAGCAGGCGCTGCACGCTGTTCGGGTTGCAGCCGCCCCAGAAGCCCATGTCGAGCACGGTGTCCCGCTGCGGGTCGCCCAGCCCCGGGTCGCAGTCGACGCCCGACTCGGCGGAGACGATCTCGACGGCGTAGACGTTGAAGTAGCTGCGGTAGGACTTGAACGGCTCGATCGTCCAGAGGGTGTTCAGGTGCTTCTCGACGTGCGAGCGGAAGGTGGGCAGCTCCGCCTCGGTGTACCCGTCACCGAGCAGCACCAGGTTGAAGCGCTCCGCCGGATCGCCGGTCACCTGGACCGGCACCACGGTGGCGCCGCCCACGTCGGCGGCCGCGGCCGGTGCCGCCCCCACCCCCACCAGCCCGGCCGCGACCGTCGCGGCCACGCACAGCCCCGCTCTGATCCTCACCTCTGCGCCCTCCGTCCGTCGGCGGACGACCCTCGCGGCCCGCGGACGCGGCCCCCAGGCGTCGCGCCGGTCATCGATCGCGATCTTCCGGAACGTACCCGGCCGGCGGTTCGCGGGGTAGCCCCTCGACCCGGACGACGTCCGGCCCGAGCCGTTCGCCCGCCCGCGGCGACCCGATCGGCGATCGTCGACGTCGCGCGACCCGAGCACCTACCGAGCCCCGGGGCGAGGGGTCCGCCACGGGGTGACGTATGCCAGTGTTCGAGGGGCGGCTCGCAGGCGAGAGGCGGCGGATCAAGACCTGCCGCAACCCGCGCTGCCAGGTGGCCTTCTACGGCCGCTCCCGGAACAACAGTGGAGTCCGGCATCCGGTTCGCGTCTGCGGGCGTCCGATCAACCTGCGTGCCCACCGGGCACGCCTCAGGCAGCTGGACTGAACTGCGGGTAGCGGTGCCGGTGCTAGGCGGCGAAGCTCTCCACGTGGCCGATCGCCGCGTCGGTGGCGGCGCGCAGCGGCTGGGTCGAGCGCCGGACCTGGCTGAGCAGCAGGCCGCCCTGGACCGCGGCGAGCAGCGCGGTGGCCAGCTGGTCGACGTCGGTCTCGGCGACGAGTACGCCGTCCTGCCGCATCCGGCGCAGCCCTTCCCGGATCGGGACCTCCCAGCGGTCGAAGGCCCGGGCCAGGTCCTCCCGCAGGGGCTCGTGGGTCTCGACCAGCTCGCTGGCGAGCGAGCCGATCGCGCACCCGCCCGCGCAGTCGTGCCGCTCCTGCGACGCGATCACGGCGTCCCGCCACGCCCGCAGCGCCGCGAAGCTGTCCAGCCGGTCGAGATGCGGCTGCTGCCCCTCGATCGTCTGCTCGACCTGGTAGGCGATGACGGCGCGCACGAGCTCGGTCTTGTCGCTGAAGTAGTGGTAGATCTGCGACGCGCTGACCCGGGCGGCCTGCTGCACGTCGGGGATGCTGGTGCCGGCGACGCCCTTGCGGTGGATGAGATCCGCCGCCGTCTGCACGATCCGCTCCCGGGTGCGCCGACCCGCGGCGGTGTGCCGGGGTCTGGCCGGCGCCGAGCCCGGGGTGGAGACGGCATCGGATGGTGTCATCGCCCCAGCTTAACGTTGGTTAAGTAGGTGTGGCCGCGGAGTGCGGACGGATGGTGCGCGGGCACGACAGATCGCGCCGGGGCGGACCCGCGGACGGCGCTGGTGCCACCGTCCGCGGGCCTCGCCGGTCGTCAGCGCGTGGTCGGGGCGTGCCAGTGACCGGCCAGCGTCGCCGCCTCGGCCGGGCCCCAGCTGCCACGCGGGTACGACGACACCGGCTCCGGCAGGTCCAGGATCGGCTCGACGATCCGCCACTCCTGCTCGATCGTCTCCTCGCGGGCGAAGCGCAGGTGCCGCCCGTCCAGGGCGTCGTCGAGCAGCCGCTCGTACGCCTCCCGCCGGTGTCCGAGCGTGGCGTCGAAGTCGACGGGAAGCTCGACCGGCGCGCCCGTCACCTCCGCGCCGGGCTCCTTGACCTGGACCGACAGCGTGACGCCGTCGTGGCGGCCGAGGCGGAAGCGGAGCAGGTTCGGCTCCGGCGCGGCCCCGTCGGCGGCCGGCACGAGGTTACGCTCCGGCGTCTTGAACTCCACCACGACCTCGGTCGCCGTGCTCGGCATCAGCTTGCCCGTACGCAGGTAGAACGGCACGCCGGCCCAGCGGGGCGAGTCGATCCGCAGCTCGGTGGCGACGAAGGTCTCGGTGTTGGAGTCGGCGGCCACGCCCGGCTCGTCGCGGTAGCCGGCGTACTGGCCGCGGACCGTGGTGGCCGGCGAGAGCGGCGCCGCCTGGCTCAGGGCGCGGATCTCCTCGGCGCGGAACGCGTCGTCGCCGGCGTCGGCCGGGGGCTCCATGGCGAGCAGGGCCACGACCTGGAGCATGTGGTTCTGCAGCACGTCACGGGTGGCGCCGACCCGGTCGTAGAAGCCGGCGCGCCCCTCGGTGCCGAAGCCCTCGGCGAGGGTCACCTGGACGCTGGCGATGTGCTCGGCGTTCCAGAGCGGCTCGAAGATCCGGTTGGCGAAGCGGAAGACCCGCAGCCCCTCGACCGCCTCCTTGCCGAGGTAGTGGTCGATTCGGAAGATCCGCTCCGGGTCGAAGGCGGCCCGCAGCACCGTGTTCAGCTCGTGCGAGGTGGCCAGGTCACGGCCGAAGGGCTTCTCGACGACCACGCGGCCGCGCGCGGCCAGGCCGGAGCCGGCCAGGCCGTCGACCACGGCGGTGAAGACCGCCGGCGGGATGGCCAGGTAGAAGAGCGGCCGCCGCGCCGTCGCGAGCGCCTCGGCGAGCCGCTGGTAGGTGCCGGGGTCGGCGTAGTCTCCGGAGAGCATCGTGAGGTTCTCGGCGAGGGCGTCGAAGACCTCGTCGTCGACCTGACCGTTCGCCTCCAGCACCGACTTGCGCGCCGCCGTGAGCAGCTGCTGGTGGTCCCAGCGGGAGCGGGCGACGCCGATCACGGGCATGTCCAGCCGACCGCGGCGCGTCAGCTCGTACAGCGCCGGGAAGAGCTTCTTCGCGACCAGGTCACCGGTCACACCGAAGAGCACGACAGCGTCTGAGCGCAGGTCCATGGCACTTTCACCTCATCTTGGAATCAGCTTTCCAAGACTCTCGCGCAGCCGGTCCGGCGTCCACGCCCGGGCACGTGACGTCCGCGACAACGCGAGGGCCGCCCGATCCTGCCGCACCGACCCCGCCGGAGCCAACTCGGGCGCGGGCCCGGCCGGTCGCCGCCGGCCGGGCCCGCCCCGGGCTCAGGCGATCAGGGACCGCAGGGGTACCCCCGCCGTGCGCAGGGCCCGCACCAGGTCACCCAGGAACGGGTGCTCGTCGGCCTGCCGCCCCTGCGGGTTCGGGATCACCAGGTAGGCCGAGCCGCCCGCCGTCGACGTCCGGGCGTCGCCGGTGAAGCGTTCGACGATCGACCGGGTCCGGGCGAGGTCGGCGTCCGCCACCTCGATGGTGATCGGCCGCCACTCGCCGCCGAGGTTCTCCGGGGCGGCCGTCCGGGCCGCGGCGGCCCGGACCGGGTCGACCGCCGCCGCCCGCTCGGCGGTGCGTCCGGTGCCCGTCGCGGGGTAGAGCAGCGCGTTGGCCACCAGATGCAGCCCGTTCTCGTTGTACGCCCGGAACAGCGGGTTGAACGCGAAGAGCACCGCCCGACCGGCGCCGGTCGGCTCGTCGACCACGGCCGCCGTGCCGCGCAGCGCGTCGACGCCGACCGTGTAGCCGTTCGCCCAGAAGGTGTCCCCGCTGGGGTAGCGCAGCACGTTGGTGCCGGTGGTGCTGGGGTTGAGGATGGGGTCGCCGTTGTTGAACTCGAAGTCCTCGGCGGGCCGGCCCGCCGCGACCGGGCTGGCGGTGTCGACGTCGACCCGCAGGTGCGACCCGATCACCTGGTAGCCGGTCGGCTTCGGCTTCTCGGTGGTGGAGGTGAGCCCGGCGGCCCGGGCCATCCGGGTGCCCTCGTTGCGCAGCCCGATGTAGGTGTGCCCCTGCCCGATCCAGTTTCGCAGGTTGGCCTGCCCGGCGGCGGTGAGGCCACCGGTCGGGTTGCTGCCGTCGGGCACGAGCAGCACCGTACGGCCGGTGAACGCCTCGGTGTTGTCGTTGATGTCGGCGGTGGTCACCGGCTTCAGGTCCAGCCCCCAGCGCTCGCCGAGGACGTACCGGGCCTCACCGTGGGAGCCGGCGGTGGTGGAGATGCCGGCGCCGGAGAAGAGGCCGACGTCGGGCAGTTCCAGCCGGCTGCCGGTGGCCGGCCCGCCCGGGGTGAGGGTCACGCCCAACGACTCGGCGAGCTCGTCGATCTCCCGGGTCAGCCGGGTCGCCGCCACCCGGACGAGGCTGCTCGCCCCGTCGCGCACCACCGGCACGCCGCGACCGAGCAGCCGGAACGTGAACTCCGCGGCGGCGGCCGAGTCGAGCCGGTAGCCGTACGAGCCACGGAACGAGGCGTGCCCGGTCTTGCCGCCCGAGATCTGCCGGACCAGCTTCGCCCGCGGGCGGACGTCGTCCCCGGTGGAGATGGTCGGCACTCCCATCAGCAGCGGATTGCTCCAGGACGAGACGTCGTAGAAGTAGGGGAACGGCGTGTACGGGTCCTCGCCCATGATCGCCTGGATCCAGTGCTTCTGCGGCTGCTCCATCGGGATCCAGTACGCGCCCTTCGGCACGGTGAGGTTCCGTGCGCTCCGGCCGCCGAAGATCCGCGCGTTGGGCACCCGGGTCGCCTGCTGCACCTCGTACACCTCGACGTCCATCCGGCGCAGCCGCTCGACCAGCTGCCGTACGTCGGCGAGCTGCCGGTCGGGGAGCAGGAAGTAGGACCGGATCTTCAGGTCCGGGACCGGGAACTGGACCTCGTTGGTCGGCTGGACCACCTCGTTCGGCTCCAGCGTGCCCGCCCGGCCCTGGGCGAGCGCGTCCGTCCAGATCCGGTAGTAGTCGGTGAGCACCTCGTGCCGGTTCGCGGCCGCCCAGCCCAGGGTGGACCACTGGGTGTGGAACTGCTGCTGGACCCGGTCGGCCACCGCCGAGGCGCTGCCCTTCTCGAACGTCATGCCGGCGGCTCCGAAGCCGGTCGCCGGCACGGTGTCGCCGTAGCCCATGAAGAACAGGTCGTACCGGGCGTAGTTGAAGTAGCACTCGGTGGTGACGGTCTCGGTGCAGGCGCCGTTGTAGCCGAAGCCCGCCTTGTTGGCCTCGCCGATCCGGTTGATCCAGTCGACCGCCTCGCCGGAGATCTCGTGGTGGATCGGGTCGGCGTTGGGCGGGAAGAAGTACTGCGAGCCGCCCATCTCGTGGGCGTCGACGAAGACCTGCGGCGGGTAGCGCCGCATCAGCTCCAGCTTGCTGTCGGTCTCCTGCTGGGTGCGGGCGAACCAGTCGCGGTTCAGGTCGAAGCCGAACTCGTTCTGCCGCCGGTTCGCGTCCCGGCCGTCCGGGTTCTGCGTGGGCACGATGATCGTGACGAGGTTGTCGTTGCGCTCGGCGACCGCGCACGACAGGCCGGCGGCCAGCTCGTACAGCGTCTTGAGCGCCGCGTCGGCTCCGCTCTTCTCGCCGCCGTGCACGTTGCCGGCCACCCAGACGATGGCCGGGGAGTCGGCGGCGGTCTCGGCCGCCTCGCGCCGCGTGGTCCGGCGCGGGTCGCGCAGCTCCCGGATGTCGTCCGCGATCCTGCGCAGGGCGGCCGGCCGGACGTGGCGCTCGTTCGACACCACCGCGTACGGCAGCGGCTGACCGAGCGCGCTCGTACCGAGCACGCCTGTCACCACCCGGTCGGAGGCGGTGTCCACGGCGTGCAGGTAGGTGCCGATCTCGTCGGTGGTGACGGGCCGCTCCTGCCCGAGGCCGAGCGGAAAGCCGAGTGCCCGCTCGGGGCTGGGTACGCTCGCCAGCCGGGCGTTCGGGTCGCTGCTGCAGTGGGTGGGGGACCTGTCTCTTATATACATCTGACCC